>NZ_JAYLAA010000023.1:0-55816 GCF_035819015.1 Chryseobacterium salviniae | reverse complement strand
GCTCCATTTATTAAAAAAATAATACACATTTTGCCAGCTTATCTTTTCTTCCCCAAAATAGTCTTTTAAAGAAATCTCACGCCACTGGCAACCGGTTTTCAGCCGTTTTATAATGGTCTGGATTATTTTTACCACGTCAAACTTTGTAGAAAATCCCCTTTTTCCTTTGCTTAAATGGGGTAAAATCCATTTCTCTATTTTATCTTTGCTGATGAGTTCCAGATTATTAGTTTTTTTAATTGCAATCCAAAATTGCTAATTTTCTCGGAACTTTTTTTCTAAAATAAGTTTAAACAGCTTCTTAATAAACTCAATTAAATAAACAAAGTTTATTCTTTTAAAATATTAAAAATTTGAACATTAAGAATTTAAAAAACAGAGTGAACATAAAATTAAGAATTAATAGTTTGGTTTAGAATAACAATCATTAAGAAGATGCTTAAATCTTAATTTCTTAATGTTGATTAAACAAAAAATCTTCGATTTTTTAAAAATAATGTGTTCTTCTCAAAACCCGAATCACAAACTTAAAATAACAAATGTGTCCGAAATCTTTTGTGACTTTTGTGGTTAAATTTAAAAGTAAAAATGAAATTTAAAAATATCATAAAAATCAGCGTTTTCTGTTTTGCATTCGGAAATCTTTCCGCACAGAATCCGTGGCCAAAAACCACCGAAGCCGCAAAACCGTGGACGCGTTGGTGGTGGATGGGAAGCGCCGTCGACGAAAAGGGATTGGATAAACAATTAACAACACTATCCGAAGCGGGTTTCGGTGGAGTGGAGATTGTCCCGATTTATGGTGCAAAAGGCTTTGAAAATAAATACATCAATTACCTTTCCCCGGAATGGATGAAGATGCTGCAATTCACCACAGATAAAGCCAAAAGTCTGAATATGGGCGTTGATATGGCAGTCGGAACAGGATGGCCGATCGGTGGGCCGCAAGTGAGCGAACAGGACGCAGCGACAAAAATGATTGTCCAGACTTACGAGATTTCACCTGATAAAAAAATTTCAGAAAAAATTATTCTGAAAGACGAAAAACAAAAGAATTTAAAAACAGTAAAGCTTGATATCGTCACTGCTTATAATGAAAAAAATGAAGCTATTGTTTTAACGGATAAAGTAACTCAGGACGGAATTTTAAACTGGAAACCAACCTCCGGAAAATGGACAGTGTATGCAGTTTTTTCGGGTAAAACTTTACAAAAAGTAAAACGTGCTGCTCCGGGAGGAGAAGGGTATACATTAGACCATTTTTCCCCCGATGCAGCCAAAGAATATTTAAAATCATTTGATACAGCTTTTGGAAATTCCAACTACGGAATCCGTTCATTTTTTAATGACAGTTATGAAGTGTACAATGCCGACTGGACTGCCGGTTTTAAGGAAGAATTCAAACAAAGAAGAGGCTATGATTTGAGTCCTTACATCAAATATCTGGTAAACGATAGCGAAAGTGAAATGGCAGGAAGAATAAAATCGGATTACCGGGAAACGATGAGTGAATTGATTCTTCACAATTTTACAGAAAATTTCACCAATTGGGCGCATTCTAAGAATTCCAAAAATACCAATCAGGCGCACGGTTCTCCAGGAAATTTACTGGATTTATACGCCGCAGTCGATATTCCGGAATCTGAAACTTTCGGAAGCACAAAATTCGATATTCAGGGATTGAAAAGAAATCTGGAAGACATTAATACAAAGGAAGTTCCGGATATCAATATGTTGAAATTCGCATCTTCGGCAGCCAATATTACCGGAAAACCTTTGATTTCCAACGAGTCGTTCACATGGCTGACAGAACATTTCAAAACGTCCTGGTCGCAGGTAAAACCGGAAGCGGAACAGATTTTTTTGTCCGGAATCAATCACATTTTTTATCACGGCACAACGTACACGCCGGCTGATGTTCAGTTTCCGGGCTGGCTGTTTTATGCTTCAACGAATTTCGTTCCTGAAAACAGTTTGTGGCCGAATATCAAAGGCTTGAATTCTTACATCGAAAGAACACAATCCGTTTTACAAAGCGGAAAGTCAGACAATGAAATCCTCCTGTACTGGCCGGTTTACGACCAATGGGCAAGTCCGAAAGGAAAGGATATGACCTTCAAAATTCACAATATTGAAAAATGGCTGCATCCGACGGTATTCTATGAAGACCTTGAAAAACTGGGCAAAGCCGGCTATTCTCTCGATATGATTTCGGATAAAATGATTTCTGAAGCGAAGTTTGTAAATCAGAATATTAAGGTGGCTGAAGATGGTGGCTTTTACAAAGTTTTAATTATTCCGGAATTGAATTATTTACCTGAATCTACTTTAAAGAATATCCTCGAATTAGCTCAGAAAGGTGCTTCTGTAATTTTTCAAAGTGAACCGAAAGATGTTCCCGGATTTTTTGAATTTGAAAAAAGAAGAAAAGAGTTGCAGGAGGCATGGAAAACAATTGCTTTTCAGCAAAATGTAAATTTACAGTCAGCAAACTTCGGAAAAGGAAAAATTGTTTTGAGCTCTGATATTGAAAAAGCACTGGAATTCTTAAAAATTGAAAGGGAAAAATTAACCGATGCCGGCCTGAAATTCGTCAGAAGAAAGTTCGATGGCGGAAAATATTATTACATCGTCAATCATACTTCGAAAGAAATCAATCAAAACATTCCTTTGAATTTCATGGGAAATCAAGCTGCTTTAATGAATCCTGGAAACGGAGATTTTGGAATTGCCGAAACGCAGAATAATTCAGTAAGAATTCAATTGAAATCAGGAGAATCATTAATTATAAAAGCATCAGAAATTCAGGATCGCTCAATTCCAAAATGGAAATACGTTGAAAGAGCAGATGCACCGATTATATTAAATCAACCTTGGCAGCTGACTTTCAAAGAAGGCGGCCCGGAACTTCCTAAATCCCGAACTTTGGATAAGATTCAACCGTGGACGAGTTTCACGGACGACGCTTCAACACAAAGTTTTTCAGGAACTGGAGTTTACAGGACGTCTTTTAAAATTAAGAAAAATAAAGCTGATGATTTTGTGCTTAAACTTGATAAATTATATGAAAGCGCAAAAATAATCATCAATGGTCAGAACGCAGGAATCGTTTGGAGCCTTCCGTTTGAAATCAACGTTGGAAAATATTTAAAAAAAGGGAAAAATACCATTCAGATTGAGGTTTCAAATCTGATGGCCAACCGAATACGCTATATGGATCAAAACAAAATCCAGTGGCGAAATTATCATGAAATCAATTTTGTGAACATCGATTACAAACCGTTTGATGCCTCCGGCTGGAAAGTGCAACCTTCAGGGTTAGATGGCGAAATTCAATTAATTCCTGTATATTATCCGAAATAAATTCTTTTTGATGCATCGAAATAAAATTAAACTTTGTGATCTTTGTTAAGTGAAACGCTTTTGCCTCAATTTATAATTGATAATCGGAATCGGCGAAACTTGTTTTGTGAACTTAAAAAAGAATAGTAGTCAAAAAAATCTTTGCACACTTTGCGTTAAAAATTACAGCAGAATAAATTGAATTTAAATATTAAATAAAGACTTATGAATAAAAATATCGTAAAAACATTAGCATTGGGAACACTCCTCACATTTGGATTATCCAATGCCCAAAACAGACCAAAGGTCGTTTTGGACAACTTTTTCAACAATGAAAAAAGAGAAAACAAAGAAACCAGGCAATTGGAATCCTGGCATTACACATGGAATGATACCAGCAACGGCGGATTCTCCATGTTGGGCGAACTTTTTCAAAAGCAAGGCGCCGAAATCAGTACATTAACAACGGCTCCGTCTAAAAAAGATTTAAAAAATGCCAATATCTACATTATTGTTGACCCGGATATCGACAAGGAAGCTTACGGAGGAAAAGCCAATCTGATAGACTCAAAAACCATTAAAAACCTTGTAAAATGGATTAATAAAGGCGGTGTTTTGGTTTTAATGAGTAACGATAACGGAAACTCTGAGTTTGAGCATTTCAACAAACTGGCCGAACAATTCGGTATTCATTTCAATGATGACAGCATCAACAGGCTGAAAGGCAGAGAGTTTGAAAAAGGTGCAGTTTATGTAAAACCGGGAAATGAAGTATTTTCAGAACTGAAGTTATATATGAAAGAAGTTAGTACGATTTCAGTAAAAGCACCTGCAAAGCCATTTCTTTATGCCGAAAATAAGGTGATTGGTGCAATAGCGAAAGTAGGAAAAGGAACCGTTTTCGCATTGGGCGATCCGTGGTGTTATAACGAATACATTGACGGAAAAAAGCTTACTCAGGACTTTTCCAATTATGAAGGAACCGAAGAATGGGTAATGTGGCTGCTTAAAGAAGCTTCCCAGAAATAAAATAAAACAATTTGTGCAATCGATTGAATTTGGGTTTAATTTTTAGGGCAGCTCTTCCGCCTTCCACTCCCGCTTTTTTGTCTCCGCTTTGCTGCGACAAAAAGAGCTCCGTTCAAGTCGGGCTGCGAGCGATTCAAATTGACAACCCGTATAAGTTTCAAAAACCTATGAGGTTTTGCAAAACACAAGATTCGACGCAAAATCAATAGAAACGGGCTTTAGCCCGTTTAATAAAAATGAGATTTCCAATTCGGCTTTAGCCAAAACTTACTAAAAAAGATTTATGAAAATCAAATATATCTTCATTACATCTGCGCTATTTCTTTCGCAAACCCTTTTTGCGCAAAGACAAATGGAATACCTGAAAAGAGGAATCGTTGCCATTCCAGCGGAATCCGGTGTTTTTGTAAGCTGGCGATTGCTGGGAACGGAAGCTCAAAATACACATTTCGATGTGTATCGCACAGAAAACAATCAGACTAAAAAACTGAATGAAAAACCTTTGCTTCACGAAACGAATTTTTTAGATAAAACCGCTGACAAAAAGAAAAGCTATACCTATTTCGTAAAATCAAATACACAACATCAGGACGTTGACCAGGATTTTGCTAAATATATGGCCAATCAAAAAACCTATTTTTCAATTCCATTGAAAACTCCGGAAGGTTACACGCCGAATGATGCTTCTGTTGCCGATCTCGACGGTGACGGAGAATATGAAATCATCCTTCATCAGACCGGAAGATCCAAAGACAACAGTCAGAAAGGCGAAACAGATCCGCCTATTATTCAGGCTTATAGGTTGAATGGGCAGTTTTTATGGGAAATTAATTTAGGGAAAAATATCAGGGAAGGTGCGCATTACACCCAGTTTTTGGTTTACGATTTAGATCAGGACGGAAAAGCGGAAATCGTCATGAAAACCGCCGACGGAAGCAAAGACGGAAAAGGAAAATTCATTGGTGACCCAACAAAAAATTACGTCAATGAAAACGGAATGATTCTTTCCGGACCGGAATTTCTGACGGTTTTTGATGGGCAAACCGGAGCTGAGATCCATACGGTAAATTATCAGGTTCCAAGATTTTCAGGAAATTTAAATCCTACCAATGAAGAAATGACTGAAACCTGGGGAGATGCCAAAGGAAACCGCATCGACCGTTTTTTAGGAGCGGTTGCTTACCTCGATGGAAAAACACCGAGTGTGATGATGTCGAGAGGATATTACACAAGAACAGCGATTGCAGCCTGGGATTATAAAAATAAAAAATTGAATCTCCGCTGGCTTTTTGATACGGAAAGTTCGGAAGAAAACAAAAAATACCGCGGACAGGGAAATCATAATTTAACAGTTGCCGATGTCGATAATGATGGGAAAGACGAAATTGTTTTCGGCGCAATGACGGTTGATGACGACGGAAAAGTACTGAACAGTACAGGTTTCGGGCACGGCGATGCTTTGCATGTCGGAGATTTAGATCCATCCAATCCCGGACTGGAAATTTTTGATATTCAGGAAAGATTTGATGATGCGGGAGCGCATTTCCGAGATGGTAAAACCGGAAAAGTGTTGTGGAAATTACCGTCTACCGTCTACAGTAAAGCCGGTAAATTCCAGGGGCCGGGAAGAGGGTTGTCGTTGAATATCGACCCTCGTCATGAAGGCTCGGAATGTTGGGCTGCCGGAGCCGGACTAAAAGGTATTTATACTGCAAAAGGGAAAAAGATCAGCGATAAAAATCCTCCGGCAAATATGGGAATTTACTGGGATGGTGATCTTTTAAACGAAATTCTCGACGGAACGGTTGTTTCAAAATGGGACTGGAGAAACGAAAAATCAAATCTTGTTTTTAATGCAAAAGATTTTCAATGTGAATCCAATAACGGAACAAAGAAAAACCCGGCATTAGTTGCCGATTTATTCGGAGACTGGCGCGAGGAAGTAATGTACAGGACAGCAGATAATCAGGAATTGAGAATTTTCAGTACAACCATTCCGACAAATCATCGATTGTACACTTTAATGCACAATCCGCAGTATCGGTTAAGCATTGTCTGGCAGAATGTCGGCTACAATCAGCCACCGCACCCGGATTATTATCTTGATGAATCGGTGAAGGAAATTCCAAAACCCAAAATTTTTACTGTAAACCCAAAAATTGATAATTAAATTTAAATATAAAATGAAAAAACTATTAACAGCAGGCTTTTTTGCACTGATGATTGCGGGAATGACTTCCTGTTCGGTTCAAAAGCAAAACACAACGGCAAATGCAGATCTTCCGAATAAAAAAGAAGTGCTGGAAGTCGCCGAACGAGCCAATCGGTATTTTATGAACAAGTGGCCGGATCCGGGAAAAGAAGTGGTTGGTAAAAAAGTATGGCCAAGTAACTTATGGACAAGAGCAGTTTATTATGAAGGTCTGATGGCTTTATATAAAGTTGATCCTAAAAAAGAATATTATAACTACGCTTTGGACTGGTCTCAAAAGCACAAATGGGATATGATGCGTGGCACTTATACCCGAAATGCCGATAACCAGGCTTGCGGACAGACTTACCTTGATCTTTACGAAATTGATGGGAAAAAACATCCGGAAAGAATCAAATACGTAAAAATGTCGATGGACAGCATGATCGCTTCCGGAAAATCCGATGATTGGTGGTGGATTGATGCGCTACAAATGGGAATGCCGATTTACAGCAAACTGGGAAGAATCACCGGCGACAAAAAATATTTCGACAAAAATTACGAAATGTATGCTTTCACCAAATATAAGCATGGAGGAAACGGATTGTACAATCCGAAAGATAAGCTTTGGTGGAGGGATAAAAGCTTTGTTCCGCCTTACAAAGAACCGAATGGCCAAGATTGCTATTGGAGCCGTGGAAACGGATGGGTGGTAGCGGCACTTGCCAGAACTTTGGAAGACACGCCAAAATCTGATCCTCATTATCAGGAATATCTACAGGATTATAAAGATTTATTATCTGCCTTGGTTCCGATTCAGAGAGAAGACGGTTTCTGGAATGTTAGTTTGCACGATCCCACGAATTTCGGAGGTAAAGAAATGACAGGAACGGCGCTTTTCGTATATGGAATGGCCTACGGAATCAATAATAATTTAATTGATAAAAAAATATATCTGCCTGTTATAACAAAAGCCTGGAATGCCATTGTAAAAGATTCGGTTCAACCCAACGGATTTTTAGGATGGGTTCAGGGAACCGGAAAAGAACCTAAAGACGGTCAGCCGCTTTCAGTAAACAAAGAGCCTGATTTTGAAGATTATGGATTGGGTTGCCTGTTGCTGGCGGCAAGCGAAGTATATCAGTTAAAATAATATAAAATTTTTGAATGTGCATTTTATTTTGTCAATACTATAATCATATTCATTTATGTTAATAAATTTTAAATTTGTTTTCTGTTCTAGAAATCATATTTATTACATGACACTACAAGATGCGAGATCGATTACATCTTGTTAATTTTCAGACTCAATCGAAAGATAAAATTATGAACGCATTATTAGGAGTTATTTTTCATTTTTTAGGAGGTTTTTCTTCTGGGAGTTTTTATTTGCCCTATAAAAAAGTAAAAGGCTGGCAATGGGAAACATTTTGGTTAATAGGAGGTGTCTTTTCATGGATTATTGTTCCGCCGCTGGCTTCCTATCTCACCATTCCGGATTTTTGGGAAATTATTCAGAATGAAAGTTCATCAATTTTAGGATTAACCTTTTTGTTCGGAGCGCTTTGGGGAATCGGTGGATTCATGTATGGTTTGGGAGTCAGGTATTTAGGCGTTGCCTTGGGAAGCAGTATCATGCTGGGACTTACGATGGTTATCGGTTCGCTGGTACCTTCTATTTTTTACGAATTTTCGCCTCAGGCAGGAAAAGACAATATCGGATTAATGATTTCCAGCACATGGGGAAAAATGGTGCTTCTCGGACTATTTGTGTGCGTTATCGGAATTATCATCAGCGGAAAGGCCGGTGTCATGAAAGACAAAGAACTTCAGCACGAATCAACAGATCCTCATGGAACACAGGTGAAAACGGAATATAAGTTCGGACTCGGACTTACGGTTGCCATCATTTCGGGAGTTTTAAGTGCCTGTTTCAATTTCGGACTGGAAGCCGGAAAACCCATGGCGATGGTGGCCAACGAAGCATGGAAAACGGCAAATCCCGGTAACGGAGAATTTTTGTTCCAGAATAATGTAACCTATATTGTAGTGCTTTGGGGCGGTATGGCTTCCAATCTCCTCGGCTGCCTTTATCTATCTTTTAAGAATAAATCATATACCGATTATACCAAAAAAAATGTTCCTGTTGCGAGAAATATTTTTTTCTGTGCATTGGCAGGAACCATGTGGTTTTTACAGTTTTTCTTCTACGGAATGGGTGAAAGTAAAATGGGAAATGGCCCGAGTTCATGGATTTTGCACATGGCATTCATCATTTTAATTGCCAATCTTTGGGGGGTAGTCATCAAAGAATGGAAAGGCGTTTCCAAAAAAACAATTTCCACAATTGTAGTTGGGATGATCGTTATGTTTATTTCTATCCTGATTGTCGGATACGGAAATTCTTTGCGGTAGATACAGCATTCATCAGGTATTATTTCATACAGTTTATATAGTTTAATTTCTCTTAGGTGCTGATTTTTCAGCACCTTTTTTTATACGATGCATATAATCGGGAGTGCCTCTTTAATTTCCGATAAAATTTATTTATTGTGGAATTTTGTTTTATTTCATTTAATTGTGATTAAATTTATATGTTTAACGGTTGTTAATTGTAAAATTGATATTTATTTAACTTAAATGATGAATATTTTAATACAGGATATGGCAGGATGCCGGTATATTTCTAAGGATGTATTTTGGTGATGTAAAAATTAATATATGTCTATTAAAATCAAACAGAAGAATTTTAAGCCGCTTATTGCACCGCTGTTTTTGCTTGCATCCGGCTTTATGTTCGGGCAAAAGACAGTAAATGACACTGTGAAAGACAAGACTAAAGATATTGAGGAAGTAGTCGTTATCGGTTATGGTAAAGTTAAAAAATCGGACTTAACGGGATCGGTATCTTCGGTTTCTGCAAAAGATCTGGCTGCAACACCGGCAATGAATGCATTACAGGCTTTACAAGGAAGAGCGGCAGGATTAAACATCATTACGGCAGGTGGTGCGCCAGGAGCGGGAGCCAATGTTACTGTTCGTGGTGGTGCTTCCATTACCCAGGGAACGGAGCCGCTTTATATTGTAGACGGTTTCCAGCTGGATAATGCGCTGAATATTATCAATCCCAACGATATTGAAAGCATTGATGTGTTAAAAGGTGCTTCCGCTATCGCTATTTATGGTGCAAGAGGTTCTAACGGTATTATTGTCATTAAAACAAAAACAGGAAAAAAGGGAAGGGTTACCATCAACTACAATTCTTTCATGTCATTTGATATGCTTTCAAAGAAGCTGGACATGATTTCCAATTCTGAGCAGTTCGTGAAATATCAGTACGAAATGGCACAGCTTCAGGGTAAAGTCACCCAATGGAGCAATGTTTTTGATAACAGCCTGGGAACAGACTCACCGGGATTTTACACCGGCGCATTTAGCAGGATCAACAACCGTTATGCATCCGCACCGTCTTTAGACTGGCAGGAAAAATTGCTGGGAGGAACGGGAGTTACGCAGAACCACAATGTTAGTGTTTCGGCAGGTTCAGATAAAACACAAACTTTCATCAGTTACAATTATAATAAGCAGGATGGTTTGCTGCAAAATTTCAGCGAAACCAGAAACTCGTTACGTGCTAATGTGAACTCAGAACTGTATAAAGGAATACGTCTGGATTTCAGTTCCATGTTTACCTCCAATTCTACGAATGGCGGAGGAGCTTATTCAGGAATGAAAAAAATATTGCTTCAGCCTATTACGGGAGGAACATTATTTACCCAGGATCAGCTGTTTAATACCCAGACGTTCCCGGATTTCTCAGCGCTGGATTCAGGTTTCGATACGGAAAACCCATTTATTGAAACGGCAGCATCTACACAAAACAGAAGGGTAAGAACATTTCTTGCCAACGTAGGGCTTGAATTTGATTTGCTGAAAGATTTTACATTCCGAACTGCCGGATCATATAACTGGACCAATACCAAAGCTACTGCATTTTCAGATAAAAATTCCCGTGCCTACCTTACTGATCCGGTTAATACAGGCATCAACGGAAGCATCGGAAATTCTGAGGCCTATCGCTACCAGATCACCAATACCTTGACGTATAATAAAACGCTAGGTGAAAAGCATAAAATCACTGGATTAATCGGTAACGAAATCATCTATCAGGAAAGCGAGAGCAACAGCATGAGGCTGGTAAGATTTCCATCTATTTTAAATTATGGACTGGATGTTATTTCCAATGCTACTGTTGCGGATAAAAATACAGACAGATCATCATTCAGTTTGCTTTCTTATTTTGCAAGAGTTAATTATAATTACGATAACCGTTACCTTCTTACCGGTACGGTGCGTCGTGACGGATCTTCTAAATTCGGACCGGATAACAAGTGGGGCGTATTCCCGTCGGTAGCTGCTGCATGGAGAGTTTCAGAAGAAGGGTTTTGGAAAAATTCAAAAATCGAAAATTATGTTAATGATCTTAAATTTAGGTTTGAATATGGGATTGTCGGCAATAACAGTATTCCTGATAACGTTTTCAGAACCAATGTTGTTGCAACCGATTATCCTCTGAATAATACGGTGGGAAATCTAGCCCTCGTAACAAGCAGTGTTTTAGGGAATCGTATGGTACAGTGGGAAGAGATGAGGTCAACCAACATCGGAGTAGATTTGGCATTATTCAATAACAGGGTTAAATTAACCTCAGAATGGTATAACAATAATGTTACGGGAATGTTGCTGGAAACCGTTTTGCCTGCTTCAACAGGGTACGCAAGACAGTTTAAAAACATCGGTTCTATGAAAAATACCGGTATGGAATTTACCTTAAACTCAATCAACGTAAAATCCGGCGATTTCAGATGGTCTACCGACGCCAATATAGGTTTCAATAAATCAAAAGTATTATCATTGGATGAAGGAAGAGAATTCAGGAACTTCAGTGTCGGAAGCAACAGGGCAGGTATGGTAACCTATTATGCGACAGTTGGAGAAGAATTGGGAGATATGTACGGATATGTTTACCAGGGAATTTACACCACCGACGATTTTATCCAGGAATCCAACGGATCTTTAACATTAAAACCAGGCGTGGTAAAGCCTGCTTCAGGAACTCCGAAACCGGGTGATATCAAGTTTGCGGCAGACAATGAAGCCGGAGATCAGTTTACAAGGAAACTGGTGAAAATCGGAAACGGAACTCCTGATTTTATCGGAGGGATCAGCAATAATTTTTCATACAAAGGTTTTGATCTGGCGGTATTTATGAAATTCAGTGTCGGGGGTGATATTTACAATGCAACTAAGCACAGCTTAAGTCCTTATGCTTTATTCCAGAACACACCTTCGGAATTCGGAGATAATTATTACCGTATCATTGATCCTAATACTGGTCAGGCCACTACAAATCTTGCAAGATTAAAAGAGCTGAATCCTGATGAAGGATCACGCCTTTGGAGCTTGAATACGACCAATTCAGGATATATCACCTATCCATCATCCTATTATGTTGAAGATGGTTCTTATTTAAGAATTGCCATGGTTACGTTGGGGTACTCCTTTTCAAGAGAATTTTTAAGTACGGTTAAACTTACCAATGCGCGCATCTATTTTACCGTTAATAATTTGGCAACCATCACAGGCTATTCGGGCTATGATCCTGAAGTCTCTGCTGCAAGTGGTGTTACGGTGACACCGGGATACGACAGCTCTTCATTTCCACGTTCAAGAAGTTATGTTCTTGGTATTAATTTAACTTTCTAAATGCAAACGATTACATCATGAAAAACAGATATCATAAAAAAAACCTTATAAAAATGCTGATTATTGTTCCGGTAATGTTAGCCGGCGGTATCAGCATCAATTCCTGCAGCGATGATTTTCTGGATCAGCCTGCGTATAATTCATCCAATACAGAATCGGTATTCGAAAACATAGAAACAGCAGATGCTTTTGTCCAGGGACTTTACAGGGGTCTTGTCCCAACTGAAATGTTCTATCAGCTGGGTGCTGGAGATACCGTAACCCACTCTGCGGAAGATGGTTCAACCAATAACTCCAAATACAATATCTGCAATTATCAGTATGATGCATACACCCCAAATACGGTTACCGGAATTTATGCCGCGATGTATGCCATTATTGAAAGAGCCAATATTGCGATCAGCAGATTGCCTACAATGCCGGCAAGTCCGAAGCGTGATGCATTGCTGGCAGAAGCAAAAGCGATCCGTGCGTTTTGCTACCATAACTTAATACGTGTTTACGGAGACGTTCCTGCGATCTGGATCCCGCTTGAAGATGCAGATCCTAACGACACGAACACATTATACCCGAAACGTTCCCCAAGGGACGGGATTTACGATAAGATTATTGCTGATATTCAGGAATCGCTAAGCAGTTTACCAGCCTCAAACGGTACTCCGGAAAGATTAAATAAACAATCTGCCAATGCACTTTTAGCAAGAATTGCTTTATATGCTGCGGGATATTCTCTTCGTTGGGATTTGAATACAGGATCGGCAGGCACCATGTCCCGTCGTTCTGATAACAGCAGAGTGCAGCAGCTTTACCAGATTGCAGATGCAGCAGCGGCTTCTGTAATTAATGCCGGTACCAACAGCTTAGTACAGGCGCAGGGAGGAAAAAGCGGTTTTGAAGCATTATGGTTCAATTTTGACAGAAGAAATTTTGCAGCCGTAAACCAGGAAATGCTTTGGCATATCGCTGAATATGGTCCCAACACCAACTCTGCCTTTGGAGTGTATGCACATCCGGGTTCCAGAGGAGGAACTTTCGGATCAAGAAAAGCGCTGCAGTTTATATTACCTACTTATTACCTGTCATTTAATCAGGCTGATAAAAGAAGGGATGTTGCCTGTACTTCTTACAGCATTTATTTCTTAAGAACAGGTAATGCATCAGATACCTGGGTAGACGTGGGAACTACCTATTCATGCATCATGCCGGGTAAATTCAGAATAAGCTGGTGTGTGGAGCCACAGGCTGCCGATGCACGTAACCTGAACATTCCGATTATAAGATACGCTGATGTATTGCTTATGTATGCTGAGACACAAAATTATTTGAATGGAGGTCCTACAGCCGCAGGAACAGCTGCTTTACAGCAGGTAAGGAACCGTGCAGGAATTGGTTCATTGCCAATACCAAGCGGTCAGCAAGCGTTTCAGGATGCTCTTGTTCAGGAGCGTAAATGGGAATTTTCCGATGAATTTATGCTTCGTACAGACTTAATAAGAATGAACCGTATCGCCAGCGAAATCAATGCTACGAAACAGGCAATGAAAAACCTTTCGGACAGAACAGGACAGTTTGCTTCAATACCGGTTTACAGATTGTATAAATTCCACAAAAATGCACAGGTTTACGGAGATCCGTTTCTGGCAGTTACCTATATCGATTTAACAGATCCGGCACAGATTGCTTTGGTTCAGGCAGTGCCTACCAACTCTTCTGGGTATGCAGCCTATCAGACGACTTTAAAAAATATAGCACTGGCAAACGGACAAACTTCAACGGCTGAAGACAAATGGTATCCTGTAAATATGTTCCAGGCTTACACAAGTACATTTAACGGAAATGCAAGAAAAGCGGTAGGATTTGTTGAAGGATTTAATGCATTGCAGATCGGGAATATTATCTATACCAAACCTACAGGTTCCGCTGAAAACGGAGGTACTTATCCGAACTGGATTGAAGGGGGTGGAGACGGACTTTTCTACGGATTTGTCCCGAATAAAACAGAACTGCTTCCATTTGCTGCAGCTTCGGCAGGTCATCCTTTGGTTGATAATCCTAATCTGAGTCAGTTGCCCGGATATTAATCAACGTAAATCATTCAAGATAAACATTGGGAAATTTTAAATTTCTAAATGTTTATTTTTTAAGCTAAATCACAAAATATTAATGAGCAAAACCCTAGATTAGATAAAAATAATCCATACAATGTGAATTAAAATAAAATGTTAATTTATCTTTAAATAAAAGCATTTAACAGTATAGTACGGGATGCTGTAAACAATGGAAGAATCTAATTTTGGGTTAGAATTTTAGAATATAAGTAAAGACAATGGAAAAACTAAAAACATTCAGATACGTAAACTATTTGTGGGATGATGAAAAAGCAGCATCTTTTGGAGATGATCAGGTAGCCTTATTTTTATACCGGTCAAATATTCTCGGGGCAGACTTAAGAATCACCAATTATGGAGGTGGAAACACAAGCTGCAAAACCATAGAAAAAGATCCTTTAACCAATGAAGAAGTTGAGGTAATGTGGGTGAAAGGTTCCGGGGGCGATATCGGAACGTTAACAAGAAAAGGCATCGCAGGGTTATATACCGAAAGATTGAGAAACCTCAAGAATGTATATGAAGGCCTGGAAGATGAAGACAGAATGGTAGGATTATTCGATCACTGCATTTACGATCTTGAAAGCAAAGCGCCATCCATCGATACACCTCTTCATGGACTTCTTCCATTCAGACATATAGACCACCTTCACCCTGATGCATTAATTGCAGTTGCAGCCGCCAAAGACAGCGAAGCGATTACCAAAGAAATCTGGGGAGATACCATGGGCTGGGTTCCATGGCAAAGACCGGGCTTTGATCTGGGTCTGCAGCTGGAAAAATGTTTACATGATAATCCGGGAATCAGGGGAATTGTTTTGGGCAGCCACGGATTATTCACCTGGGGAGATACATCCTACGAATGCTATATCAACAGCCTGGAAGTTATCGAAATGGCTTCCGAATACATCGCTAAAAAAATTGAAGAAAACGGACAGGTTTTTGGCGGACAAAAAACAGAATCTCTGCCTGCTGACGAACGTAAGAATAAAGCGGCGCAGATTATGCCGTTGTTGAGAGGTCTGGCTTCTTCAGAAAACAGAATGGTTGGCCATTTTACAGACAGCGATGCCGTGCTGGAATTCATCAACAGCAATGATCTTGAAAGACTGGCTCCGCTGGGAACTTCATGCCCCGATCACTTCCTGAGAACGAAAATTCAGCCGCTGGTGCTTACCTTAGATAAAAATGAAGATTTAAGCGATTCAAAAGCGATTTTAGAAAAATTAAATCCGCTTTTCGAGCAATACCGACAGGAATATAAAGAATACTACGAAACCTGCAAACATCCGAACAGTCCGGCAATGCGTGATCCGAATCCAGTGATCATTATTTATCCGGGAGTGGGAATGTTCAGCTTCTCAAAAGACAAGCAGACGACGCGTGTGGCCAGTGAGTTTTATGTCAACGCTATTAATGTAATGCGTGGCGCAGAAGCCATTTCAGAATACACTTCATTACCAAGACAGGAAGCTTTCGATATCGAATACTGGCTATTGGAAGAAGCTAAACTTCAGAGAATGCCGAAAGAAAAGCCGTTGTCAAGAAAAATTGCCATCGTTACCGGAGCCGGAGGCGGAATCGGGCAGGCCATTGCAGACAAAATGGTTGCGGAAGGCGCAGTTGTTGTGTATACAGACTTGAATGGGGAAGCTGTAAAATCCGCAACATCTAAATACAGCAAAGATCAGGCAGTTGCCGTTCAGTGTGATGTGACCAATGATGAAGCGATTGCAGAAGCCTTCAAACAAACCGTTTTGGCATTCGGTGGAGTAGATATTATTGTCCATTCCGCAGGATTGGCCATTTCTAAATCTTTGGAAGAAACTACTTTAAAAGATTGGGATCTGCTGGAGAATGTTTTGGTGAAAGGGCAGTTCCTATTGGCAAAAACAGGAACCGAGATCATGAAAAAGCAGAATTTGGGCGGCGATATCGTCAACATCGCAAGCAAAAACGGACTCGTTGCCGGACCGAATAATGTCGCGTACGGAACTGCAAAAGCAGCGCAACAGCATATGACAAGACTATTGGCCGCAGAATTGGCTGCGGATAAGATTAGGGTAAATGTTGTGAATCCGGACGGCGTAATCGTGGGAAGCAAGATATGGGAAGGAGAATGGGCAGAAGGCCGCGCAAAAGCTAATGGAATCACGGTGGAAGAATTACCTGCGTTTTACGCTAAAAGAAATCTTTTAAATGAAATCATTCTTCCGGAAGACATCGCTAATGGCGTTTTTGCATGCCTTGCCATTTTAAATAAAAGTACAGGAAACATCATCAATGTAGACGGCGGGATGGCCAATGCGTTCCCGAGATAAAAATAAAGAATAAGCAATTGATTAAACTATATTTTTGTCAGTTTAATCATTTGTTTTTTCTCAAAGCCACGAAGTGGCGACATAAAGAAACCCTATTGAAAAGAAACATCATTAATGTAAATGGCGGAATGGCAAATGCCTTCCCAAGATAATTTTTTACATCAATACTGAAGGAGTATATTTTAAATCGTAAGTTTGATATTATTATGTTAAATGAATTTCAAATAAACTTCATCAACCAGAGCCACAAAGTGGCGACTTACAATAGCATAGGGTAAAACCCTGCGCATAAAAAATAAATTCTGTGGAAAATAAATCATACCATGATTATAAACAAAGACAGTATAGAGCAAAACAATAAAAGTGAAACCGAAAATTTCAATTCGGATTTTGCCTATTTATCAGATAAACTCGCGAAATCAGGAACAAACGTTTCTGAAATCGTCAATAAAATAGCCGATTTTCAGGTAGCCATTCCAAGCTGGGCTTTGGGTGCCGGAGGAACACGTTTCGGAAGATTTTCTTATGGAGGCGAACCTGCGACACTGGAACATAAATTAGATGATATCGGGCTGATTCATGCATTAACAAACTCTGCAGGAGCGGTTTCTCTTCATATTCCGTGGGATATTCCGAATGATGTACAGGCAATTAAAGAAAAAGCAGCTGCTCACGGATTGATTTTCGATGCAATGAATTCCAATACCTTCCAGGATCAACCTGGAGCAGAACAATCTTATAAGTTCGGCTCTCTAAATGCAGCAAACGAAAATGCAAGAGCTTATGCGGTTGAACACAATAAAGAAGTAATTCGGATTGGTAAAGAATTAGGCTCCAAAAGCTTAACGGTTTGGCTGGCAGACGGTGCAAGCTTTCCGGGACAGTTAAACTTCCAGACGGCATTGTCAAAAACAGAGCAAAGTTTAAAAGAAATTTATGCCGGAATGCCGGAAGACTGGAAATTATTCATCGAATATAAACCTTACGAGCCGAATTTTTATTCAACAACCATTCAGGATTGGGGAACTTCTTTTATGCTGGCAAATGCTTGTGGAGAAAGAGCTTATACCTTAGTGGATCTGGGGCATCATTTACCCAATTCAAACATTGAGCAAATCGTTGCCACGTTGATGTATAAAGGAAAATTGGGAGGTTTCCACTTCAACGACAGCAAATACGGAGACGATGATTTAACGGTGGGATCCATAAAACCTTACGCATTATTCCTGATTTTCAATGAATTGGTATACGGAATGGAGAACAATCCGCAAAATCCTTACCCGGCTTGGATGATTGATGCAAGTCACAATATTAAAGATCCGTTGGAAGATCTTATTCAGTCATTGGAAGCGATTTTGATCGCTTATGCACAGGCACTTTTAGTAGACCAAAAAGCATTGAAGGAAGCACAGCTGAATAATGATGTGGTCCGTGCTCAGGAAATTTTGCAAAATGCGTACAGAACGGATGTTCGTCCGTTACTGCAAGCTGCAAGATTACAGACAGGTGCAGCGCTGGATCCTATTGCATCTTACAGAAATCTTAAAGTGAGAGAAAATTTGATTTCCGAAAGAGGACTGAATGTAAAAGCAACAGGATTATAACCTGTTTTAATTTGATAATTTGAACTTTCAAGTGCAATCGAAAGTTTTCAATTATATGTATCCTTATATTTTTATCATTAAGGTTGAAAGTGTTTAGATTATTGGGATTTAAGCTTTATTGCTTAGAGAATTAGTGGATTTTTTCTTAATGGTCTTAATATCTGAACACTCCTTAATGGTGTAAAGAAATTATTAATGTAATTGAATATTCAATGAATATAACTATTATTTACTGAGTATAACACCTTTGCGAGCCTAATATAATATTTAGTATTAAAAAAATCTTTGCTAAGTAGAACGCCTTTGCGAACTTAAAAACATATAATATTTAAAAAAAGAACTTTGCGAGCTTTGCGTTTAAAAAGTCTTTCGCAATGAAAAAATTAATCATCCTTGAAAATGTCTAAAAAAAAGAAGGTAACCATTGTATTTGATATTGGAAAAACCAATAAAAAATTCTTTCTGTTTGATAAAAATTATAAAGAAATCGTTCGGGAATATACGGAACTTCCCCTTACGACTGATGAAGACGGTTATCCGACGGAAGATCTGGCAGCCTTACAAAATTGGATCAAAGATAATTTCAATGCCATTCTTGATGATGAAAACTTTGAAGTTAAAGCCATCAATTTCTCAACATACGGAGCAAGTTTTGTACATTTGGATCAGAAAGGAAATGTTCTCACGCCATTGTACAATTATACCAAACCGATGGATGAGGAAATATTGGAGTTATTTTATCAAAAGCATGGAAGCAAACTAAAGATCGCGCGTGAAACCGCTTCTCCGCAGGCAGGAATGCTCAATTCCGGGTTGCAGCTGTTTTGGCTGAAGTATAAACATCCGGAAATATTTAAAAAAATTCGGTACAGCCTTCATTTACCTCAATATTTATCATACCTGTTTACCGGAATCTGTGTGTCGGAATTTACATCAATCGGCTGTCACACCAATTTATGGGATTATGATAAAGCAGATTACCACGACTGGGTGTACGAAGAAGAGATTGATGCTTTATTACCTCCAATCGTTCCGACTTCGGCAAGCATCAATACCTCATACAGAAATAAGAAAATTAAAATAGGTGTTGGAATTCACGACAGTTCTTCGGCACTCTTGCCGTATATTTTAAGCAAAAAAGAACCGTTCTTGCTGCTTTCAACAGGAACCTGGAGTATTTCTCTGAATCCTTTCAATGATGAAAGCTTAACCGATGAAGACATCGAAAACAATTGCCTGAACTACATGAGAATTGATGGAAAACGTGTAAAAGCATCCCGTTTTTTCATGGGAAATGAATATAAAATCCAGGTCGAAAAATTGTGTGCACACTACGGAAAAGAATATGGTTTCCACAGGGAAGTACAGTTTGACCAGGAACTGTATTTGCGACTGATGAAGCATAAAGCGGTTTATTTCCGTTTTGAAGGGATAATTTTAAAAAGGAAAATGATCACCGAAACCGATTTAAATTCTTTCGCAACTTTTGAAGAAGCGTATCATCAGCTGATGATTGAACTGATGGATCTACAGATTCACACCATTAAAAACGCTATTGGAAATTCGGAAATTCAAAATATTTATATCGATGGCGGGTTTACCGACAATGATGTATTTATGAAACTGATGTCGCACCATTTTCAGCATTACAATGTGATGTCCAGTCATTCTCCATTGGGTTCGGCATTGGGAGCTTCCATGGTGATTTCCAATAAAAAAATAGACGAGACTTTTTTACAGCAGCATTATCAGATGAAAGTGCTTCAACCGTTAATTTTTAATTTGTAATATGTAAGTAAAAAGTAAAAGGTGAAAAGTAAAATGTAAAGAATCAACTTCCTACTTCCTACTTCTTACTTCTAACTTTTTACTTTTTACTTCTGACTTTTAACATAAAAACCTGTAATTATGGCATTTCCATTTGACACCAGATATGCATCGCTTGAGCTTTTAATTGAAAGAGCTAAAAAAAGAATGCCCCGTTTTGCTTTTGAATATCTGGACGGCGGCTGTAATGAAAATATAAACCGCGACAGAAATACCAACGAGTTGAGAGAAGTCTTGCTTCGTCCGAGGTATTTAAATAACAATTTTGCGGAAGCCAATATGGAAACCGAATTATTCGGGGTAAAGTATTCCGTACCCTTCGGAATTTCTCCGGTCGGTCTGCAGGGATTAATGTGGCCGAATGCCCCGGAAATCCTTGCAAAAGCAGCTTTTAAACATAATATTCCTTTTATTTTAAGCACCGTTACCACAAGCAGCATTGAAAGAATTGCAGAATTAACGGAAGGTAAAGCCTGGTATCAGCTGTATCATCCACGAGAAGAATGGCTGCGTGATGATATTCTTAACCGTTGTGAAGTTTCGGGATATGATGCCTTGGTGGTTCTGGCAGATGTTCCTACCTTCGGATACAGAGCCAAAGAAATTAGAAACGGTTTAGCAATGCCGCCACAACTGAATTTCAGAAATGTTTCCCAGGCGTTGGTAAAACCTCACTGGTGTTTAGAAATGCTGAAGCACGGTGTTCCGGGTTTTAAAACGATGGAAAAATACATGGATAAAAACATGAATGTTAAACAGCTCGGACAGTTCATGAATTCTACTTTTTCGGGAAGACTAAATTCGGACAGAATCAAAGCGATCCGCGATCAGTGGAAAGGAAAGCTGGTCATCAAAGGAGTAGCTTCCGATGAAGATGCCGAAGAAGCAATACGTTTGGGTTTCGACGGAATGATTATTTCCAATCACGGCGGAAGACAGCTGGATGCCGGAGAATCTACGATTGCCGTGGTGAAAGAAATCAGCGAAAAATACAAAGATCAGATTAAAATCATGATGGACAGCGGCGTAAGAACCGGTCCGGATGTTGCCCGTGCATTAAGCTGCGGTGCCGAATTTGCCTTTATGGGAAGAACGTTTATGTATGCCGTAGGCGCTTTGGGTGACAAAGGCGGCGACCATATTATTGAAATGCTCAAGATGCAGTTCAGGCAGGTAATGGAGCAGCTTTGCTGTGAAAAGCCGGAGCAGCTGCAGGATTTTAGGGTGAGGTAGGTTTTGAGCGGGAAGCTGGATGATGGAAGTTAATAAACATTCTCAAGAAATATTAAAAAATAAATTGATTAATAGGAACGGGCTTTAGCCCGTTTTCTTGTTAAATAAACTCAATTGGCTTTAGCCGAAACTTAAAGCTGCTAAAGGAGCTAGCTTCATAAGAATCAATGTATTGATTCCAATCTTTGCTCTAAGAAATCTTAGAATAAATAATAAATCTTTGCGTTTGAAAAAAAATAATTCAAAATAAAAAATCTGCAAAGGATTCCCTGCGAATTTAATTTATTTATCATAATTATTCAATTACTTTTTCTTCTCAGATTTCACTGCCTGTCTTGCCATTAATTTCCAATTATTTTTCACTTTAGCCCAAACCAATAAAATATCCAAAGTAACATCTCCCGGAGCTTTTCCTGCATCGGCTGTCGTTGCGTAAAAATGATGTCGGACAATCGCTGTATTGCCGACAATCTGTACGGTCTGATTGGTAATTTCAATGGTCACAAAATCAGATTTCTTCGTAACCAGTTTTTCGACAAACTCTTTGGCATCATCAATATGTCCGCCTGAATGTCCATAAGTCAGTTCCGGTAAAATCAGAGATTCTAAGGTTGATTTTTCTCCGCTAATCATCGCAAGCCTAAGTTTTTCTGCAGCTTCGGTTACGGCCTGGGTATCATTATTTTTTTGTGCGGAAATGGTAAAAGCCATCATAAAGCTCAAGGCTAAAATTAATTTTTTAATCATAATGAAATAATGTATTTAAAATAATAAGATAATGTAATCGATTGCGCAACTGTTACAGGATTTAAATTATTCTTAAAGAGAATCCCGCTGAATAAATTTAAAAACGTTATTCACCGACTCTTTTTTGTTTTTTAAAATCATATACGCAGCAGATTCCCCCATTGCTTTAAAATCAGTTGTGATTACAGTGATTCCCAGCAATTCCTTTAATGGTGTTTCATTGTAGGAAATAATACCAATATCTTCACCGAGCTTCATGTTTTTCTGCCTGATCTGCTTTACAAGATTTACCAGGTCACGTTCGCGGATGGTAATAAAAATATCTTTATCCTGCAGTTCCATATCGGGATAAATTTCATCGAGAATTTCATAATCCAGCTTAAAATCCCTGCAGAATTTTTCAAAACCTCTTACAATCCGGAAAGGATAGGGGTGAATGGATTTATCGGGATAAACCAATATTATTTTTTCATATTTCCTGATTTTATCCAGTCCTTCCTTTAAGGCATTATAAATATCATGCTCAAAATCCTGGAAAATTGAGCCGTATTCCCCTGAAATATTGGGCTTTGTATTGTCAAGCATCAGCAGTTTATTCTTGGGGATCTGCTCAATCATCTCAAGCACTTCTTGGGTTGAGCTGGTATGCTTCGACTGATCGTCCCGGAAGTGAGGCATGATCACATAATAATCAAATCCGCCCAGATTCTTTTTTAAAGCATTAATGAAAAGCGTTTCATCACAGTGGTAAATATACATTTCCACATTGCCTTTGGAACCGATTGCATTTACAAAATAATTATAAATCATCATTTTGTAGGTACTCGGTTTATTGATCAGAAAGAAAATATTAATCGTATCATTCTTGTTAATGCGTGAAATATAATAGCCTTTGCCTTTTACCGATTCAATAATTTGCCTTTTTCTAAGCTCTTTGTAGGCTTTTTCAACGGTATCTCTTGAAAGAAAACAAGATTCGCTCAATTCATTAATGGACGGAATTTTTTCACCGATGTTAATCTCTCCGCCATCAATTCCGTTTAGAATTGAATCTACAATCTGCTTGTATTTGGGAACTCTGGAGTTTTCGTTGATATGTATTTCAAAAGTTTCTGCCATAGTTTGGAGGTATGAGGAATGATTTAATTTTAACAAAATGAATTTCAGAAAAATGATTTGTTAAAGTAGACAAGTTACAAAAAATTACAATAACTGATAATCATCATGTTTAATAAAATATAACAATATAATCGGTTTATTTTCAATGATTTAAAATTATAAACTCATATAAGTTTGAATTTGTTAAATTACCGATTCTGTACTCTAAAACGATGATAACTCCAATTTTATTGTAAACTCTAAATCCGAACTTTGAACCCTAAACCCTAAACACCAAACCTTAAACAAAAAAAAGCCTGCCCTTCATCCGGACAGACTTCAACTATATGAATGTGAAACTTTTTAAGGCATCTTTTTAAACCCTTCCGCTTTTATTTTCCAGCTGCCGTCTTTCGGAAAACCCGGAAATTGTCCTGTTGAACTGTCCCAGCCTTCCAGCATCATGGCGACAGCTGTTAAAGTTCCGCCGTTTCCGGGAAGATAAATTCTCAAACGTCCGTCCTGGAAATTATGGCCGTTTTTTAAATACGTATTGGTCTGAATATCCATAAATAAAGCATCCAAAGCCTTATTCGGAAGTCCGAGTCTTGCTGCATTCATCGCCGTCATCGGGAAATCCCAACCCCAGGTGTGTCCCCAGTTCCATCTTTCCCAAACAATATCCAGAGTGTTTTTCATGATCTTTTTGTCCAGCTTCGGAGATTCCGGAACCATTCCTAATGCGCCTAAAACAGCAGGATGGTCGGTCATCCATTTTGGAAAAGTGAATGAATCTTTTGCTGATTCTGTCGATAAATATACACCGTCCTGAACCGGTAGCGGAGCCAGTTTATTAATCACATCATCCCATTTTTTATCCCTCGGTTCGCCTAATCTTTCTTTCCATTGTTGAGCAACTTTCAACGCCCAATCCCAATACGCGACTTCATACGTAGGGTTATAAGTATCTTTTGCCGGGAAAACTTCCTGCGCCGGAATCATTCCTTTCCCAAGATTGTAGCGGTTCTTTTCTTTGTCATACGTTGCAAAATCAGCCATGAATTCGGCCGTCGCAAAAACCAGATCTTTATATTTTTCCAACACTTTTTTGTCCTTTTTATCTCGATATAAAAGCTCGGACATATAAATCAAATGCGGTTGTTCCCAGATCAAAAAGGCGGCGACAGAAGACGGACTTTCATTGCCTTCATTATCCGACATTTTAATCCAGCGAACGCCTTTATACCCTTGTCTTTCTGCTAATTTTTTAGCTTTATCAAATGATCTGAAATAATAATCCAGCTGCTTTTCTAAAATTTCCGGCCTTCCCCAAAGTGCATAATGAACGCCGTGCCACCAATGCATTTCCGTGTGTGGTTTTCCGTACCAGCTGTTGAAGGTTAAACCTGTTTCCTGTGGCGGATTGCTTCCTCCGCACTGAACTCTTGTTAAATATTCCGATAAAATGATTCTGCGTTCCAGCTCGCTGGCTCTTTTATCGGTACTCCCTTCAAAATCAACGGCTGCGCCGCTTTCCCAGAAATTCTTCCAGCCGGAAATGCTTTCCTTTTCAGCATCTGCAAATAAAGTTTTTGAAGTTTTAGAATTTTTTTCTGAAAATTCAACCGTTAATTCTAAAGTTTTGCTTTTCGGGGAAGGTTCAAATACGAAATAATGCTTACCTGCTTCACTTAATTTTCCTTCGGTGAAATACAATTGGGTGAAATAATCTGCCGTATTTAATTGGTGTTCAATCAATCCGTGAGTTGAATTTGAGGAAATTAATTTTGTTGAATGTTGATCTGCGTTTCCGTAGAAAGCCGCTTCATCCAGGAATTGTCCGCTCGGATAAGGATATTTTGCGAAAACTTTCAATCTCTTTTGTGTTACCAAATCCGATTCAATTTTAACCCCGATTTTATCTGAATTTTGAAATGAAGTGGTCCACACTTTTACCGGAATTCCTTCCAGAGAAAACGCACTGGTAATAATTCCCGTCCACAAATCAATTTTCTGGTTGATGTTCTGTAAATCTGAAACCTGCGCTTTTTTACCGTCTTTTTTTATCAGCTCAATACCGATATTTCCCAACTGCAGACGATGTTGGTTGACACGAAAATATTCCACCGCCTTTTTGTTGCGTTCCGGTTCTTTAATTTGTACACTATACAACGCTTTTCGTCCTTCATTATTGAAATCGTAAGATTTTAATGTCTCCTCAAATTGATAATTTCCGGAATTCGGAAAACTGTTCCAGCCCCATTCCGACTGCGTTCCCAAGGAAACACCGTTTTTATAATATTCCGGGAACGACTGCATTCCGGTAATGTCAACCGTGTAGGCGAATTTCCCGTTTCCAACCGTTAATGAAGCTAAAGTATCCGCTTTAGTGTTAACTACATTGTGTCGCTGAACAACCTTCTTACGATCGATTTTTTGAGCGTTCAAAGATGAAAACCCAAGGCAGAATAGACTCAGATATATTGCAATTTTCTTCATTTTTAAATTTATTTTAATATTTAAAAAATATTTTCCAGTTTAACTCTTTTTGAGATGGCGTTCCTATGGAACGCAATAACCTCGCTGGTTTTACATTTATCTACACAGATAATGTTCCTATGGAACATTATTTTATTTATTCCGTTAGGAATAATATCTGTGTAGAGAACAAATTTTATTTTTTCTGCGTTCCGTAGGAACGCTATCTTTTTCTATATTCTTCACTCATTCCTCTTCTAATACTTATTTCAAAACCGTCGCACTCATCATTCCAATGACCACATCATTGCTCACTGCCGTTAATTTTATCGATTTTAATTCTTTATTCGGGTCAATCGGCAAATCTAAAATCGTTGCAGAACCACCATCAACCTGCCGGTCTGTAAATCCTTTGATGCTCGAATATTTACTCAAAGTTCCGCCTTTGTACAGTTCTCCGGTTTTCAATTTGACACGATACGGAATTTTATCATCCGGAATTTCAAATGCGAAATTGTCATCAAACAAATCCTGCTCAATCGGCCACCAATTGGTAGGGTTTTTCAGTTCCAGTTCTGAAGTTGAACCATCGGTATATTGAACTGTGATTGTACCATTCACAATCTGGGACTGCATCGGATTGGTAGAACCAGCCATGAGAAAATACATCTTTTTCCCTTTTCCACTTAAGGGAATTTCAATCGAATCCGGATAGTTATCCCACTGACTTACAAAAACAATATTTTTATCAGCTCTATCAATCAAAAAAGGAATTCCGAGGAAGTCAGCTTTGTCATTTTTTCTTTCGTTCATCAATCCGGAATCATCAATTTGAGACGTGATCAACGGATAGCACCAGTTCCCGATTCCCTGCCACGGAAGCTGTAAAGTAGGAACTTTTAATCTTGGAGAAAGATATTTTTGGTTGAAAATTTCCGTTACTTTTTCGTTGTATTTTGACGCTAAAGAAATAGTGCTGAACTCATCCTGATTCTCAATTTCCCAGTCGGTGATTTCAATACTCTGTTTAATTCCATTGTATTCAAGCTTGATAGAATTGGTTCCTTTACTCAAATAATTTGATGGAATTTCAATCGATATATTTTGATTTTTTTGAATGCTGAACGTTGTTTGAAAATCATTAACTGTTAGTTTTCCATTAATTGTATGGGAAATACTTGACTGGATCTTCAGTTTTTTATTCACCCATTTTACTTCCAGAGGAAAGCGGATATCCACATTCACCGGTTGCCACCAGGTCGTTCCGTTTTGTTCGGCCTGAACGAAAAATGTTCCTTTTCTTTCTTGTTGAATAAGACTGAATGTTGAGTTGACCACCCCGTCTTCTCCCGTTGGTCGAATCCACCCCTCCAGTGGAGGGGAATTCTTAATCAATCCTTGTGGGTCGTACACTTGCGTGATTTTCTTTTTTGAATCAAAATTCAGCTGGAAATTCTCAGAAATATAACTGATATAATCTGTCTTTTCACTTTTTAATTTTTCTTCAGAATGTTTAATTTCAATTTTGAAGTCTGTTCCTCTTGGTGTTTCAAACTGAACAACTGGATGTAAAATAGAGTTTGGTTTTACGTTCCAATCCACTTTTTTGCCATTTACCTTCACCGACTTGATTTTGGACTCATTCACAGGAATCTGCATTTCTAAAAACAGCGGGTTTTGGTATTTTGAGATGAAAGCAAATTCTATTTTTTTAGCACTTTTTTTAAACTGATATTCCCAATCCGGAAGATTTAATTCAGCAAAATTCCAGTCTTTTGGAAATCCGGGTTTTATTTCAATTTTATTGTTTAATAATTTAGGATAAACTCCAAAAAGGCCTTCCGTTAAAGTTCGTGAAGCCACCCCAATCGGATCGGCAAAATCTCTGTACAATTCTCCGCGAAAAGCATCATAATGGGAAAGCTGCTCAAAATTTCCCGGACTGATGCCGTAGTACATCGATTCAACCAAATTTCCTTTCCAAAGCTGGTAGGCCTCATCATTTCTTCCGGCCTGCCAATACGCCAAAGCGGTCTGTAAATTTTCCGCCAACGCAACGTTGTTGATGGACCAGTCGTAAGGCTGCCAATTGGTGGTGGATAGGGTGTAATACTCTTTACTTTGAGCTCCTTTCACCGTAACCGGGATTTTCGGAGTATGGTTATTGATATATTGTACATTCTGATAATCCTCAAATTCATTCAAAATAAACGCATCCGAAACGTGATAAATCGACCAGATTCCCGGTTTATCGTGAACGATTTGATTGCCTAAAGCATCTTTATATTCAGCAAAGTAGCCTTTGTTTTTAATCCAAAGTTCGTTTTTCATAGCCTTTAAAATGGCATCAGCTTCCTGTTCGTAAGGCTGAGGATTTTCGCCAATGATTTTTGCCAGTTTCGCCATTTCACGGTTGGCTCTGTAATTATACGCCGAAGTATGTGTCACTTTTCCGCCAGAGTATTGAAGTGCATCACTTGCCCAGATTGCAGCATAGGCATCGTACAAATTGCCACGTTTGAAATTTCGTTTTTCCCAATCCATATGACGAACCATTGTTGGCCACATTTTTTTGAGAAATTCTACGTCTCCTGTGTAATTGAAGTGCGAAAACAGCTGGTCAAAAAACACCAGATTCATATCGTAATGATGCGGTTTTGAGTTGTCATTCGGATTTCTGGAAATATAGCCGCTTGAAAAAACAGAAGTTCCCATTTTTTCTTCGTGTCTTGCTAAATGACGCATCGTATCCATAACAACCGGAGCAGTTTTAGGTTCCAAAACTTGCGATCTGGAATAGCTTTCAAAATGTTCTTTTGACCTGTCGTGCCAGCTTAAAACATCGGCTGCGTAAGCACCGCGCCATGCATTTAATCGCATTCTCCACGCAACGGCGCCGTGAAGAAATGTCGGAGTTTCCCAGATTCCGTCAGCTGCAATAGCTAAATTAGCTCCGAAATTGTTTACATCTGAATCAGGAGTTTTTAAATGAATCCTGTTGGTTAAGGTTAAACGGGCTTTTTCGGCTTCGTTAAAAATGTTTTCCAATTCTTCATCAGAAAAGTTTTTCGTTGGTTTTCCTTTGGAAATTTGAATAAAAACCGGATTTTTCTGTGAAGAATACGAAGCGTAAACAATCGGAGATTTATCTGTTTTATTTTGAGTAAACTCACCCAATTTTTCTAAAGTCGTTGCATCGGTTTGTTCTAAAGAATTTACATTTGAAAAACTTCCGTTGACGATTTGCGTTTCTTTTTTCTTATTTAAATAATTAAGCTGAAAATGATTTGTACTAATTTTATATTCATTATTCAGGCAATACTCAGGCAGGAGATAAAATCCGGATTCCGGGTCTGCGCCGATGTCGCCGTTTCTGCTGAAAGCCGTTCCGCTCGCACCACCAAAAACTGCATAAATCTTTGCCGAAGAATCTATATTAAAAGTTTCCATTTTAAGGACTAAACCTTCATCTTTAACCTGTGCTAAAACAGTTAATTTTAAACTTCCTTTTCCAAGAATCGGGTCTTTGATTTCATACAGCATTGAACCGGGACGATAACGGGTTTCAATCTTTTCAGCCTGAATTAATTTCTTAATGGAATTTCCTTTCTGAATAATGAATTGAAGGTTTCCGCCCATTCCGGGAAGATAAAGTGCAAACTCGGGTAAATCTCCCGCTTCAACTCTTGATGCACGATTGTCGCCGTACAAAGCCCGATTGAATCTGTACTTTCCGTTGACCAATAAAAAATCGCCTTTGTCTTCTTTGTAATGCAGCTCACGCTCGATGTTCTGCCAATGTTTCGATTGGGCAAAAGAGTGTGAGAATGATGATAAAACAATCAGTCCGGCGACAATGGTCTTTCTGTGCATTTTAGGGTTTTAACTCGGTTAAAGGCTTTCCGTTTACAGTTACATTTTTTAAGGTCACGTTTTTCATATAATCTACTTTGTAAGGAATCTGAACGCCGATCATTTTAGCATTAATCATCGTGAAATCCGTTACAGGGGAAGATTCATACGCATCGGAAAACACTGCATATTTTCCGCCTTTGTCTACGGTTAAATTCTCTACCCAGATATTTCTGATCGTCGGAATATGATTTCCCGGCTTTTCGTAATGCATATTGAAACGAACGGCAGCTTCTTTATAAGCCCCGACTTTTGTATTGTAGAAAAATACATTTTCGATAGTTCCGCCACGGCTTGAGCTGGTTTTAATTCTCAATGCACGGTCAAGATTTTTACTGTCCATTACATTTCCTACGGCATAAATATTTTTAGCACCGCCTGCAATTTCACTTCCGATAACGACACCGCCGTGGCCGTCTTTCATTTCACAGTTTTCGATGATGTGGTTTTCGGCAGGTCTTCCGATATCTCTTCCGTCTTCGTCTCTTCCGGATTTAATGGCAATACAGTCGTCTCCGGTGTCAAAATAAGAATCTTTAATCCAGACATTTTTACAGGCTTCCGGGTCGAAACCGTCGTTATTCGGTCCGTGGCTGATGACTTTTACCCTTTCAATGAGAACATTTTCACAAAGTACAGGATTTAAGTTCCACATTGGAGAATTTTTAACCAAAATATCTGCCATATAAAAGTTTTTAGATCGGTAAGGCTGAACGAAATTCGGTCTTAAATAATAACCGTCTCCAAAAATTCTTTCTCTGGCAGGTTTTCTTTGTGCCATATATTCGTGAAGCTTTGCACGGGCAGGATTCTGTCTTCCGGGACGGTTTTCATTATAACCATATTTTGTGGCACCGCACCAGAACCACCAATGGTCATTGTCGGCATTTCCGTCTAAAATTCCTTTTCCGGTAATAGCGATATTTTCTTCTTCGTAAGCGTAAATTAATGACGAATAATTCATACATTCCATTCCTTCCCATCGTGTGAAAACAATAGGGTAGTCGTTGCTGTCCTGACTGAATAAAATTGTGGAATTGTCGCTGAGATGAAGGTTAACATTTGATTTTAAATAAATCGCTCCCGTCAGGAAAATACCGTTCGGAACGATTACTCTTCCTCCGCCTTCAGCGTTACATTTTTCGATGGCTTTTTTGAAGGCTTCCGTATTTTTTGTTTTTCCGTCTCCAACAGCACCGAAGTCAGTAATCATATAATCTGCATTTCTGAATGTTGGTTTTTTAATCTGCTTTTTTAAAGCTTTAATCTCTTTTAAAGGCTGTTTTGCGGAAGTCCACGGTTTGTATTGCCCGGAAACGGCAATCGAAAGAATTAAAAGAAAGAGCGGAATATATTTTTTCATAAGATCGGATTCAAAATTTTAGGATAATTTGTAGGTACTGCAATCTAAAATAAATCTAAGGATTGATTATCCTGCACTGTCGGTTAATGAAATTACTGCTTAGGAAACAAGTTTTTGAGCCAGTCGGAACAGAGTTCTTTCCAATGATCTGTTAATTCGGATTTGTTGGTAATCCCTATTTTATGTTCACCTTCAGGAAAGATAAATAGCGCGCCTTTCACTTTATTTTTGGTCATTGCCTGATAATACAGAATACTGTTCATTACGGGAACGGTTTTATCATTCTGTGCATGAATCAGTAAAGTTGGCGGCGTTTTATCAGTTACCCGGTTTTGCATGGAATATTCTTTGATTTTTTCCTGAGAAGCATTTTCTCCCAACAGGCTTTTGCGGCTTCCGACGTGCGCAAATTCCCCCAAATCGATAACCGGAGAAACCAGGATTGCGAAATTCGGAATGGTAGAAATAGAGGTCCAGTCGCCTTTCAATTCCGTATAATCTGTTGTGATATTGCTGACTGTTGCAGCCAGATGTCCGCCGGCTGAAGTCCCGATAACGCCAACCTGCTCCGGAGAAATTCCGTATTGTCCTGCATTTTTCCTGATGTATTTTATCGCCGCCTGAATATCCTGCAATGGAGCAATTTCACGTTGTTGTACATCCGGAGAAATGGGTAAACGGTAATTCAGCACAAAAGCCGAAATTCCTAAGGTGTTGAACCATTTAGCGATCTGGAATCCATTAAGATCATAAGTCAGCTTGTAATAGCCGCCGCCCGGAATAATAATGACAGCCATTGGTGTTCTGTCTTCTTTAGGCGGAAGAAAGGCAAAAAGTTCAGGTTCTTTTATCTGAATGATTCTTCCGTCTTTTTCTTCGGTTTTTAACTGTAATCCTTTGGAATTGGGCATTTTTCCTTTCGGCCAAAACATAATTTTTTCCTGTGCAGAAGTTAAATTTACTACCAGAAAATATAGAAGTAATCCCAGTTTTTTCATGAGCAGCTCTATTTATTGTATGATTATTTCTCGAATTCTATGCTTGCCAGAATAAAAGGACCCGTTCCTTTAGCATCATTAGATCGGATCTTTTCATTCACATAATACTCGTAAGAACCATCTCTGTAGGGTTTTCCGCCCAAGCCTGCCACTGCGCAACATTTGTTGAGATTCACTACGCCGTTTTCATCAACGGTGATTAAATTTTTGATGATTCCATTGTATCCTTTCTGAGCGTATTTTTTGTAAGATTGTGGCAGATAGCCTTTGTTCACAGACTTGATCATCATGTAGACAAACATTGCCGAGGCGGAAGCTTCAGTATAATTCCCTTTTTCTTCTGCTTTATCCAAGACCTGGTACCAGAGCCCGTTTTGCTTGTCCTGAACTTTGATGATGGCATCTGCAAAAGATTTAATGTAAGAAATTAATCTGCTTCTTCCGGGATGATTTTGTGGTAAATAATCCAGGACGTCCACCATTGCCATTCCGTACCATCCCATAGCTCTTCCCCAAAAATTAGGTGAAAGACCGGTTTCTTTATCAGCCCACGCTTGCTGCCTGCTTTCGTCCCAGGCATGATAAAGCAATCCTGTTTTTTTATCAAGGAGATTTTTTTGCACTGAATCGAATTGAAAAACAACGTCATCGTAAGCTTTTGCAGCATCTTTCCCTTTTGAAAAATCTTTTGTGTAATGGGCATAGAAAGGCATTCCCATGTAAAGTCCGTCCAGCCAGACCTGATACGGATATATTTTTTTGTGCCAGAAAGAACCTTCTTTTGTTCTTGGCTGACCATCAATTTGTAAACGAAGAGTTTGCAGTGCTTTCAGGTATTTTTCTTTTTTCTCTTTTTCGTAAAGATAAAGCAATACGTTTCCACTATTCAGAAGATCAATGTTGTATTTTTCCAGCTCGTACGTGAGGATTGTTCCGTCTTCTGTTACAAGCTTTTCCCCAAAGTCGCTGATGTAGTTGTAATATTCTTTTTTTCCTGTTTTTGTGTAGAGTTGTTCGGCGCCGTCTAATACAATGGCGGAAGGATACGTCCACTTCGGGCTTTTGCTGAAATCAAGCATCCAGGACTCCGGGAAGCGGTGCATCTCTGAAAGCAGCATCCTTTCTGACCAGTTCAGATCAGCAGGGACAATTTTGCCGGATTGAGTTGTTGTGGCTTCTGTTTTATTCTGGTTTGCAGACTGTGCCGAAGTCAAACCTATTCCTGCATAAAAAGCTGCTAAGGCAAGAATTTTTATTCTATGATTGATGAATTTCATTGTCATACGATTTAATGATTGCAATCTAAAACAAACGGAGTTATATATTGTCCTGCACTGTCGGGATTATTAAATATTAATATTTAAACGCAGACTGCAATCGCTTAAAAAAACTTAATTTTTTTACTTGATTTTTAATATTGCGATAATAAATATTTATTTTTTTTTATTTTATATTTTTTTATTGAAAATTATTCTTAGTCTGATCAAAAGTTTTTAAATTAGTGATACCATAAAAACTAAAACCAGCCACAATAATGAAAATATTTTTAGTTGATGATGATCCTTTCTTCGCAGAGATGCTAAGATATTACCTACAGCTTAATCCCGACTATGATGTTCATATCTGCAGTACCGCAAAGGAATGTCTTTCAGCGCTTTATCAGTCTCCTGATATTATCTGTATTGATTTCGGATTGCCTGATTTGCAGGGAGATGAGCTATTTAACCAGATCAAAAATTTATATCCGGAACTTCCGATTATCGTCATCAGCGGACAGGAAAATATTGAGGTTGCCGTAAATTTTTTAAAGCTTGGTGCAAAAGATTATATTGTAAAAAACGAGCATACGAAAGAGCTGCTGTGGAATTCAATCATCAGAATCAAAGAAAATATTTCTCTAAAACAGGAAGTTGAAGACCTCAAAGACGAACTCGGGACAAAATATGCTTTTGAAAAAACAATCATCGGCCAGAGCGAATCCATAAAAAATACATTTTCAAAAATAAACAAAGCTTTACAGTCAAACATCAATGTTTCGATTACAGGGGAAACCGGTACCGGGAAAGAAGTTGTTGCGAAAGCGATTCATTATAATTCTTCCAGGAAAAATAAACCGTTTATAGCAGTAAATATGGCTGCCATCCCGAAAGAGCTTGTCGAGAGCGAGTTTTTCGGCCACGAAAAAGGAGCGTTTACCGGGGCAACAGAAAGGGCGTTAGGAAAATTTGAACAGGCCAACGGCGGAACTATTTTTCTCGACGAGATTGCCGAACTCGATCTCAACATCCAGAGCAAGCTGCTTCGTGCCCTTCAGGAAAGGGAAATTACCAGAGTTGGCGGAAACCAGAAAATAAAGCTTGATGTACGGGTCATTACCGCAACACATAAAGATCTGGCTAATGAAGTTAAAAAAGGCACTTTCAGAGAAGACCTTTATTACCGGATTATTGGGCTTCCGATAGAACTTCCGCCGCTTCGCGAAAGAGAACAGGACACTTTAATTCTGGCAAGGCATTTTATAGAACTGTTTGCAAAGGAAAATAAATGTAAACCTTTATCCTTGTCAAATGAAGCGAAAAAGAAGCTCTTGTCGTACGGTTTTCCGGGAAACGTCAGGGAGCTGAAATCCGTTATTGATCTTGCCTGTGTAATGGCAGATCACGGAGAAATTATGGCCGAAGACCTTACATTTTATAACCTTGAAAAAAAATCTGAAAATTTTCTCAACGGGCACAAAACATTGAAGGAATACACCACCGATATTATCTTCCATTTTCTGAAAAAAAATAATAATGATGTTATTAAAACAGCTAAAATGCTGGACATCGGGAAATCTACAATATATAATTTACTGAGCCAGACTGAAAACAAAATACAAAATAATACATGAAAGTTGCCGAACTACTTTATAAAAACAGAGAATGGAAGCTTGAAAGAAATGATGAAAACCTCAACTACGAAAATGCCCAGCTGGTACTGGCTTACGGAGTAAGAAACAGTATTGAAGATAAAATTTTTTTCAGCCTTTTAAAAGAAAAGTTTCCCAATGCGGAGATCGCTTTATCATCGTCTTCCGGAGAAATTTACAGCAATGATGTTTATGATGATACCGTAGCAGTAACCATACTCAGCTTTGAAACCGCCTGCCTGAAAACTGCCCAGATAGATATTACGGATTTCCCTGATAGCTATGAGGCCGGAAAGTTGCTTATCAATCAGCTCCCGAAAGAAGACCTGAAATGGGTATTCATTTTGTCGGACGGCAGCAGTGTCAACGGAAGCCAGCTTGTTGAAGGCCTCAATTCCGGACGTCCCGAAGGTGTCTTAATTACCGGAGGCCTTGCCGGTGATGGAGACCATTTTGAAAAAACGGTTGTAGGGCTAAATGCTGCGGCAGAACCCAACAAAATTGTAGCGATAGGATTTTACGGGAACAATCTGATGCTATCGCATTCTTCATTTGGCGGATGGGAAAGTTTCGGGCTTGAAAAAACCGTTACCAAATCGCATAATAATGTCCTCTATGAGATTGACGGTAAAAATGCACTCGAACTGTATAAAAAATACCTCGGAAAATATGCGCAGGAATTGCCGGGTTCAGCTTTACTTTTCCCGTTGTCGCTTACTTCAGGCGATCATCCTTATCCTGTGGTGAGAACCATTTTGTCTGTTAATGAGAATGATAGCACAATGGTATTTGCAGGCGATCTTCCGGAAGGCAGCAAAGTACGGTTTATGAAAGCCAATATCGACCGCCTGGTTGATGCGGCTCACGATGCAGCCAATCAGTGTCTTGAAATCTGCCGCCAAAATCCTAAAATGGCAATTATCATCAGCTGTGTGGGAAGAAAGCTTGTTTTGGGAGACCGTACCGCCGAAGAAGTTGATATGGTAAAGGATGTTTTAGGACCGGATACTCTGATTGCCGGATTTTATTCTTACGGCGAAATATCGCCACTGCGTCCTTTTGATAACTGCGTTTTGCATAACCAGACCATTACCATCACCACCATTAATGAAATTGCGCAAAATGGAAATTGAACTTCATAAGCTTTTAAGAAGGCAAATCGATAAATATCTTACAGAAGACTGCAAAAATCATCCTCAGTTCAAAAGCTTTATCAATGCAGTTAATGAATCCTACAAATCTTTTGAGCGGGATAAAGATCTTATGGATCATGTTTTTAAGCAAAGCGAAGAAGAATATAATGAGATTAATGAAAGTCTCAAAAGTGAAAATATTCTTAAGCAGAAGTCAATTTCAAATCTTTATGAAGCGGTTAAAATGCTTGATTCTTCTGTTGAAAATCAGGATTCCGAAGATATTACAGAACTTTCCTCGTATGTTTCAGAGCAGCTTAAAAAAAGAATCTTTTTGCAGGAACAGCTTAATAAACAGCTTGGATTTCAGAATCTTTTAATGGATATTTCTTCCGAATATATCAATATTCCGATTGAAAAAGTATCGCAAAGCGTCAACAAATCTCTTAAAGAAATGTCTGAATTCGTACAGGCAGACCGCGCTTATATTTTCAGGTATAACTTTGCCGGAAAAACCTGTTCCAATATTTATGAATATTGCAATGAAGGAATTACCCCGCAAATAGACAACCTTCAGGATATCCCTCTTGAAATGATGGGCGACTGGGTGGAGATCAACAGGAAAGGAGGAAGCATTTATTATCCTAATGTTGAAGAACTTCCCGACAGCGAACTCAAAGAAATATTACAGGCCCAGGATATTAAAAGCCTTTTTGTAATTCCGGCTATGATGCAGAATGAATGCCTAGGTTTTGTAGGTTTTGATTTTGTGAAAAATTATCACAATTTATCGGATACAGAGAAAAACCTGCTCACCATATTTACCCAGGTTCTTGTCAACGTAAGAGAACGCCTCGTTCTTGAAAGAAACCTTTCCCGAACAGTTGAAATGCTTAAAAAGCTACTGGCAAACTTGCAGTCAGGCATATTAATGGAAGATGAAAAACGTCAGATCATCTTTACTAATGACCTTTTTTGCAACATGTTTAATATACCGGTTTCTGTGGATGAAATGGTAGGACTGGACTGCACAAATTCTGCGGAAGAATCTAAAGTACTGTTTAAAGATCAAGAGTATTTTGTCGAGAGAATCAATCAAATACTTAAAGTAAGGAAACTTGTTACCAACGAGCTGCTGGAAATGAAGAACGGAAAATTTCTCGAGAGAGATTATATTCCTATTTTCATTAATGATGAATACCAGGGGCATCTCTGGAAATATACTGATATTTCGGAAAGAAAAAAAGCAGAAGACCACCTCAGGAGACAGGAAGAAAAATACCGGAACATTATTGCCAATATGAACCTCGGGTTACTGGAAGTGGATAATAATGAAAAGATCCGTTACGCCAATCAGAACTTTTGTGAAATATCCGGCTATGAAGCCGATGAATTGATTGATAAAAATCCGGGACATTTGTTTATCCACGGTGAAGAAAATCTTCAATTTGTAGACGACCAGATTGAATTAAGAAAAAAAGGCGTCTCAAGCGTATATCAGCTTCCAATAAAGAACAAACGGGGAGAAATAAGATGGTGGGCGATTAGCGGAGCCCCCAACTACGATGATCAGGGAAACCTTCTCGGTGCAATAGGAATTCATCTCGACATCACAGATCAGAAAAAACTGGAAGAAGAACTGAAGCTTCAGCGGGCCAAAGCACTTGAAGCATCTAAGGCCAAAGAGGTTTTCCTCGCCAATATGAGCCACGAAATCAGAACTCCACTCAATGCCATCATAGGCTTTTTGCGTGAGCTGAAAAGGGTGGGTGTAAACGGCTCTCAGCAGGAATTTTTAGATTACAGCTACAATGCTTCCCAGCATTTACTTTCAATTATCAACAATATTCTGGATATTTCAAAAATAGAATCCGGCGAAATGCTGCTGGAAAATAAAAACTTTTCATTGAAAGAAAGCGTTGAAAACGTAATTACTATTCTTAAACCAAAAGCGCAGGAAAAAGGACTGGTGCTTAGCACATTTTTTTCAGATAAGCTTTACCCTGTTTTTAAAGGAGATCCTTCTAAAATAGAGCAGGTTTTATATAATATTCTCGGCAATTCTCTCAAGTTTACCAACACAGGAGAGATCTCGGTTGATTGTAAAGTTATACAAGATTTTCCTCATCAGCAGAGATTTTTGATCTGCATTACCGATACAGGAATCGGGATGAGTGAAGAATATGTTCGGGGCATATTTAAAAAATTCAATCAGGAAGACAGCTCCATATCCAGAAAATATGGCGGTACAGGATTAGGAATGTCAATTACCAGAGAGCTTATCCACCTGATGAAAGGTGATATTGATGTAAAAAGCGAAAAAAACGTCGGAACTTCAATTACCATACAGCTTGTTCTTCAAAAAGGAAGTGAAAAATTAAGCAATGAAGATCCATCAGAAAAGCAGCGAATTGTGCTGGATGGAACGAAAGTATTACTGGTTGAAGATAATGAGCTGAACCAGCTCGTTGCCGAAAATTCGCTGAAGCATTACAATTGCCGGGTAACAAAAGCAGATAACGGAAGGATTGCCGTAGAGCTTCTTGAAAAAGAACAGTTTGATATTATTTTAATGGATATTCAGATGCCTGAAATGGACGGTATTGAGGCCACGCAGATTTTACGGGAAGAAAAGGGAATTAAAACCCCGATTATTGCGCTTACCGCAAATGCTTTTAAAAGCGAAATCGACAAATGCCTGAGCATCGGAATGGATGATTACATCACCAAACCTTTTGCAGAGGAAAGCCTGATTACCATTATCGATAAGCATATCAGACAGCAAAAAACTCAATCAGATACAGTAGCGGTAAAAGAAATGGCTTATGATTTAACGGGCATAAAAAAACTCGGACAGGGGGATGAAGCGTTTATTAAAAGAATTATTGCATTATTCATTACCCAGACTCAGGAAATGCTTCCGCTGATAGAGATTGCATTCAACAATCAAAACTTTGCAGAAATTGCGAGGCTCATTCATAAGATCAGGCCAAGCGTGGAAGCGGTAGGCATTACGTCCATATCTTCGGAAATGAGGGAACTGGAAGTTTCTGCAAAAGAACAGAGAATGGAAATTTCTAAGCTGTATTTACTGTTTGAAAAAATCAAAAATACACTCATGGAGGCCATTGCAATGATGAAAAAAGATCAGCTGTAATCGTCCGGAATCAGGATTAAATTCCATATTCTGGAAAGTTTTTTAAAGTTAAATATTTGCAAATCAGTGGTTTAAATAAAAGGTATAATTGTGGAAACGGTTAATCCATAAATTAATTCAAATGGAAAACACGCACAATCTGAAGCTTTTTATTGTAGATGATGACCAATTCTGCTCAAGCATGTATGAGCGGTACTTAAAAAACCACCATTACAGCGATATTACGATCTTCAGCAACGGAACGGAATGCCTTAATGCACTTCATCTTAAACCCGATATCATTTTCCTGGATCACAATATGGAAGACCTTACCGGTTTTGAGGTACTGAAGAAAATAAAACGGTACGACCCCAATATTTATGTAATCATGGTTTCTGCGCAGCAAAGTATCGATACGGCTGTAGATACGCTGAAATACGGCACTTTCGATTATTTGGTGAAAGGAAATGATGTCTGCGAAAAAATGAATGAAACGATACAAAAGATTGTAAGCATCAGGCAGGAAATGGCTCAGAATAAATTTAAATCGATCAGGAGGTTTTTCTCATTATTATTTTAAAGCCATGTTGAAAAAAGTAATCATTTACGCCATTGTTCTGTTGTTGGTTCTTTCCTGCAAAACCTACAACGTTTTAGAAGAAGAGAATGTTACACGGGATATGCAGGATTTCAGCTTTGATCCCGCTTATCAGTACAGAATCCGGAAAGATGATAAAATCACTTTGTCGGTTTGGGGGCAGGATGATCTCAGCGTAGGTTCAGTGTACGGAATCTATAATTCTAACGAAGTATACGGAAAATGGCTGCTGGTAGATAACAACGGGAATATTGAAATTCCGAGGCTGGGAACCACGCCCGTGTTAGGCAAAACCCTTCCGGAACTTAAAGAGGAAATAAAAAACAAGCTTAAAAAATGGCTGGTCAATCCCATTGTTGATGTGAAAGTGCTCAACAAGGAAATTGCAGTAATGGGAGAAGTGCGCAATCCGGCTGTAATTCAGGTTGATAAAGACCAGAATACGTTGTTGGAGCTCGTCTCCAAAGCCGGAGGATTTGAAATGTATGCCAACCTGAAATCAGTCAAAATACTCAGGCAGGAAGGCGAAAATGTGCGGGTAACGAATATAGACCTTACCCAAATGAAAGATGTTCCCAACCAAAACATTGTGTTGCATCCGGGAGATTACGTTATCGTTCCTTCCAAGAAAAGCAAAGATTTCGACAAGAGAATTTCTACCATTATCCCTTTTGCTACGGTTACATCTGCTGCGGCAATTGTATTCGGACTGTTATAAACGATTAACCATGAACAACGAGAATGTAAGATTTTTAAAACCTCTGTTAAGAGGTCTTCCTATCGTAATTGCCGTGATGGTAATTTCCGTATTGGGTGCCAAAAAATACCTCAACTACGTTACCCCGATGTACGAAAGTACCGCAAAACTGAAACTGGCAGACACTCAGGAAGGTGTTCCCAGTGCGAATCTTTTCAAAGATTTTGATGTATTTGCATCGCCCAATAAAATCAGTACGGAAATTGAAGTCCTGAAATCCACATCTTTGCTTGAAAAAACCCTCGAAAAATTACCCTTTTCAACCGAAATATACCGGAAAGGAAAAGTGCGTTCCGTAGAATTATTCAATGATTCTCCCATTACGGTGCAAGCAACTTTTAACGATAAAAAAAATTATGATAAAAAATTTCAGCTTATTGTAAATTCCCAAAATCATTATACCTTGTTAGTTCCGGGTTCATCCAAAGAAATAAAAGGAACTTTTAATAGTCCTTTAAACATCAAAGGCGGAAAAATACTCATTTCAAAGAATGAAAAATATTTGTCGGCAAAACCAGACGCTAAAATCATTGATCAGTATGAATTTGAATTTCTCAGCAGGGAAAATCTTTTAGATAAAATCAACAAGAACCTCGATATCGTTTCAGTAGATAAAGACGTTCCTGTGATCAGAATCAATTTTAAAAGCAACGTTCCGGAAAAAGCCTCACTTTTAGTAAACACTTTGGCTGAAACTTATATTCAGGATTATATTGAAAACAAATACCGCGCAGCAAACACCACCGTAGATTTTCTTAAAGGTGAAATCGGGCAGGCCAATAATAAACTTTCACAGGCAGAAAACCGTATTGAAAATTACAGGGAGAAAGAAAATATTATCAATATCCCGCAGGAAACAGAAACGGATCTCAGGAAAATCGCGCAGCTGAAAATTCAGAAAAGCAATATTAAAATGAATCTGGATGCCATCAAAAACCTTAATAGTTATGTTGAAAAAGGAAAAGACAACTTTGCTGATCTGGCAACGAATTTTGAAGCATTCAACGATCTTCTTTCCACGGAGATGATCAAAAATATTAAGCAGCTTCAGGCCGAAAAAAAAGAGCTTCTTCTTACCTACACTCCCGAACATGAAAAAGTAAAAACTATTGATGCTAAAATAAAAGACCTTACCGATTACCAGATTGAAAGCATTAAAAATACACAGAATAATCTTCAGATAAAATATAATGACCTGGACAAAGACATCAATGTTGCCGAACAGGCTTTTGTAGGGCTGCCGGAAAAAGAAAAGCTGCTCAACATCATGAACAGGGAATTTAATCTGTATGAAAAAAACTATAACTTCCTCAATGAAAAAAGGATAGACGCAGAAATCGCCAAATCCGCCAAGATTTCTTTCCATAAAATCATTACCAGAGGAGAGCTTCCGGAACATCCCGTTTCTCCCATGCGTTCAATTATTATTATTGTTGCTGCTATTGTAGGAATGATCGGTTCCATCATATTGATTTATGCGGTTCATTTTGCCAAAGCCAAGGTAAATGATATTGATACCATCGAAAAAAACAGCGCAATCCCTGTTGCATTTGCTACGCCATACATTAAAGATAAAAACCAGGTACTACATCATTTCCTCGAAAATATTCTTGAGATGGATCTTAAAGGAATGCTCAAAGAAAAAAATATCATCTGTCTTACCTCTTATGACGCTGCAGCGCAGCATGCTTTCCATGCAGAACATATGATAAAGGCGTTAAAAGCACAATCCAGGAAAATATTGGTAGTGGATGTTGCCGGAACATTAAAAAATAAAATCGGAGATCACTACCTCAATTTTTCAGCAGAAGAAAACCTTCAGCATACCGCCCATGAAATGGAAGAAATCATACGAAGGAATATGGAAGATAAAGACCTCTGCATTATTAATAATCAGGCTGTTAAAAAAGGAAAGCTTCCGCTGCTGTTCCTGAAGATTGCCGATCAGAATATTTTTTTGCTGGACAGCCGGAAAACTGCCGCCCGAAATATCATGAATGTTGAACTTCTGAAAGACGAATACCATCTTGATAATCTCTGGTTTGTCCTGAACAAAGAAGGGTATTACCCAAGCCTGATGCTCACAATTAATAAGATGCTGAAAAAATTCAGATCATGAAAAATGTTTTTAAACTCATACAAAAGCATTCGTTTCTGGTATTTACCGATCAGCTTATTTTCAGCGGATCCAATTTTCTGCTTGCGTTTGTTCTGGCAAGGAAATTAAGCATTTCAGATTTCGGTTTTTATTCATCGGTTCTTTTGGTAACCTACCTTTTGGTGGCGGTTTGCAATGCGTTTATCGTACAGCCGTTTCAGATTCTGGCAGCAAAAAAATTCGGTAAAAAATCTTTGGGCTTTGTGTTTCAGGCTGCATTGCTGCTAATATTGATTTTTGCTTTGCTGATGTTTTCATTGAAATTGTTACCATTTCCCTTTTTGACAATTTTCAGACATCATATTTTGTCCATCATCTTATTTGTTTCAGCTTATATTTTACAGGATTTTCTGAGAAAAATTCTGCTGATAACAGACCGTATTCAGCTTGTGCTTTTCATTGACAGTATTTTTATTCTTGTTTTTCCTTTAATTATTATTCAGGAAAATCTTTCGCTTGATAAAAGTTTATTGATTATTGGATTGGTTAATTGTATAGCTTCCGTTCCGGGAATCTGGTATATCATCAGGAATTCGGATTTGAACATTAAAAATTCCGCACTCTGGAAGTATCATTGGAATGCCGGGAAATGGCTGGTAAGCGCATCGCTTTTACAGTGGTTTTCATCCAACTTTTTTACGCTGGCTGCGGGAATGTATTTGGGAGTCAGTGCTTTGGGAGCGTTACGGCTGGTTCAGTCATTTTTTGGCGTCATCAACGTTATTTTGCAGACAGTTGAGAATTATTATATTCCTAAAACGGCAAAGCTGTACTATCAGGATCAGGAATTGGTAAGAAAAAAAATGTTTAAAAATATGGTGCAGTGGATGGTTGTTATGGGAATAGTAATCGGATTATTTTTCGTCTTTTCCCAAACGCTTATTACGTTACTCGGTGGTGAAAAATACCGGGAATATGGATTTGTCGTAAAGCTTGTTTCGGTACTTTATATTTTGATTATTTACAGCTATCCGACACGGATTTCCATAAGGGTTTTGGAACAGAATAAAGCATTTTTTACAGGATACTGCATTTCGTTTGTGTTTTCTATAATGAGCTTTCATTTTTTATTACAATTCGGAGGATTGTACGGAGCGGTTGCCGGGCTTGCCATGAACCAGATTCTGATGATTGCTTACTGGAAAATTCTCCTTAACAAAAAAAAGATTTCACTATGGACATAGTACATCTGATATTAGGAAAAGCAAACCCTGAAAAAATGAATGGGGTGAACAAAGTTGTTTTTAACATTGCCTCGAAACAGGCTTTACGAAAGATGAATGTTGAAGTATGGGGAATTTCGGAAAACACGGAAATCAACTATCCCGAAAGAATATTTACCACAAAAATTTTTCAAAGAAGAAAAAATCCTTTTTCCATTCCGGAAGGATTAAAAAAAGAAATCCTTAAAAGCGCACATGAAACGATTTTCCATCTTCATGGCGGATGGATCCCCGTATTTTCTTCATTAAGCCGGTTTTTAAAGAAAAGCAACCGAAGATATGTGATCACACCGCATGGTTCCTATAACGAAATTGCGATGAAGAAAAGCAGATTTATTAAAAAGTTTTATTTCAAATGGTTTGAAAAAAAAGTTATTACGAATGCCGGAAAAATTCACTGTATCGGAGAAAGTGAGATTGATGGACTTCATACGCTTCAGCGTACTGATAAGACGGTTTTGATTCATTACGGATTTGAAAAAATACAATCTGATCCCAAAACAATATATGCAAAAAAAACCATGATTTTCGGATTTGTAGGAAGGCTTGATGTCTACACAAAAGGACTCGACATTTTGATTGATGGCTTCGCCGCTTTTTCAAAACAATATCCGGAATCAAAATTATGGATAATCGGAGACAGCACGGAAAAAGAAAATCTTCATCAGCAGATTAAGCAAAATAATCTCGAACATTGTGTAGAATTGATGGGAAGTAAATTCGGAGACGAAAAAAATGACCTGATCAGGAAAATGGACGTTTTCCTGCATCCTTCCAGAAATGAAGGACTTCCGGTTGCCGTAATTGAAGCAGCCGCATTCGGGAAGCCATGTATTGTGACCAGGAATACCAATGTGGGACATCTTATCGAACAATACAATGCCGGAATTTGCTTAGCTTTTCCTGATGCAAAACTTCTTACCGATGCTTTCATTACAATATACAATATCCGTCAGAAAAATAATGCTGAATATCAAACAATGAGCGATAATGCACTGAAAATGGTAGAAGAGGCCTTCGACTGGAACAATGTTCTGAGTGAAATGAACAATAAATTATACACTTTCTAAAAATGCAGACTCTGGCTACGGATCATCAGCGTTTCCTCAAAAAAATCAACAATCAGCTTTTTATCATCCTGCTGCTTATGGTAGCATGTTTTTTTACGTGGAGCGAAAATGTAGCCATTACAAGAGCCATAAAAGTTGTAGGCCGAATGGGTGTGATGATTTCATCCATAATGGTTTATCACAGAATTATTTCTTACGGAGGCGTTAATTCTTTGGTGTATAAAAATATATTTTCACCGGTTTTATATATGGCCTATCTTTTTTTAGGATTTGTATCATTCTCCTGGAGTACCAATCCGGGATTCAGTGCGTTGCAATGGTTTATGACTTTTCAGAGCTTTGTTTTTGCTTATTTTTTTGTGAAGAGCTTAGCAATACTTGATGTCTATTTCGAAGGCCATTCAATACGGCTGTATCATCTTTTAGGAAACACTGTTTTCGTGCTGCAGCTGGTTTTTGTGATCGGGATGTGGACAAACCCTGATGTCTTTTTCCGTCTTACCGACGGAGGAGAAGAAGCCCGCCTTGGCGGAACTTTAATGAACCCTAACGAATTGGGAATGCTTGCCGGAGTAGGTTGTGCCTGCCTGATTTTCGATCTTTACCGGTTTAAAAATAAAGTCTGGACCATCATTAAAATCATTATTATTTTATATGCATTGTACATGACGGGTTCAAGGTCTTCGCTTATCGGAGTCCTGCTGATCATATTTTTTCATATCAACCAGACCAAACGGAAAGGACTGAAGTTTGGAATTATTGCCGTCGTTATGGCAATAGCACCATTTGCCGTTTACACGGTGATTTTAAAAGGCGGAGACCAGTCCAGGCTGGAAGAAGTCATGAGCCTTACCGGAAGACTGCCTTTCTGGCAGGCTTTGATATCAGAGGGATTACCAAGAGAACCGCTTTTAGGCTTCGGTTTTATGAGGATTGATTATAAGGAATTCTTTCAGAGTGCACATACCTATCCCGGAAAAATGACGCACAATACCTTTATGCAGGTATTGATGAACCTCGGTTTTATCGGTTTTACCATCGTTCTTTTTCAGGTGTTTTTTACCGTTAAATCCATACTTTCCGCGCAGAAGGAGTTGAAGCTTATGCTGATCGGGATTTTGATTCCTATCATCATTAATTCTTTCACCGAATTCGGCATCTTTGGCGAAAGTAATTACGGGATATTGTTCTACCAGATCATTATTTTCTCCATTGCATTCCGCAATAATAATCATCTTACCAGGCTTCAGAGAATAGTTCTTCAGAAGAAAAGACCGGATCTAATGAAGCAAATGGAGTTTAAAAATTAGACTTTATTCCAGAATATGGAAAAACGGTACTGATTTTTATTTATTTAAATAATTGAAAATCAGTATTTTATATTTTTGGCAGTGTATTTATATCCTTTAGATAAAAGCAAGAATTATGAAGACTTTATTTAATAACACAGGATATAAATTGTACACTACAGAACAGCCTGGAAGTTTAAAAATATCTTTTTCTTACATCAGAAATTCGGATGGTTCGTTACGCTGGTTTTGGAATTCAAAATCAAAAAAGCCCTTGTTTTTAAAATTCTATAATGCTTCATCTTTTAAGGCAAGATTATATGCAATGGCGGTAAAAATTGTCTTTGAACTTGGATTGCAAAACCTCATCTTTGAAAAAGAGACTTTATATTATAAGTTGGAAGGAAAGCCTGTTTTCAATATCAGAACAAGCTGGGCAATGTTCACCGGAACACCGGGACCTAATAACAAAGCACTTTTGTACACTGCAGGAAGTTTTTACAAAATTGCGTGCACCGAAACCGCAAAAGACCTGTTGATCAATGAACTTGCCAACATACGCTTTGCCTCTTCCAGCCGGCTGTATTCCGTTCCGAAAACCATTTTGCACAACGGAAATGTTTTGCAGACCGAAGATATTTCAAAAAACGGTCAGCGCCGGAACTCTTTTGGAAGAATTCACGCCCAAACAGTAAAGGGAATAACAAATAAATATCAGCGCCGCTGCCAAATAGAAGATTGGGGGTATTTTCAGATGCTGAAAAAAAATTTAGAGACCATACATGACGAAAGAATACCGCCGAATTTAATCAGGAAACTGAACACAATATTGGGAAAAACCAATGAAACAGAATCTATCAATCTCTCTTTTTCTCACGGTGATTTCACGCCATGGAATTGTTTTGTCTACTATAATTCATTATCCGTTTACGATTGGGAACTGGCTTCCTGCGAAAAGCCAAAAGGCTTCGATTTCTTTCATTTCATCATCCAGAACGGGATTTTAGTTGATAAAAAACCATGGAAATCTATTCTGAACGAAATTAAACAAAAGAACAGGCTTGCCTTTCATTTTAATGAAGAAGAATTGTACCATCACCTGAAATTTTATCTTTTAACCAATATATTAGCCTACCTCAAAATATATGCTGAACAGAAAGAATGGCATCTCCAGATCCACTGGCTGCTGCAGACCTGGACGGAAGCACTGAACGATTTTGCAAAAAAATCCTATACCGAAAGGGAACTGTTGATCATGGATATTTTTGACAGCCTTCACACGATTCCTTATGCAGCATTAAAATTTCACAACCGGGAACCCGAAAAACTAAGCCTCGATTCTGATATTGATATAATAATGTCTTCGCAAAATGCCGAAAACCTGGTTCGGTTTCTCAAAAGAAACAGCCTCGCAGAAAGAGTTGCAGTTACAAAAACATCATTTATGTACAGGGTAAGGATTATCACAAAGGATAAGCAGATCCTCAATCTCGATCTCATTCTGAAAATCCAGTGGAAAGGATTGGAATTTATGAAAGCGAATAAGATTATCAAACGGTCTTTCCCAAATGAATTCGGGGTTAAAACTGCCTGTAACGGTGATACCGCAAAATACCTGCATTATTTCTATACCCTCAACGGCAGCGAAGTACCGGAACGTTACAGAGCTTTTACTGAAAAAAATATTCCTGAACATAAACTTGTAAAAATATCGGAACACATTAGTCAACTGAAAATGCGTACAAAGCAAAGATTATCATTTTTAAAAAACACATTCATATATATCAGTGACACATTCTCCGAAAAAGGATTTGTCATGACCTTCAGCGGTGTTGACGGTGCCGGAAAATCAACAGTCATTTCGGAAATTTCGAATCTGATTGAAAAACGGTACCGCAGACCGGTGAAAATTTTAAGACACAGGCCCTCTTTATTACCGATTCTGAGCGTCTGGGTAAAAGGAAAGGATAAAGCGCACCTTGATGTGGTAAGCTCATTGCCAAGGCAGGGAAGCAACAACAATATCCTGTCTTCTTTCGCAAGATTCTGCTACTACTATACAGATTATATTATCGGACAGTTTATCATCTATCTGAAATATGTGATGCGCGGTAAAATTGTTTTGTATGACCGGTATTATTTTGATTTCATGGCCGATGCCAGAAGAAGCAATATTAACCTTCCCAAATCGGTTACTGAAAGCGGATATTTTTTCCTCATGAAGCCGAAATTCAACTTCTTCCTGTATGCATCGCCCGAAAAAATCCTCAGCAGGAAAAAGGAGCTTTCTTACCAATCGGTGTGTGATCTCAACGCAGAGTACAACAGGTTGTTTTCAAAACTGGGAAAACATAATGACAATACACAATACATTGCCATTGAGAATAATGATCTGAATGACACTTTAAACACAATTATGAACAGCATAATCACAGCAAAATGAAAATAGTAGAGAAAATCGCAAAAATGAGAAACCCTGATTTCACGGTGGATCCCGGATTGAACTCCGGTGCAGTTATCCAGATGATATGGATTCAGGCATGCAGTATGCTCCGCGGATTAAAAGTTATGCTTTTTCTAAAAAATCCTAAGGGAATGCTGCTTGGGAAAAGAGTAGGCTTTTTTAACCCGTCCAAAATACAATGGGGAAAGTTCTTAAGACTGGGAAATGACGTCTACGTTTCCGCATTGGGAAGAAAAGGGGTGGAGTTCGGAAATAATGTTTCCATCGGAGCTTTCAGCCGGATTATTGTTTCCACTTCTATGAATAATACCGGTGAAAAAATCAAAATAGGGAATAATGTCGGTATCGGAGAATTTGCCTATCTCGGCGGTGCAGGAGGACTCGAAATTGGTGATGAATGCATTGCCGGACAATATCTTAGCTGTCACCCGGAAAATCACAATTATGAACGTACTGATCTATCTATTCGGCACCAGGGTGTGAGCCGGAAAGGAATTAAAATAGGAAAAAACTGCTGGATCGGAAGCAAAGTTACCATCCTCGACGGTGTGGAAATAGGCGACGGAAGCATTCTGGCAGCAGGAAGCGTTATCACAAAATCATTCCCTGAAAACAGTATCATCGCAGGCGTTCCTGCAAAACTCTTAAAAACAAGAAATTATGAAAACGAATCAGACTATATTGGCGAGCTGCTATGCCGTAAATCCGTATAAAGGCTCCGAAGATGCAATGGGCTGGAATTTTATCTGCCAGATTGCGAGATTTCGCAAAGTGATCGCCATTACACGGGAAAACAACAGAAAAAATATCGAAAAATATATTGCGGAACATCCCAACGGCATTTACAGAAACATTACTTTTCTTTATTTCGACCTTCCGTACTGGATGAGGTTCTGGAAAAAAGGAAGCAGGGGAGCATTGCTGTACTACTATCTCTGGCAGAAAGGCATTGTTTCATTCATCAAAAAACAAAAATTGGAATTTGATATTACCCACAACGTAAATTTCCACAATGACTGGACGCCGAGCTTTCTCTGGAAGCTGCATAAACCAATGGTTTGGGGACCTGTAGGACATCATCCGTTAATTCCAAGCCAGTATTTAAATATGTATTCAAAAACCCATTTTATAAAAGACAGGTTGACCTGGATCGTGAAAAATTTTTTCTGGAAATTTTCTTCTTCTTTAAAAAACACCATCAAACATTCCGGGCACATCTGGTGCATGAATACCAGTGTTCCCGAAAAGCTGAATCTCAGCGGAAATTCTTATTCGCTGTACCCTTCAGTAGCAACGGAAGATTTTAAGCAAAATGAGGAGATCAAACTTAAAACCGGATTTACCGTAATAAGTGTGGGAAGATTTGTGCCTTTAAAAGGTTTTGATCTCACGATACGCTCATTTATAGAATTTATCAGTCAGCTTCCGGAAAAGGATAAAGCCGAATGCAAGCTGATCCTGGTAGGAGCCGGAGAACAGAAAGCACTCTACGAAAGCCTGATTGAACGCAGCGGGATGAATGATTTTATTGAAATCAAAGAATGGGTCGAAAGAAAAGAATTAATGAAACTATATGACAGTGCTTCGGTATTTCTTTTTCCTTCACATGAAGGTGCCGGAATGGTTGTACCGGAAGCGCTTTGTTTCGGTTTGCCGGTGATCTGCCTTCAGAATGAAGGACCGGGAGAATTTATCAATAACTCCTGCGGAATCACCGTTCCGAAGCAGAATTATAAAAAAACACTGGAAGAACTCAGCATGGCTTTGATGAGACTATATTTAGATAAACCGCTCAGAAAAAAACTCAGCCTGGGAGCCAGAAAACAATATGTTGAGAAGTTTTCCTGGGAAAAAAGGGGAGAACACCTCAATGAAATTTATAGCAAGATGATATGAACAGAATTGTAGCCATACATTTATTAAACGATTATAGCGGAAGCCCGAAGGTATTAATGCAGCTTTTAAAAACCTGGACAGGAAAAAATATTGAAGCGCACTTATTTACTTCCGGTGGGAGCAGAGGCTTTTTATCCGATTTGCCTAAAGTAACCCGCCATCTGATTTGGTACCGGTTTTCTCAGAACCCGCTGATAAAAATCTGTAACTTTTTTATCAGTCAGCTTCTTCTTATGATTAAGCTTCTGTTATTCCTGAGAAGGGAAGATACTATCTACATTAATACCGTGCTTCCTTTTGGAGCCGCTGTTGCAGGAAAATTAAGGGGCTGCAGAATAATTTATCACATCCATGAAACTTCCGTTAAGCCCAGGATTTTTAAAAATTTTCTGTTCGGAATTGCAAGATTAACTGCATCAAAAGGGGTTTTTGTTTCAGATTACCTGATGAAAAAGGAACCGCTTGTTAAAAATCAGGTGCTGCTGTACAATGTTCTGGAACGTGAGTTTGCGGAAAAAGCAGATCAATCCTATATTATTCGCAGCAAAGAACCTATTATTCTGATGATCTGTTCTTTAAAATCGTATAAAGGCGTAGACGAATTTGTAAAGCTGGCAGAAATAAACAGCACATATATTTTTAAGCTTGTGCTGAATGCTTCGCAGAAAGAGATTGATGCTTATTTTAAAGGGAAAATCTTACCGGATCATCTTAAAATGTATCCAACGCAGAAAGATACGCACGCCTTTTATCGTGAAGCAAGCATTATTGTCAACCTTTCGCGGCCGGATGAATGGGTGGAAACTTTCGGGTTAACAATTCTCGAAGGAATGCGTTACCGGCTTCCGGCAATCGTTCCGCCGGTGGGAGGAATCACAGAGCTTGTAAGCGATAATAAAAACGGCTTTCTTATCAATTCTGCAGATGTCTATGAACTGTCCGGGAAAATCCATTACCTCATGTGCAACGAAGACATTTACCAATCTTTCAGCGAAGCAGCATATCAAAAAAGCCTTGAGTTTTCAGAAGCTTATTTTGAAGAAACCTGTGTGCAGATGATTTCCATTTAACGGTCATTTTTCCGGAATCTGGAATTATGGTATTTTATTGTATTAAATTAAACTATTGAAAATCAATTATTTATAATTAAAATTAAATTTGGAATGCCAATCGTATTGCTTTTATAAGAAAAATATAATCGTATGAAAACTAAAGTAGCTATTATCGGAACTGTAGGACTTCCTGCCCGCTACGGCGGATTCGAGACCCTTACGGCACATCTTGTAGAAGAGCTTTCCGACGCCTATGATTTTACCGTATACTGTTCATCAAAAAAATACAGCAGAGAAGAAAGAAAACAAAGCTGGAAAGGCAGCAAGCTTAAATATATCCCTCTGGAAGCCAACGGAATTCAGAGCATATTGTACGACAGCTGGTCTATTCTCCATGCCTTGCGCTGCAGTGATGTCCTGCTTATTCTCGGAGTTGCGGGAGCATGGCTTCTGCCTTTTGTAAGATTATTTACCAATAAAAAAATAATTATTTCTATTGACGGAATCGAGTGGAAAAGAGATAAATGGCCACTGGCTGCAAAACTGTATCTGTGGTGGGCAGAAAATCTGGCCGTGAAATATTCCCATATTGATATTTCGGATAATGAATCAATTCAGGATTATACGTCTTTACGCTATAAAACGATCAGCAGGGTTATTGAATACGGTGCAGATCATACGAAATTAAATATTTCCCCTTCGGATCAGGACTTTGCAACATATCCTTTTTTATCTAAACCTTACGCAGTAAAAGTATGCCGGGTTGAGCCTGAGAATAATGTCTCTACAATTTTAAAAGTTTTTAGTGAAAATCCCGAACAGCATCTTGTTATAGTCGGCAACTGGGATAATAGCCCTTACGGAAAAAATCTGAAGCAAAAATTTTCTGTTTTTGAAAACATCAGTCTGCTGGATCCCATTTACGATCAGCATACATTAGACGTTATCCGGGGGAATGCTTCATTGTATATTCATGGACATTCGGCGGGAGGAACCAATCCGTCTCTGGTGGAAGCTATGTTTTTGGGATTGCCCATTATCAGCTACGGCGTTTCTTATAACAGGACGACCACAGGCGACCAAGCTCTCTATTTTTCTAACGAAGAAGAGCTGAAAAATCTGCTCCAAAACCTTACCCTAAATGAGCTTAGAAATTGCGCCCTGAAAATGAAAAAAATTGCAAACAATAAGTACGTCTGGAAAACCGTCGCTGAAAAGTACAGCCGGATCATTCAGGAGAGCTTCTCAGTAACGAAAAAGAACAGTGTCTATCCGGAAATTTCAAAGCTGGATCAGGAAGTGCTCGCAAAATATCATGTAAATCATCTGCAGAATATTCAGTTGTTTAACAATGCTAAAAGCAGGATTTAAAAGCAAATCATTATGAGAAACTTTACAGAACTTACAGTGTACGGCCTGCTGGCTTTTACCCTCTCAATCTGCATCATTCCGCTGATGACCATTGTTGCTGAAAAATGTAAGCTGGTTGATGTTCCCAACGCCCGAAAGGTGCATCAGAAAGCCATTCCGCTTATCGGCGGCTTGGCAATAGGAGTAATAGTGGCCTTACTTGGTGGATTAACCAGCATGAAGGATTTAAAAGAAATTTTACCGATCATCATTACGTCTTACGTGATGCTTCTGGTGGGAACACTTGATGACAAAACAGATATCAAAGCCATTTACAAACTCGGGATCCAGATTTGTGTAAGCATTATAATCGCTTCTTCAGGAGTAAGAATCACTTCATTGTACGGGTTTTTCGGGATTTACGAAATTAATGTTTATGCTCAATATATCATTACGGTTCTGGTGATTGCAGCAGCAGTTAATGCCTTCAACCTCATCGACGGAATAGACGGGCTGGCCGGAAGTATGGCCGGAATTGGCTTCATCCTGCTTTTAGCAATTACCATTATCACGAAGAATTACGGTCTGATGAAACTGGTCATGTTATTCATAGGAGGTATTGCGGCCTTTCTCAGATACAATTTTTCAGGAAAGAAAAAGGTTTTCCTGGGAAATTCGGGATCTTTGTTCTTGGGTTATTTTCTGGTGTCGATAGGAATTTATATTACGAAATTTGATCATGCTGTGTCCGGCTTCCCTTATGGACTGTTTTTCCTGTTTTTCGTGTTTACCATTCCGATGATCGATTCCATAAGAGTCTATGCAGACCGTGTATTGCGGGGCAAATCACCATTCAAGGCAGATAAATCACACATTCATCATTATCTTTTGCAGCTGGGAATATCACATAAAAAAATTACGGGGCTTTTTGTGATGATGAATATTTTGATATTTGCCCTGCAGTACATCTTTCTGGAAAGCTTTTCGATGTATACGTGCCTCATTTCATTGATCGCTTTTATTGCTATATTTAAATGTATTAAAATCCTCAATTTCTTTATTATTTGGAAAACAAAAGTAAAAGAATTGGAAAATAAGACATAATAACAAATCCCGGGGCTTCCCCATCTGCAGCATCTTTACAAAGAAAGTTTATCATGCAGGTCCTCGGGTTTTTAGAATTAAATTTGTTTAAGTTAAATAGTAGTTTTTCATGTTTTATTAGTTTTTGAAAATGCTCCGGAATTTCTTCGGAGCATTTATTGATTCTAAAAATTAACCCTTATATCGGTAGGGTTTTTCATTTTTATGGTAATCTTTAAGGGGTCATCTTTGATCTCATAATCTGCATCTTCATAGATTTCATCATCTTTTCTTTCCTGTACTTTAATTTCCCCGAATCCGATTTCTGCTTTAGAAATTTCAATCACGAAATCGTGTGTTTCTTCATCTTTTTTAAAATGTTCTTTTTTAAATTCAATAAACTGCATAATATGTTGTATTTGGTTTGTTTGTACAGATGAGCAAATTGTGTGCAATTGGTAACTTTACCACTTATATTCAGAATATTTGCAGCTTGCCGAGTGACGTAAAGATTAAGAAATATCATCTTGTAAAGTATCTTCAAAGCTCCTATTTTTGCATTGCCAGAATGCAGGCTTTATTTATGAATACATATCCACAACATCATCATATTGGTATAGTCTCTTCATTTGCGGAATTGGTAAATACAAAATTTCAGGGAAACATCAATGCACTTTGCTGGGAAAGAAATCCGGAAGGTGATTTTCAAGAAATTGTATCAAAGCTTACCCTGAAGGAGAATATTACAGAAATTTCCATTGATGATCTTTTAGCGCTCGATTTGTCTGAAAAAGGAAACGCAGCAAGAGAAATCATCATGCAGGATATCCAGCTGCTTGCGGATTTTGGAGCGGCACCGTCCCTTAATTTATTAAAAAAATATGAGCGTGACGATGATTTTGATATTATACCCACCGATGTGTATTCTTTTCACGCAGACCGTTCCCCGATAGAAACTTCTACTTTTTTATGTACGTACTACGGAGCAGCCAGTGAACTTATCCCAAATGACCAGTGCACCCAAAAAATTCTCATTCCTGAAATAAGGGATGCGCTTCGAAAACTGCATGACGGCCCCAATGAGGAATTTGAAACTTTTCTTAAAGATAACTATTTTGATCTTCATTATGCCGCAAATGCAGATGCGAAGCCGGTTAATTTAGGGAAAGGCAACCTGTGGAGACTTGCGGTAGACCATCCCGCACAAAGCGTTTTGCCTTGTATTCATCGTGCTCCGAAAGAGAATGAAGGGGAGTGCAGGCTTCTTTTAATTTGTTAGGAAAGTATTTTTATTTAAGCTTTAAATTCAAGGTCATGATATGAAAGTTTTTCCCCGTTGCTTTATGATCTCCTTTAATATATTTTTGTCATCGTATTCATTGGTGTAATGTTAAACTTATATGGTTAGCTTTTCGGGCGGCCGTTTTCAACGGCCGCCCGAAAAGCTTATCTCTCTCAAAAGATAGATTAATTATTTTTCAGAGCAGATATTAATTTTTCTGCCACGCCTTCCGAAGAAGCCGGGTTTTGTCCCGTAATTAGCAATCCGTCCTGAACAACGTGCACTCCCCAGTCGTCTGTCCTGGTGTAATTTCCGCCCGATTTTTTGAGTTCATCTTCTACCAGGAAAGGAACAATATCCGTTAGCTGAACTGCAGCTGCTWCACTGTTTGAAAAACCGG
>NZ_JAYLAA010000022.1:0-119375 GCF_035819015.1 Chryseobacterium salviniae | reverse complement strand
CCCCCCCCCCCCCCCCCCCCCCCCCCCCCCCCAACCCCAAAACTGGAAAAAGCGAGTAGCGAGAGCCGGAAAAGCTCCTTTAAAAAATGATACTTTCCTGTTTGTTATTTTAATTTTAATATTATAATGAACACATTTTCCAATACTTATTGTAAAATTGTGCATAAATAAATACAAATGTAAGAACCCAGTTTAAAACTTTTTCTTACTTTTGTATTTCCACAGCATAAGGAAATTTTTGGTTAATTCTCTTTCTGCCTCCTAAAACGAAAATTAGCAGTTCTGCAATCTAGTTTTTTGAAAGATTACACTGTCCAATTCTTTCCTTTTTTTTATGCCTTTTTCACAAATTCAGACTTCAGGGCCATTGCACCGAAACCATCTATTTTGCAGTCAATATTATGATCGCTGCCCGGTCTCAGGCGGATGTTCTTCACTTTTGTTCCTGCTTTCACAGGCTTCGGGGCTCCTTTTACCGGAAGATCTTTGATAACGACCACCGAATCTCCTTCCTGCAGTTCATTACCATTCGAATCCAAAATTTTTCCTGAATCTGATGCACCGGCAGCAACCTCTTCAGGGTTCCATTCGTAAAAGCACTGGGAACATACCATTAGATTATCGCTCGGATAGGTAAATTCGGAGCCACATTTCGGACAAAGTACTGAATCACTCATCGTATTAATTTTTTGCAAAGGTAATTTTTTAATGTTTTTAATTAAAAAATATAAACATGAGATATGTCTGAAAACTTGATGAAAGAATAGGATTTATACTTATTTCATTAAGCAGGTTAAAAACTTTCCATCTCGCAATCTCAACTTAAATTCGTATTTTTGCAGATTCAAAACAGCAGAACCCAACTTTATGGAACTTATTCACAGAAACTTAGCCATCGGTATTCACGATGCTTTACAGGAAACATTTTTTGAGAAAAACAAATATGCCGATAAAGTGATCGAAAGACTTTTAAAAGCAAACAAAAAATGGGGAAGCCAGGACAGAGCCGTTGTTTCTGAGATTTTTTACAACATCATCCGTTGGAAAAAGCGCCTTGAATATTACATGGGTGAAGGAGTGAAACCCAACAATGTCTATAAACTCATGATTGCTTACCTGTTGTGGAGCAAAACCAATTATAAAAAGTTTGAAGAATTTGACGGGATAAAAATTGCTGACATTCTTACGAAACTGAAAAAAGGGACTGTTCCCACAAAAGCCATAGAACATTCCATTCCGGAATGGCTTGCCGAAACCCTTGAAAAAGAACTGGGCGAAAAATGGGAAAAAGAAATGTATGCTTTAAACGAGCAGGCACCGACTGTTTTAAGAGCGAATTCTTTAAGAACTACCACCAAAGAACTTATTTCTGATCTTGCGGACGAAAATATCACTTCTTATCCTGTTAGAAATTATCCGGATGCAGTACAGCTGGAAGAAAAAAAGAATGTTTTCCTTACCACCGCTTTTAAAGAAGGATTGTTTGAAGTGCAGGACGCTTCCTCACAAAAAATTGGGTATTTTCTGGATGTTAAAGAAGGACAGCGAGTAGTTGATGCCTGCGCCGGAGCCGGCGGAAAAACACTCCATCTTGCCGCATTAATGGGCAATAAAGGACAAATCATCGCATTAGATATTTTCGACTGGAAGCTTGCGGAGCTGAGACGCCGCGCCAAAAGAGCCGGAGCCCATAATATTGAAACCCGCCTGATTACAGATAATAAAGTCATCAAAAGGCTTCATGATAAAGCCGACCGTTTATTGATTGATGCACCTTGTTCAGGCCTTGGTGTGTTAAAAAGAAATCCGGACAGCAAATGGAAAATTGATCAGGATTTTATAGACCGCATTAAAAAAGAGCAGCAGCAGATTATTCAGGATTACTCCAAAATGCTGAAAAAAGGCGGGAAAATGGTCTACGCAACATGTTCTATTCTGCCTTCCGAAAACAATGAGCAGGTAAAAGAGTTCCTGAAAAACAATCCTAACTTTAAAATGATCAAGGATGAGAAAGTAATGCCAAGTGAAGGCTATGACGGCTTTTATATGGCTTTAATCGAAAGAGTTTCTTAAATGATTTATAAATATGGATATGAAACTACTCTATTTTGGAGTAGTTTTTTATTTGAGTCTACATGAAAGAGATTTAAAATTTATCTTTGTGAAAACTATCAATTTACATGCGTCAAAAAATTTTAATCAGCTTCTTCATTGTATTTTCAGTAATTGCTTTTTCGCAAACATACGAAGTACAGTACACAAGCTCCTATAATGGGAAAACAGTTCCGGATCAGTCAACCACGGTGGTTTGGGCCAACGAAAAGGAAAATTTTATTCTGAATACAAAAATCAGGGAACAAAAAGCAGAATTCCCGTTTGAGATCACCAAAATTGAAAAACCTTCCAATACCGTCATCTCGTATGCATTTTTGAAACCGGACGAAATCATATCCACTACCGATGCAGAATCAGTGGCAAAGCAAACTTTTGAATTCACGAATGAAACAAAGAAAATTTTAGGTTACAACTGCAAGAAAGCAGTAACCAAAATCAACTCCAATACCATTGAAATCTGGTATACCAAAGATCTTAAAATAAACGGCGGACCTTCTGTGTTGGGACAGAGCTTAGGATTCGTACTGGAGATTGAAAGAAATAAAAATTCCCTTGTATCTGCAACATCCATTAAAAAAGTAAAGAAAACGGATATTGACAAAATTCTCAGCAGCAATGTTATTTCTACCGATCAGCTCGGTTACAAAGACATGCTCTGGAAAAGCCGATTCACCACGCTGACAGTTTTTGAAAACGAAACCATCAACTTTTCCGGAGATTCAAAATCAGATGATGAAATTAAAAGATTTGCCAATGGAACCATTATCCTGAAAAAGATTACATTCCCGAAAATAGAGGAAGGCGATCATATTTTTGTTGAACTGAAACAGCAGTCTAACGGTGATGCGTACGACAGAACGGGAACCGTATTCTTTATTCCGCAGGATAAAAAAGAATCTTTTCTGGACGGACTGGAAAATGGCGTTAAAAAACTTCCCGTTTATGACAATGGAAACGGAAAGCAGTATTTTGGTGTGAGTACCACGGAAAACTATAATCCTGCTGTGGAAATGATGCGATTTTTTACCGCTTTCGGAATTAATAAATTCAATCATATTCAAATTAAAAACAAAACCTGGCAGACAATCAGTCCGTACCGACAAGACGTTACAGAACTAAAACCTGTTTTAAGCGAGAAAGAGCTTTGGATAGGAGCTTTTATAGGAAACTATGATAAAGGCGGCCACAAAATAAGCATGGAAATTACCATTCATAAAAGCGGCCAGGCTATTCATAAAAACAATACGGTGATTCCTTTATTCAACACCCTGAACATCATGGAAATGGCAGGACAGGACTACTCTACCATGTTCAATAAGGATAAAGGTTTACTGGTTGAGTTTACTTTAGCAAAAGATTTAAAGAACGCACAATTAAGATATATCACTACCGGACATGGAGGCTGGGAAAACGGCGATGAATTTGTACCCAAAGCCAATTCTATTTTATTAGATGGAAAAATGGTGTTTTCTTTCATCCCCTGGAGATCAGATTGCGGTTCTTACCGTCTTTACAATCCGGCATCCGGGAATTTTGGTGACGGACTCTCCTCATCAGACCTTAGCCGCTCCAATTGGTGTCCCGGAACCGTTACTAATCCGAATTTCATTTCTCTTGGAGATCTAAAAGCCGGAAAACATACGATTCAGGTGAAAATTCCTCAGGGACAAACCGAAGGAAACAGCTTTAGTTCATGGAATGTTTCTGGCGTATTGTTGGGTAATGAATAAAAAAAACCTTCTTGCAAATTGACTCTGCAAGAAGGTAAAAACACAAATGATGAAAAAAAATTATTTCGAGCCACAAAGTAATGGTATTTTTTTTTGGAATTAATTATCATAGATTAATAAATATTTAATTTTTATTTTGTATATGGTTAATACAAGTATTGCCGGTGAAAAAAATTAACTAAAATCATACAAATTTTCACATATAATTAAAATTTTACTAAATAATAAACCATTAAGTTAAAAATATACACTTATTGATTTTTTTTATTGTTTATTATTAACCACACCAATATTTTTGTTTCAAATTAAATGATAAAATAATGTGTGGAATTGTATGTCTGTTTGACGCTAAACAAAAAACTGAAATATTAAGACCCCAGGTTCTTGAAATGTCTAAAAAGATCCGCCACCGAGGGCCAGACTGGAGCGGGGTTTTCCAGAATGAAGAAGTAGTGTTCTCCCACGAGAGACTTGCCATTGTAGATCCTACATCAGGAAAGCAGCCCCTTTTTACCAAAGACGGAAAAGTTGTTCTTGCCGTAAACGGGGAGATTTATAACCATAGAGAATTAAAGCAGGAATTCCCGGATTACGAATTCCAGACACAGTCGGACTGTGAAGTGATCTTAGCGCTTTACAGAAAATACGGAAAAGATTTTATTGAAAAACTGAACGGTATTTTCGCCTTCTCACTCTACGATACCGAGAACGACATCTACCTCATCGCCCGCGATCATATGGGAATTTGCCCGCTGTACCAGGGATGGGACAAAAACGGAAACTACTACATAGCTTCCGAACTGAAAGCATTGGAAGGAATCTGCAAAAAAATTGAAACCTTTTTACCCGGACATTTGGTGTACAGCAAAGACGGAAGTGAACTTCAGCAATGGTATAAAAGAGAATGGGAAAACTATGACGCAGTTAAAGATAACGAAACAAATATTGATGCATTAAGAAAAGGGCTGGAAGATGCGGTACACAGACAGCTGATGAGCGACGTTCCTTATGGCGTGCTGCTTTCCGGTGGCCTCGATTCTTCCGTAATTTCTGCAGTAACCGCAAAATATGCAAGACAAAGGGTGGAAAGCGGAGACACTCAGGAAGCCTGGTATCCAAGACTGCACAGCTTTGCGGTAGGTCTTATTGGTTCTCCGGATCTCGCAGCAGCTCAAAAAGCGGCAGAGCATATAGGGTCGGTTCATCATGAGGTAAACTTTACCGTTCAGGAAGGCCTTGATGCAATCCGTGATGTAATTTATCACCTGGAAACATATGATGTTACTACGGTAAGAGCTTCCACACCCATGTATCTTCTGGCAAGAGTTATTAAATCCATGGGAATCAAAATGGTGCTTTCAGGAGAAGGTTCTGACGAATTATTCGGCGGATATTTATATTTTCATAAAGCACCTAATGCGAAAGAATTTCACGATGAAACCGTAAGAAAACTGGGAAAACTTCATCTCTACGACTGTCTCCGCGCCAACAAAGCACTAATGAGCTGGGGTATTGAAGGCCGCGTTCCTTTTTTAGATAAAGAATTCATGGATATTGCGATGACCATTAATCCGAAGGACAAGATGGTAAATGCCGCCGAAGGAAAGATTGAAAAATGGGTATTGAGAAAAGCTTTCGAAGACCTCCTTCCCGAATCTATCGCCTGGAGACAAAAAGAGCAGTTTTCGGATGGAGTCGGATATTCATGGATTGATACACTGAAAGAGGTTGCCGAAAAAGAAGTGACCGATGAAATGATGGCGAACGCCCGATTCAGATTTCCTTTGAATACTCCGCAGAATAAGGAAGAATACCGTTACCGCTGTATTTTTGAAGAACATTTCCCAAGCGAAACTGCCGCTGCTACAGTTCCGTCCGTACCCTCCGTGGCGTGCTCAACCCCCATTGCTCTGGAATGGGATGAAGCTTTTAAAAATATGAATGACCCAAGCGGAAGAGCTGTAAAAGTGCATGAAACTTCCTACGGGAATAGAGTTTGAGAGTATAAGAGGTTTTAGGTTTTTAAATTATTTTTATTTCCATACATGATATTTTTATAAATACCATATTATCAATTTTAAAGCTACATCCTAAACCTTAAAAATATCCAACTTACATAAAAATTTATCAATCCTGTAGCAATACAGGATTTTCTTTTGCAGTAACGATAATAATATTGTTAGATTTTAACCGTTAATAAAAAATATTATCTAATAAATAATTATATTTGGAAAACGAAAAAATCAATTATAAAAAAATGAGAAGAAACATTACTCTCTTATTTGCTTTATTATCCATGACTTTGGCTTTCGGACAGGGAAAATATGGCAAATATCTTAGCTCCAAAAAGCTCGCAATGACGTATAAAAGCGTGAAGGATGCAGATAAAGAAGACTTTTATCAACAATACTACTGGCTGGTAAAAGCTGAACAGCTGAAAACATACCCTCACCTGAAAGATATAAAGCCGAAAGTTTTATACGAATTTGTAAAGAAAGTAAACCCCCAGAATCTTACCAAAAAGCTTGATGACAGAGGAAAAGAACTAAGAGAAACTGCAGAATTATCTTTGAACCAATATTTCAAAAATAAAAACCTTGAGAACAACTCGGTTTTGATGTACAACCTTGAAACTTATGTAGACCCTTCAAAAGGACAATATTATACAAAGGTTGACGCCGAAAAAATCAAGGAGCTTGTGCCGAAAGAACTTTTTGCTTTCAACTCCAATAACAGAAATACAGGCGAAGACACAACCTATTATCTGTGGATCGATAAGAAGAAAGACGATTTCAATATCGTTAATATCATCCCGGATGAAAAAGAAAATAAAGCCTTCTATACAAGATTAAAACAATATCTCCCTGGCTACAAATTCTCAAAATATGTTCCTTCCGTAAAAAAAGGAACAAAGACAGACAGGACGGATGCAGATTATTACTACATCATGCCTTTTGAGCAAAATACCGACAATATCGAGTACAAAACAAAAGATTTCAAAACCTTTGAACTGAGCCAGTACAGAAAAGCTGGCGACGAATGGAAAGGAGTTGAAAAACCAAGAAAATAAAATTAAAAGTCCTGCAACATCTGCGGGACTTTTTTATTGGTGTCAAAAATCTCGATTTTTTAATAAAATAAATCTAAAGGAATAAATATTGCTGTTACACTAAGATTTTAATTCTTTGAACTAAATAAATCTGGAGAAACTTCAGTAATCAGAAAGAATGTCAGAAGCTGTTCCGCAACCCAATTCGATAAAGAAAATATTACCCCTGATTTTAGCAACCGCAATTTTTATGCAGATGCTGGACTCCACAGTTCTCAACACCTCACTTCCTGCTATCGCCCGAGACCTGAAAGAATCGCCGCTGAATATGCAGAATGCCATCATCAGCTATGTTTTGACGTTAGCTGTATTCATGCCGGCGAGCGGATTTCTGGCAGACCGGTTCGGCACAAAAAAGATTTTCATTTTTTCTATCGTATTATTCAGCTTGGGTTCTCTCTTCTGTGCCCTTTCACAAAATCTTACGCACCTGGTTATTTCAAGGGTAGTACAGGGTATCGGCGGAAGCCTTATGACACCTGTAGGGAAACTGGCTCTCATTAAAACATTCGATAAAAATGAATTGCTAAAAGCGATGAATTTTGCCATTATTCCCGCATTAATCGGCCCGGTTCTCGGCCCGCTTGTCGGAGGATATATGGTGGATTACCTTTCATGGCACTGGATTTTCCTCATTAACATTCCGATCGGTATTCTGGGAATAACGTTAGGATTAAAGTTTATGCCCAATTATAAATCAGCAGATGTTGATTTCGACCTCAAAGGCTTCCTGATTTTCGCTGCCGCTTCCCTCCTTCTTTCCATTTCGCTTGAGCTTTTTGGAAATCTTCAGAATATAACACCGGTTCTCATTGTTTTTATTTTAGGATTTCTCTTCATGTATTACTATTACCGTCATGCGAAAAAAGATAAAAGCCCGATTTTCCCGTTGAATTTATTCCAGGTAAGAACCTTTAGAGTAGGAATTGTGGGAAATCTCGCAACAAGACTGGGAATCAGTTCTGTTCCATTATTATTGCCGTTAATGATTCAGATTGCATACGGACAATCGGCAGTTACATCAGGATGGATTATTGCTCCGATGGCCCTTACAGCGATCTTCGGAAAATCCTATGTCATAAAAATATTGGATAAATTTGGATACCGGCAAACGCTAATGACCAACACTTTTATCATCGGTACACTGATTTGCCTGCTTGCGATTCCTGATATAAATACTTCTCTGTATTGGTTTGTTCCCATAATTGCAGTATTGGGATTTTTTAATTCAATCCAGTTTACTTCAATGAATACGATTTCCATTGCAGACCTCCGTAATTTCCAGACCAGCAGCGGAAATTCTCTCATATCCGTTAACCAACAGCTTGCTATCGGATTTGGGATTGCTTTCGGACTGATTGTCTTAAAGATTTTTGAAAACACCGAAATTATTCATGGTGAACCCCATAACGCGTTTCGTTATACATTTCTTACGATCGGGATTCTCACCATTATTTCAGGATTTGTTTTCAGGAGACTTCATATTTCGGATGGAAAAAATATGAAATCTAAGGAAGAATAATTTTGATATGAATGATTATATAATGAAAATCTTTTAATCTAAAAACTTATTCTTCTTTCTAAAGCTGATAAACTAATTCTCTTATATATTACAACTTTTGCGGTTAAAATATTATCCGTTGAGCCAACTAACCGATATTACCACAGGTCAATGCGCAACGATTTTTCTTAATCTATTTTTGCCATAAACACCAACAATTATGGCAACTAAGCAAATAGAAAAGATCATAGCTCCAAAGCCTGCACATTTTGTAGGCGATGGTTTCCGGGTTCACAATTTTATTCCGGGAACTCAGGGAATAGATATGAAAAGAATGGATCCTTTCATCATGCTGGATTACAATGCAAAGTTTCATTTTAACGGAACAGATCAGCCACGAGGTGTTGGTGTTCATCCGCACCGTGGTTTTGAAACCGTTACAATAGCTTACAGCGGATGTGTACAGCATCACGACAGTGCAGGCGGAGGAGGCATTATCAGTGAGGGCGATGTACAGTGGATGACAGCGGCTAAAGGAATTCTTCATAAAGAATACCACGAAAAGGAATGGGCCAAAACAGGCGGAATTTTTCAGATGGTTCAGCTTTGGGTGAATCTACCATCAGTATACAAAATGAGCTGCCCGAAATACCAGGCCATCCGTAATGCAGATATGACAAAAGTTGACCTCGGCGAAAATGGTTTTGTTGAAATCATTGCAGGAACCTATCAGCATTATAAAGGGCCGGCCTCTACATTCAGCCCTGTTCATGTGATGAATGCAAAACTGAAAAAAAACGGAAAAGCTGAATTTAATTTTCCAGCCGATTTTAATACGGCAGCTTTAATCATTGAGGGAGGCGCTGCTATCAATAATGAAGAGAAAATTCCGGTTAATCATTTTGTTTTGTTTAAAAATCAAGGCGAAACGTTTACAGTGGAAGCAGTAGAAAACAGTATAATACTTATCATCAGCGGAATGCCTTTCAACGAACCCATTCATGCGCATGGTCCTTTCGTGATGAATTCGAGAAAGGAAATCATGCAGGCTTTTGAAGACTATAATCTCGGAAGATTTGGCTATCTTGAGGATTAATTTAATCCAGAACTAAAATCGGTTTATTATTTTTCCTTATTTTTATGAAAAATGTTTATAGAATCCTGTCATTTTATAATACGAAAGTTTCAGAATTGAGTTTCTGACATGACATATTCTTATAAAATTTAACAATTAACTATGAAACCAGAATTCGAACCTATTCCCTTGCAGGATACCGGCGATCGATTTGAAATTGAATACAACGGAAACCATGCCTTTATCGATTACCGACAGATGGGGAACCAGGTTGCCCTGAACCATACAGAAGCAGATCTTCTCATTGCCGGAACCGGTGCAGCAGAAGCTGTTGTGGAAAAAGTACTTCATTTTATTGAAGATCATCATAAAAAAGCATTGCCTTTTTGCCCTTACATACAGTCGTTCATCAGAAAAAACCCCGAATGGAAACGTGTGGTAGACGAAAGATTCCATGGGTACAGCCAAATTTAACCTGCTGAATACTTAAACACACTAAAATTTAAATACATTAGCTTTTAAAAAATTAATTATCATGTCAAATATCGGACTTATTATAGAAGAAAAATCTGCAGATATAGGAAATTTTCTGGTGGGAAGGCTTCTCCCTTTCCGAGAAAAAAGAGCAGTTGGGCCTTTTGTTTTTATCGATCACATGGGTCCTGCCGATCTTAAGGATTACCAAAATCTTGATGTTCCGCCGCATCCGCATATTGGCCTTTCCACATTAACCTATCTTCTGGAAGGCTCAATCTTTCACAGAGACAGCATAGGAAGCGCGATTGAAATTCAGCCCGGAGCCGTAAACTGGATGACTGCCGGAAAAGGTGTTGTGCATTCGGAAAGAACACCGGAATACCTGAGACATTCCGACAAAAGACTTCACGGATTCCAAATCTGGGTGGGCTTACCAAAACATCTCGAACAATCCGAACCTAGTTTTCATCATACTGAAGCCAACGACATTCCGGTTTGGGAAGAAGATGGCATTCATTATAAGCTGATTGCCGGAGAAGCGTTCGGAAGAAGATCTCCGGTTCCGGTTCACAGTAAATTATTTTTTATTGAAATTAAAACAAAAGATCCCAAAAAGATCAGCATCGGGAAAGATCTTTACGGCGAAGCAGCCATGTATGTGCTGGACGGAACGGTTTCTACCGACGGAAATTCTTACGGTTCCAAACAGCTCATGATTGCCAAAGACACCAAACTCTGTGAATTTGATATGAGTGAAAACGGAACGGTTTATCTTTTCGGAGGCGAGCCTTTCGATGAAGAACGTTTTATATTCTGGAATTTTGTAAATTCCGACCGGGAACTGATAGAACAGGCAAAAGTAAACTGGAACGACCAGAATCATGAAGCTTTTCCTTTGGTTCCGGGAGATGAGGAAGATTATGTACCGCTTCCGAAAGCCATTTTAAACAGAAAGCCATAGGAAGAAAAAAATAAACTATGAAAATATTAGCATTTGCCGGAAGTACTTCTTCCACGTCTATTAATAGGGAACTTGTAAAATTTGTCTTAAAAGATTTTCAGGATCATGAAATTAATTTAATTGATTTAAATGATTTCGACATGCCTGTATTTTCTGTAGACCGCGAAAAGAAAGGCTTTCCGGATGAAGCTTATCATTTTTTAAAAGTGATTGAAGAATGTGAAGCCATCATCTGTTCTCTTGCCGAACATAACAGATCATACAGTGCTGCTTTTAAAAACGTCTTCGACTGGGCTTCAAGAATTAACGTAAAAGTCTTTCAAAACAAGCCAATGCTTTTGATGTCAACCTCTCCGGGAGGATACGGCGGCGGAAATGTAATGAATACGGCCAAAACATTTTTCCCGAACTTCGGAGGTGATGTAAAAGAGACTTTTTCACTGCCAAAATTCTACGAGAATTTCGACATGGAAACCGGTGTCATTGATCCCGCATTGCTGAAGGAACTGAAAGATAAAATATTAAATTTTCAAAATCAGATCAGAAACTGATTTCCAAAGAAGTCCGAAACTTTCAATGAAAGTGTCATCAACATAGCTGAATCCGGAAAGAAAATAGAAAAACTTTAAACCAAAATGATATGGAAACACACGAATATGCAGCAGGAGAAATAACAGTCATCTGGCAGCCAAAAAAATGTATTCACGCAGGAGCTTGCGTAAAAATGCTTCCTAAGGTGTACAATCCTAAGGAAAGACCCTGGGTGAAACCTGAAAATGCAACAGCAGAAGAACTCAGAAACCAAATTGATCATTGCCCTTCCGGAGCATTAAGTTATAAATTCAATACAGCAATATAATGGCCATCACCGTAAAAGCAAGCTTAGGCAAAGAAAGATATTACACCGAAGTTGTCGCCGGGGAAAACATATTGATCACCGACGAGCCGGTGGATAAAGGCGGCGGAAACAAAGGCTTCAACCCATTTGAGATTCTGGCAACATCACTGGCAAGCTGTACTGCGGCTACCCTGAGAATGTACATCGACCGAAAAGAATGGAGCGTTGAAACCATTAATGTAGAAGTAGAACTTGAAAATTTTCCTTTAACCAAAAGAGCAATTTTTAAAAGAGACATTACTTTTGAAGGCACTATTCTTGATGAAGAACAGATCAAAAGATTAAGAGCTATTGCAGATGCATGCCCTATTCATAAAATACTAACCAACGATATTGAAATATTAACCAAATTTTCATAACAATGATTGAAGTAAAACATAGCAACAACGAAAAAAACGGAAATTTTGAAGCCTTTATAGATGGCAAGCGTGCAGGCTTAATGACGTATACCTGGGCGGGAGAAGAAAGATTCATCATAGATCACACCGAAGTGGAGGAAGCCTACAACGGAAAAGGCGTTGGCAAAGAAATGCTACTGGCCTCGGTAGATTTTGCCAGAAAGAACGGAAAGACAATCATTCCGCTGTGTCCTTTTGCAAAAGCCACCTTCCAGAAACATGAGGAGCTTCAGGACGTGCTGGTGAATCAGGCACAGGCTTAGGATTAGCTTAAGATCAAGGCTGAGATTAAATTAACCTTAATTTTTTAAAACTACCTTTCGGGACAAATCCGGAAGGTTTTTATTTTTTTTGAGCAGAATATAAAAAAACTATATTTGCTAAAATTTAATTTAAACAGAACATGTCTCCGATTATTTTATTATCCATTATCATTATATACTTCGCATTGCTTCTTTGGGTAGCATACAAAACCGGAAAAGGAAGTGATAATGAAAGTTTCTTTATAGGAAACCGCAAAAGTAACTGGATGCTTGTTGCCTTTGGAATGATCGGCACCTCTTTATCTGGGGTTACCTTTGTAAGTGTTCCCGGATCAGTGGGAAATGACAAATTTTCCTATTTACAAATTACCTTAGGCTATCTCATTGGTTACATTGTTGTTGCCTACGTTCTTCTTCCCTTATATTACAGATTGAAACTGACCTCTATTTACGGCTATCTTCAGCAGAGAATGGGACAGCTTTCTTATAAATCCGGTGCATGGATCTTTATTGTTTCAAGATTGGTGGGTGCTACGGCGAGATTATACCTTGTGGTGAATATTCTACAGATTTCCATTCTTGATAGTCTGGATGTTCCTTTTATTGTGACTACCCTTATTATCTTGGGCATGATTATTCTTTACACGTATGAAGGTGGCGTAAAAACCATTGTATGGACAGATACTTTACAGACTTCCTGTATGCTTCTGGGACTGATTATATGTACGGTTTATATGCTCAACCATCTTGGACTGAATGTGGGAGAAAGCTTTACAGCAATGAACGAAAAAGGCTACACAAAAATTTTTGATTTTGATCCGAATCAGAAAAGTTTCTTTATTAAACAGATCCTTGCGGGTGCTTTTATTACCATTACCATGACAGGAATTGATCAGGAGATGATGCAGAAAAGCCTTTCGGTAACAAGACTGAAAGATTCTCAGAAAAATATGGTGACTTTAGGATTTATCTTATTGGGAGTCATTTCATTATTCCTTTATATGGGAGGCCTTCTTCACCTTTACGGTGTCCAGGAAAACGTTTCAAGCGCAGGCGACCAACTGTTTCCGGATATCGCGCTGAATCACATGCCGCCATTTATTTCCATTATTTTTATCATTGCTTTAATTTCTGCCTTATTTCCAAGTGCGGATGGTGCAATGACAGCTTTAACTTCATCGCTCTGCATCGATATTTTCGGAATGCGGGAAAAAACACACTGGGACGACGGGAAAAAGGAAAAATTCAGGAAAAACGTCCACCTTCTGGTTGCTTTATCTTTTTTGGTAATGGTAATTATCTTTAAAGTAATTAATGATAATTCCATGATCGGGCTGATTCTGAAGCTTGCCGGATTTACGTACGGCCCTCTTTTAGGATTATTCGCTTTCGGGATTTTCACAAAATATAAGGTGAAAGATAAGCTGGTTCCTTTTGTCTGTATTGCAGCACCGGTAATTTCTTTCTTTATTGACAAATACCAGGAAAAAATTTTCGGGGAATTTAAAATCGGTTTGGAGCTTTTAATTATTAACGGACTGCTTACTTTTATCGGACTTTGGCTGATCAGGAGAAAAGTAATTTAATTCTGATGTATTTGCATTATCTTATCGTTTCAAATGAACAATTAATGTATCGTAAAAATTTAAAATAATACTTATCAGATCGTTACATTATAAAAACCATTGATTTTTAATTAAAAATACTTATCATTAAAATACGCCAAGAGATTAAAATCCGGAAACAAATCCGGGTTTTTACATTTCCGTAAGCCGCTAAAAAATTGTAAATTCGCTTTAAAATAAATCTTATATAATGAGTAAAAGCATCGAAGAGCTAAAATCTCTTACCACGCAGATCAGAAGAGACATTTTAAGAATGGTTCATGCTGTGAATTCCGGTCATCCGGGAGGAAGCTTAGGCTGTACCGAATTTTTCACAGCCCTTTACGGAAAGGTAATGAACTATAATCTTCCTTTCACCATGGAAGGTAAAAACGAAGACCATTTCTATCTTTCAAACGGGCATATTTCTCCTGTTTTCTATTCTACTTTGGCAAGGTTCGGGTTTTTCCCTGCTGATGAACTGAGAACTTTCAGAAAATTAGACTCCAGATTACAGGGACACCCTACCACTCATGAAGGGCTTCCGGGTGTGAGAGTGGCTTCAGGTTCTTTGGGACAGGGACTTTCTGTTGCTTTAGGTGCGGCTCAGGGTAAGAAAATAGATGGTGATAGTTCTTTAGTATATACTTTACAGGGCGACGGTGAATTACAGGAAGGGCAAAACTGGGAGGCTTTTATGTATGCAGCTTCCAAAAAAGTTGACAATATCATTTCTACTATTGATTATAACGGACAACAAATTGACGGAAGTACAGATAATGTGCTTTCTTTAGGAAATCTTCACGCCAAGCTGGAAGCGTTCGGGTGGATGGTTTTGGAGGAGAAAAACGGTAACGATCTTGAAGCGGTAATTGCAATTCTTGAAAAAGCAAAAACCGAAACAGGAAAAGGAAAACCTGTTGCCATTATTCTTCACACCATCATGGGTAACGGAGTAGATTATATGATGGGAACCCACGCCTGGCATGGGAAAGCTCCTAATGACGAGCAATTGGATACCGCTTTCAAACAATTGTATCTAGAAGCTCCGGCTGATTATTAATTATAAGTAATGAGCAATTGATAATAAGTAATCTTAATTAATAGTTAGAAAAAATGAAATTTACATATACAGAAAAAAAAGATACACGTTCAGGATTCGGAGCCGGATTGGCTGAGCTTGCAGATAAAAACCCCAATGTTGTAGCACTTTGCGCAGACCTTATCGGATCTCTGAAAATGGAGAAATTCATAGAAAAAGCTCCCGAAAGATTCTTCCAGGTGGGTATTGCGGAAGCGAATATGATGGGTATGGCAGCAGGATTAAGCATCACGGGAAAAATTCCTTTTACGGGAACTTTCGCGAACTTTTCCACTTCGAGGGTGTACGATCAGATTCGTCAGTCTATTGCATATTCCAATAAGAATGTAAAAATTTGTGCTTCCCACGCAGGCCTTACTTTAGGGGAAGACGGTGCAACACACCAGGTTCTGGAAGATATCGGAATGATGAAAATGCTTCCGGGAATGACGGTAATCAACCCTTGCGATTACAACCAGACCAAAGCAGCGACGATTGCTATTGCTGAACATGAAGGCCCTGTTTATTTAAGATTCGGAAGACCAACCGTTCCTGTTTTTATGCCTGAAGATATGCCTTTCGAGATCGGAAAAGGAATTTTGCTTCAGGAAGGGACTGATGTAACGATTGTTGCAACAGGCCACCTGGTTTGGGAATCGCTGGTTGCTGCAGATGAGCTTGAAAAAGAAGGAATTTCATGTGAGGTAATAAACATCCACACGATTAAGCCTTTAGATGAAGAAATTATCTTAAAATCAGTTGAAAAAACAGGAAAGATCGTAACGGCTGAAGAACATAATTATCTTGGAGGAATGGGAGAATCTATTGCCGGAATGTTGGCAAGAAGAAGACCGACAAAACAGGAATTTGTAGCGGTGAATGATACTTTCGGAGAATCTGCAACACCTGCTGAACTGATGAAGAAATACAAGATTGATTCGGCTGCGGTGAAAGAAGCGGTGAAAAGAATTTTAGCTTAGTTATATAAAATTCGACATATTAAAAAAGTCCTCAGTGTTGAGGACTTTTTTACTTTTAAATTTAAAATCAATAGTAAGTTTTGGCTAAAGCCGAGCCCTCATACTAAAATAAGAAAGCGGGCTAAAGCCCGCTCCTATTGATGTTTATTAATATCTTTTATCTTTATCTTTTATCTTTATCTTTTATCTTTTTACAAAAATCACCTGAAAAACTTCCATTTGGGGATAATCGCCAGCATTCCGAAACCTGTGAAAAGGAAAAGATTGGTTACATCTGTATACAGGAATGTAGACAGGTAATAATTGTGCATAAAGAAATGTAAAACCAGCAGCGCAGGAAAGGCAAAAATGCCGATTTTTCTGTAGAAAAACATGAGCACTAAACTTATCGCCATCAAAGCATCAACGGCAAAAATCACGTAGAAATACCATCTTGGGATATTAAGGTATTCGTGCTGTAAATACTCGTCAAGATCAATCCCGAATCCCATCAGGGTAAATAGCATCAGGGCTGCAAATGCGAGGATAAAGCCCCATCCTTTTTTAGGATCTTCATCAAAATAGCTGTATTCTTCCATAGGTACAAAAATAAAGAACTTATGAGAGATTTCATAAGTTCTTTAGTATAATTTGTTTTGTAAAGCGATTATACGGAAATAGCGTTAATCAGTCTGTTTTTGTCGCTTAAGTATTCTTCCATGGAAATCATACTTTCTGTTCTCATTACATCCTGAATATCATCGATTTGATAAATGATTCTTTTTGCGTCGTCTGTATTTTTAGCTCTTACTTTACAGAAGATATTATATTTTCCGGAAATAACGCTTGCTTCAATTACATTTGGAATGGTAGACAGCTCTTTTAAAACTTCCTGAGTTCTGTTGGATTTCGTCAGAAGAATTCCTATGAAAGCCGTAAAATGATAGTCTAATTTTCCATAATCGATGTTAAGAGATGATCCCAAAATAATACCTGCATCCTCCATCTTTTTCACTCTTACGTGAATTGTACCAGCGGAAACATCCATCTGTTTAGCAATTTCTGTAAAAGGCATTCTTGTGTTTTCTACTAAGAAATCAAGAATTTTCTTGTCTATTTCGTCCAGTTGATAGTTCATATTAGTTAAATTACAATTTTCTTAAAAAAACAATGTATTTTTTGCAAATTTATAAAAAATAATTTAACTAAAAAAATTATATTAAATATTAACAATAATTAACACATATAAGAAAAATCATTATAAATTTAGAATTATTTCGCATTTGATATTGTAGAATCTGTTTTTATTTCTGTTTTCTCTTCAGGTGCTTTTTTATCTTTTTTCTTCTTTTTAAATAAGGAATTGAAGCTCTTGCTCCATACAATACCTCCGCCATACGCCTGATTGGCAGCACCGTTTGATCCTGCACCATTAACAACGCCGATATTGGATGGTTTTGAATATCCTCTTAATACAAGGCTTCCGTCATTCTTTTTGGAAATATCATATTCAATCGTTCCTTCTCCGGAAAGATAATTGGCTTCGGTATTTTCTGTTCTGGTGAGAGGAATTCCCAAACCGGTTTTCACTTTTATTCTCGGCGAAAGCGCAAAACTCACCCCTGCATTGGCACGGTCTCCTGTATTGGAATACTGGTCTCCTTTCACATAATTAAGGTCAATCTGGAATTCATTACTCATGGTATTAAGCACAGAACCCAGCTGTTTTAGAAGAAGGTTGTATCCGGAAGATTCGGCAACACCTGCCACGTCAACATCTACTCCTCCGGTTTTAGAAACGTTAAAACTGTTTAGAAGCAGTACAGATCCGAATTGCAAAACCTTTTCCCCTTCCTGGCTCATTTTTGCGGCCAGTGTTTCTTTAACCTGGCTGGAAACATCCAGTGCGGTAACATCCAGATCAACTTTAGGATCTACAAGAGACTGTGTAATATTAGCCTGGAGCAAAATACTGATTGGCTGAAGGCTTCCCATATTCAGGTATTCTCCGGCATTGGAAACCATTCTTACATAGTTGGCTGTAATATCCAGTGCAGGTTTCATGGCATCACCATCCCAACGGATACTGCTGCCTTTTTCAATCTGGAAGGTTTTATTAAGAATGGCTTTTGAAACGAAAGTTCCGTTTTCTACTTTATAGGTTCCGTTCATGGCAATATTTCCCTGTCTGCTCATCTGGAAACGCAGCTTTTCGGCCGCGCCTTTTACCGTAATATTTCCTACCTCATCCCCTATCAGTACGTTTACCGTAGTTCCTTTGTCGACGTCCAGCGCAAAATCAATATTCATGTTGGCTCCGGTCTTTTTCTTTTCTTCTAAAGTGACGAGACCATCTTTACCTTCTTTCAGGAACCTCAGCATTTTAAATTCTTCAACATTGGAAGTAGATCCCGAATTGAAGGTGAAAGTACTTCCGCTTAATGCTTTCATATTCGGAGTCGAAAGGCTTAAACCTGAAACCGGACCATCCACATAGAGGTCTCCCTGTCCGTACACCCTTCCCCAGAACAGGTCGTAATCTTTTTGAGTGGTATTCAGAACCAATAGATTATCCGCACGCATTACAAGGTTGACCCCCATTGAAGAAAGGGTTTCGAACTGAATCGCTCCCGATATGTTTCCGCTGGAGTTTGTTCTTCCGTCATGAACTCCGATATTATTGAGAATAGCAAGACCCTTTGTAAGCGGAATTACGGTATCATCAAAAGAATAATCTACTCCTGTAAATAAAAGCTTTAGCCCGAAACCTTTTAAAGCAATATCTCCACTGTAATCCAGATTGCTGAATTTTCCGCTGATCTTAAGATCTCCGGTAGCTTTACCTCTTAAATTTCCAAAAACAGTGGTCACAAACTGCTGTGCAAAAGCAATATCAAATTCACGCATTTCTGCCGTAAGATCTATGGTAGGTGAAGAAGTATTATTGTTTACGATTCCGGTTACATGAAGGCTGTTATTTCCTATCACTCCTGCAGAATTCACCCTGATGTCCACATCATAGACATTTAAAGAAAATCCGTTGGTTGCAGAAATTGTAATATCACCCATATCGTTTCCGTTCATCATGATATCATCAATCGTCATATCCACCAAAGGCTGGAGCGTACTTTTATCCATGCGGATTTGCACACTACCGTTGGCAAGGCCTTTAATATTCATCGTATTACCCCCCGGCTGCATTTCCAGGAGCTTTTCTATGGAAAAATCATTGACTTCGGCATCCACATAAAAATCTTTAGCTGATTTGAATTGCGCTTCTTTAACCAGCAATGAGCTATTTTCAGAATAAATCCTCAGGTTCCTGATGTCAAAATCTTTTTCATTTTTACGGTAGGTAATGGAATGATCCAGTTCAGGGCTGGTATCAATCGCCCATGTTACTTCGTTAAATTTCACTTCCGTAGGCTCAAACCTGAATATAAAGTCGCCTCCCGCATTGGTTGACTGGTTGATATTGATCGCATAATCCTTCATCGTATCATCAAGCTCATCTTCTGGACTTCCGTGTTTAAATTTTGCTGCTAAATGAAGGATCGTATTGTTCTCATTTCTTCCGCTTAGTGTAACATCCTTGAGAATATTTTTGTTGTACTGTAACCTGTTGATTTTCGCAAAAATCTGCTCATCAAGATTGGCGGTATTGATTCTCACCATCACGCTGTCTACCATTGCGCTGTCCCTGGTAACATTATCTCTCTCGTTAATAGTGTAAGCAGGATTGGCTGCTGCAAGCGCTCTGTCAGCTTCCGTGATTTCACGGGTTTTGGTCATGATGTACTTTAAAGAAGCGGCATCGAGATTTAAAATCAAATTATTTGAATTTCCATCGTACTGCCCTTCTACTTTTGCGCCCTGCGGTAATTTAAGATCAGGAAGGAAATAGCTTACCAAACCTTGCTCAACATCAAAATCCATGGCAAAGCTCTGTCCTCTGTATATTTTTCTCGGAGCGGGGCCCACCAAAATTCTGTTCAAGCCGTTTTCTATCATTCCTGGAAGATCTCCAAGGTTGTATCTTCCTGATATTTTTCCGTTTACGGCTCCGGGCGCATCTACATCAATTACACGGCCGCCGTTTTCCATAAATGTTTTCAGTTTGGCTGTAGGAATATAATATTTCTGAGTGGCTGTCGCAAAACTTATTCCGTTTGCATCAACATCCAATGTAAGATCATTGATTGAAGACATAGCCATTTTACCATTCACCTTTCCGCTCACGATCTGGGTTCCGGGAGTATTGGTAAAATAATTCATATTCAGATAATTAACATCAGCATTTACATTCATCATAATTCTTGAAGTGCTGAAATCAATTAATCCTTTGATATTGGCTTTTGCCTGTTCATCGTTTACGGTGATGAGGCCGTTGTATTTTTTATGATCAAGAATACCTTCCAGATAAACGTTATTGATTTCTTTATTCATGATTTCAACACTGGTAATTCTGGATTTCGTGGTCAGTTTCATGGTGTTGACATCGAAGCTCTGCCCGTTGATATCGAATCTTCCGGAAATCAAACCAACCGATTTATTTTTTGTAATCACGGAAGTATTTAAATCTTTCACTTCGGCAATTCCGACGTATTTCGGCATTGACGAGCTGTACTCCGTTAATGAAAACTGAGTAATTTTTGCCTGCCCTATTCCGGTCATGAGGTTACCGCTGGCTACATATACTTTATTAGGATTAACGCTTGCTGTTCCGTTGTATTTTAATTTGCCAAAGTCATCCGCAAAGTTCTTCATCTTTGTTGCGATGAATGAAGGCATCATGGCTTTCAGGTCTTTATAGGTAAAATCTGCGGAAAGATCAGGAGTTTCGATTAAAAAGTTACCTTTTAATAATCTGTCGACCTTCATTGATTTAGTCGCAATATTAACATCAGGATTTCTTATGAGGAAATTATCCAGTCTGAAATTATTCAGCGGACCGGCCATTTTCCCTGAAATATTAAAGGGCTTGAAATTATCCCAGTTGGTCACGAAATAGCTGATGTCATATCCGCTCAATTGGCTTCCCTGCATGAGATTCATTTCCCATTTTACCTTATCGGCAAAATCTGCCCAGGAACCGTCATCATGAAGGTTAAATTTTATATCGCCCTGCAAAAGTGAATGATCTGTATTTAAAGTAAGATCTTTCAAAGAAAGATAATCCGGTGTCATGGAAAGTTCCGTTGAAAACGTATCGACGAAATGAGATTTGCCCCATCTTGTTGTTGTGAACGACATATTATTGATGAGCGCGGAAATATTTCTCCCGTTAACTTTTACATTCGGTGCTTTCAGATTAAAGTTGGTTGCCGTTAACCATTTTCCTTTTTCTCCGGGGGAATTTAAATTCACAATGGAAACTTTAGAATCGAGGATCTGTAGTCTTGAATCCAGCTGAAAAGGAGGTTTGTTGGGATCTCTTTTTTTACCGCTGTCAAAAAGCTGGGTAAAACGGATAAAGTTTGATATGCTGTCGCCTTTGTAGGTAATTACTTTAACATCGGCATTTTTTAGCGTAAGAGAATTAAAACTTAGCGAATTTTTTTTGGTAATGTTGCTAAATAAAGAAAGCCAGTTTGAATTGGCAATAAATTCTCTGGACTGAATAAAATCGTATCCTTTGTAGTCTTTGATTTTTAATCCTTTAACTTTTACGTTTCCGAAAAAATTGACTTCAACGCTTTCTGTTGACATTTGTGCTTTGAAATCCCTGTTTACAACCTGCAGCGCCTGATCTGCAGCCCATTGTTTGGTAACGGGCAGGTTTATTGCAATAAAAATGGCAGCCACCAGACCGAGCCCGAGCCAGAAAAGAATCAAAAGCAGGCGGGCCCACCATGAATAGCTGGTAACGTCTTTCACGGCCTGTTTCCCGAATTCTTCGGCAGTTTCTACCGGATGCTTAATCGCATCAGAAGCAAGCTCAGAAGCTTCTTTTACGGTCTCCTTCACTTTATCTCCGGCATTTTCAACGGCTTTTTGTACCTGATTACCTAAGTTTTCAGCTACTGATTTTTTGTTCTCATTCTCGTTATTATTCTCTAACTTTGCCATTATTATGAGCGACTCTATAATTTTAGGTATTGAATCGTCCTGCGACGATACATCAGCAGCTATTATCAAGGGAAATTCTATTCTGTCGAACATTGCTGCAAATCAGGCAATCCATAAAGAATATGGCGGTGTTGTTCCTGAGCTTGCTTCACGTGCTCATCAGCAAAATATTATTCCGGTTGTTGAAAAATCTCTAACTAAAGCAAATATACAACAAAATGCAATTTCCGCGATAGGTTTTACCCGGGGTCCCGGTCTTTTGGGATCTCTTCTTGTGGGAACTTCCTTTGCTAAGTCTTTGGCAATGAGCTTAGACGTTCCGCTGATTGAAGTAAACCACCTTCAGGCACATATTTTAGCGCATTTCATTGAGGATGCAAATCCTATGCCGCCCAAGTTCCCTTTTTTATGCCTTACCGTAAGCGGCGGACACACGATGATCGTCCTGGTAAAAGACTATTTTGACATGGAAATTATCGGGAAAACAACCGATGATGCTGCCGGCGAAGCTTTTGATAAAATCGGAAAGATTTTCGACCTTGATTACCCAGCAGGACCAATCATTGACAGGCTTGCTAAGGAAGGTAATCCTGATGCATTTACATTTAACAAACCGAGGCTGGAAAATTATGATTATTCTTTCAGCGGAATAAAAACTTCCGTATTGTATTTTATTCAGAAAGAAGTAAAAAAAGATCCGGATTTTGTTAAAAATAATATTAATGATCTGTGTGCTTCGGTGCAAAAAGCCATTGTAGAAATCCTGATGAACAAGCTTGAGAAGGCTGCGAAAGATTTACATATTAATGAAGTGGCTATTGCAGGCGGTGTTTCTGCCAATTCGGGTTTGAGAAAAGCGATGCAGGAGAATCAGGAAAAGCTCGGCTGGAATATTTACATTCCGAAATTCGAGTATACCACAGACAACGCAGCGATGATTGCGATGGTGGCGCAGCTGAAATTTGAAAGAGGAGAATTTACGGATTTGAGAACGAGTGCAACGGCGAAATACGATTTGTAATGAAATTATTTTACGGAGAAATTGAAGAGGGTAAAGTAACGATCAATGATGAAGAACAACAACACATTGTAAAGGTGCTGCGGATGAAGGAGGGTGAAGAGATCTTTATTACCGACGGGAAAGGAAATCTCGCTTCCGGAAAGCTGGTGATTGAAGGGAAGAAAGCAACAATTTCAGTTGATGAAATTAAAACCGGCCTGCCTGATTTTCATCCAAAATTACATATTGCGATTGCTCCCACGAAAAACATTGACCGTATCGAGTTTTTTACAGAGAAAGCCGTAGAAATGGGAATTTCTGAGATTACTATTTTACAAACCGAAAAAACGGAACGCAAAAACCTGAATATCGACAAACTGAGAAAACAGGCAATTGCCGCATCCAAGCAAAGCCTGAGGTTTCATTTTCCGGTTATTAATGACAGCGTTAAGCTCCAGGATTTTTTAAAAATAATCCGCCCCGAAAATACCTTTGTGGCTCACTGTCACGAAAACCTTTACCGGATTGCTTTAAGCGATATCCCGAAGCTTGACCAAGTGACTTTCCTCATCGGTCCGGAAGGTGATTTTTCTGAAAGGGAAATCGAATTATTGGCGGAGCATCACGTAAAGGCTGTTTCTTTGGGCAATCAGCGATTAAGAACGGAAACGGCGGGAATTTTTGTAGCGGCGTGGAATTACAGTAGTTTGCAGGATTTTGAGTGAGTTTTTTAACAAAACGTTCCATCTTATAAATAAAAGAACCCACCGCAAAGCGGTGGTTTTTTTTGTTATCAGGGAGCGAGACGCTCGTACCAGCGGGGAAGCATCTCAGTTTAAAGTGGTTGATAAAATGCTCACTACCAAAAAATTTAAAGATTTCTTTAATAAAAATGTAGCTGCATTATAAAACAAAAACTCTCGCAATTTTGCGAGGGTTTTTGTTTTATCTATAGATACGAGCGAAACGCTCACACCAGCTAAGGGAGATCGAGTTTAATCATAAATACCTTCCCAGTCTTTATTTTCAGGAAAATTTCTCTCATAAATAATATTGTCCGTTAATCGTAAATAGTATTTTGACCACTCTATAAGATAGTCTTCTCCTAATCCCATTCTCCAAAATAAATCATTTTGATCAATAGAAGGAAAAGGAATCCAAGGAGGAAGAATGAGATCGGGATCGGGCGATATATTTTTAATATCCTTTCTGAGATTCATTAATAAAATGCCTAATTTATTTTTTCCCAATCCATCTCCACCATCACCCCAATAATTATCATTTGTAGTATGTTCAATTAAAATATTATCTCCTGTCAAAATTAATTCTTTTCTAAGTTTAGGATGTTGCAAAAATTTAAAATATAATCCTTCATACATTATTTTATCCTTAATATCTTCCCAGTTTTGACGGAGTTTATTATTTCGATTTCTACCTTCATTAGCAGCTTCCATAGGTGATTTTATATTTCTAATTTTATTTCTTATAACATTATCTTCAAATTTGCTAGCTTGAAAGTAATGTTCTGTTGTTGGCCACAGTTCATTTTTAATAAAAACCGGATGTGGGGAAAAATTAGAAAAAAAACCGTAAGACTCGTCTGTTTTATAAAATTTTATTGTATTCATTTATTTAATAACTTTTATTGCATTTTGAGGAACTCTTCCTAAAATAGAAACTTCTTGCTGCCAGATAGAATAGTGATATCCAGCAGATGATCTAGGCAATATCATTCCCCCATTTTCTATTACTGCACCTGGCGCCATCTTAGATAAATTTATTCTTATTATACCATTACCACTAGAAAATGACTTTGCTACATTTAAATCAGTAGTAGTTGATATCCATGGATCATTTAGAAATGATTTTGGACTAGAACCTCGTATTAAATGTTCCTCTAAACTCCAAGTACCATTTACTGCCTTACCATATATTCCTTCACCAGCAGCTAATGATTCAGCATTTGCATTGGTTAAAGCTCTATAAACATAATTTGCAGGTTGTGATGCATTTCTAATTATATTCCCAACTCCTCCAGTCAGTAAGCCAATGGCAGCAGCTTGTACAAAAGGATGCTCCGAAACTTGCATCTGAATATCCGTTTTACCACGAGATTCAGGAACAGAACTAAATTTTGGCCCCCAAGGATCCCCAGATGATGGAACAGTACCTAAGCCTCCTCCCTGAGAATAAGGTATATAAAGGGTATTAGCTAGTCCTTTGGAATTAAAAGTATCTTTAACACTGGATATAAGTGTATGAGAGGTAACATCCCAAGTCCCATTATTTCCTCTATTGACAGTTACATTATAATATCCGGAACCTAATTGATCTGCCCATTGCTCTGCATGAATTCTAGCATCAGATTTAAAAAGGTTATTAAAAAATCCAGCGCCTTTAACCCATCTTCCGTCCGGATCTGTAAAATTAATAGGATTATTTACCGTGTAATTATATGGTGAATATCTTCTATACATTTCAGCCAACGGATCCACAACACCCCATCTTCCAATATCTGGCATGTAAAATCTCCAGCCGTAGTCATACATTCCGGTCTCCTGGAGCTCCTTACCGTTGTACTTATACTGATAAGAAGGATTTCCCGTCAATACATTATACCCTTCATGCTTCAACCCGAAAGGATAGTAGTTGTTTTCTTCAAGAACTTCTATTCCGCTGCCATTGTGGAAGTAGCTTACCCTTGTATTTCCTAAATGATCTGTGTAGTTGTAAATATACCTATTATTTTCAAAATTAAAATATCCTCCGGAAGTAGGTACAAATTTCAGTTCAGATCCAGCTACGGAACCTTGGGAAAACTGGTATTGGAAACCATCAAGATACAGAGTAGTGTTGGCAACATTATTTTGAAAAATGGTTTTTTCTACTTTCATTCCATCTGCCCTGTAAAGATAATTCGTCTGAGATGCTGATTTCCCGCTCCCAACAGTAATTACTGATGGAAGATTCATAAAATTATAACCAATCTCTGAAATTCTTTTATCGAGATTACTGGTCATGTTGCCATTTACATCATACGTAATGCTATTTTGAAGTGCATTATAACCAGACGGGTTATTAGCAACGCCGACAGGAAGTGTGACCATATCCAATCGGTTACCGGTATAATTATACACCAGATCATCAATTTTCTCGGCAGTAGTTCCGGAGCCTGGTCTTGAGAATCTTTTCAGCGTACTGATATTTCCATTGAGATCATAGCTCAGAATTTCGTTGTAGTAATCATTGCTTAGTACCGATGATCCCGGTTCTGAATATGTTCCCTGCAGAAGCCTGTTGAGATTGTCATACTGATAAGAATATCTCCGTTTGGAACCATTGGTTACTGTTCCCGTGATCCAGTCAACTTCAGCAATATTCCCATTAAATTTAGCTGCCGCATTTTCAGGATCATTATATTTAATCTTATATCCGAAAAGTTTTCCGTTAAGATTAGCAACATCATTGATCTGGGTCATCCAGCCACGGATATTATAGGTATAGCTTACATCCTGTAACGGAACGGATGGAGATGTCCCTCCGACTTTCTTTCCTGAAAGCTGTGAGAGTTCGTTATAGCTGTTTTGTGCTAGATATTCTGCCGGATTGTTGTCAACCTTATGGGTATGGGTTAAAAGCCTGTTCTGGGTATCATAGGTAAAGTTTTCGGTGATCACTTTATCCGTATCCGTGCTCAACCTTTTGTGGCGGGTAATGTTCTGCTGGACAACGCCTGCAAAATCCAGTTTGGATTCTGTCTGGGTACGGCCGCCTAAATGATTAATGGAATAGCTTCCAATGGCTCTGCCCTTTTTGTCGTAGTAGGTGTAATTCTTCGTCCAATTGTCATCTTCAATATTTTTCACCAAACTCATCACCGGAAGGCTCTTGGTGCTTAATCCTTCTGCGGTGGGCGTTTCGGTAAGAGTAGGTTCTCCTAAAATGCTTGTTGGGAACATTGGGTTAAAGCCGTATGCCGGGTAGGAATCATAATATTTTAAAGACAACAAGGTTACCCAATGGGACGACTCGGGATAACTTCCGTCCGGATTATTATAATACACATCCATTCCCTGTCTGTTAAAAAACGGAGTATTAATCCGGGTAACATTGTTTGATCCGAAACTATCAACAGTAACCTGTTCCACACTTCTCTCTTCTCCTGTTCCGATTCCGGTAATTGCCACTCTCCCGAATTGATCATATTTAGTGTACAGCCATTGTCCTTTTGCTTTCAGAACAGTATCCTGGGTTCCCACCAGTCTATCCTGTCTGTCGTACAACATATATTCCCATCCTTTGCCAGGAAGCTTTTTTTCAATTAAACGGTTTCTGCCGTCATATTTATACTGATAACACAACTGTGTGATGATATCATCAGGCACCTGAGTGATTGCCGGACCAGGTAACTCATTGATCTTTTTGGATGCTAAGGGTGATATCACATATACCAGCTGCTTTTGGTTGTTATAGAGATAGTACGTGTCCTGATTTTCAGAAGTAGTCAATACTTTTCTTACCAATACAGTATTACCTGTTCTATCAGTAAATGTAATGGTTTTATTCCCATCCTCATCTATTACAACATTTTTCAGTAAGGTTCCTGCCAAATAAGAAGTTCCTTTTGCCAAATAAGAGTTCTCTGTGCCGTCAGCTAATTGCAAAGTCTGTATCCTTATATTTTTCACCTCGTTTGATACGTTGGTTTCATATTGATAGGTTACCGGCTTTGATGTCCATGCACTTCCGACATTTACCTGCTGTTTAATCCTGTCCATCGGAGAATTTTCCAATATTTTCTCACCATATATTTTTTCACTCCCATAAAAAGAGGAATTTAAAGGGTTTGAATATATTGCTCCATTTTGGCTTACTGTCTGGGGAATCGGGAGATAGTCTTTAACCTGCCTTCCTGCCGCATCATATTCAATATGATTTACAAGATCTCTACCTTGCGGGGTAACTTTTACATCCACACTTTGTTTTAGTCTTCCAAGCCCATCGAAGTATTGGATATTTGTTACGGGAGGTTTAGAAATCGTATCTCCATCTTTTGCAATATAACTTTTAGTTAGTATATAATTTTCGGAAATACTGGGTGTAATTGTCTGTGCGGGAAACAGCCCTACTGCAAACAATATTGTTGATAAGATTATATTTTTTTTCATAAATTTTATTGCTTGTAGTTGAATTCAAATTTCTTCAGGATTTTTCCTTCGCTGTTTACTATTTTTTGTAATCGGTTTGCATTGTCATACCTGTAATATTCTCTGATTCCGGAAGGCGGAGTAATACTGGAAACTCCTACCAGCGGCTTATGAGTATAAGTTGTAATAGGATAATCTTTTAATAAGGCATTAGATCTGATATTATCCAGAAGAGGGATCAGTGTCTGAGTCTCATAACTTTCTGAATAAGAAGCAGTAGCACTTATTGCCTGAAGTGTTTTGTATCCAGTATTAGTATTGGCAAAGCCTAAGATTCCTGCCAGCGCAGCATAAGTAATCCCTTCAATTTTTATTACCGGCAATGTTTGGTTATACCCCCATAACATGGTTACCGGAATGCCATCTGCAGACGTATACTGCAATATGTTGCCTCTATCATCATATAAATCGAAGGTAACATCCGTCATTGTTGCACCAGTGTTAATTTCGCCCGTAAGTTTTGAAACAGGAAGCAACAGATTGTTCGTTGAAGCATTTTTATCAAACACAATTCCGCTCATATTAATGATTTTACCATTTTTCCTGGTAGCTATTAATGTAGGAATCTCAACCATATTGGCATTCTTCATCAATGTGCCATTGCTTGGATAGGCATAATCGGTATAAATGCTCACTCCATCAGAATCTGTAGTCTCTGTACTTGAAAGAACCTGAGGAATGTCTGGAGAGTAGGTATACTTTTCCTGTGAAGTATATATTCCAGAAGACGAATATTCACTAATGGTAGATACTACAGGTGCAAAAGTACCTCCAAACTGCTTGATATAGTGATTGCGTTCATAAATACCTGAAACGTTTGTTGCATAATTTGTTAATTCTAAGACTTTAGCCACATCCTCAAACTGGGTATTGATTTCTTTAAGTTTAACAAAATTATTGTCATAAAATTCCTGTTTGAATATATGACCTCTTTTAAATCCTGCCGAAAAGTAGGGAAGTGATATATTTTTTATATTATTAGGAAAAAAGGTAAACGGTACCGGCGAATTATTATTGTCAATAGTTTTTACTTCATTATTATCAGGATGCGTTAAATAATCCGTAAAATAATTTTTAACAAAGCCCCCATTGCTTAATACTTCTGTTACTTCAGAATATAAAACAGGAAATGAATTCATTGCCGTTTCAATAATGTTATCCGAATAAACATCAAGTCTTTCATATTTACTAAAAAAATTTGTAGCAGCTAAATAAATAAGATTTCGATAATAATTAGACAAAATACCACTGGAGACATTATTTGTTCCGCCTGGTGTATAATTCTTAACATATTTATATTCCTTAGTATCTGCTACAGCTCCTGCTTCTGTATAATTAATCACTTTTTGCACACGTCCTCCGCCAATGTTCCCAGCTGAAGAAATTAAAGTATTCTTAAATTCCGAAGACAAGGTTCTGTCTAATTTTTGTGAATAATTATGTGGTTCATATAAGAATTCAGTTCTTCCTTTTGTAGGATAGGTAATTGACTTTAATAAAGCTGTAGAGCAATAACTTGGGTCAGTATCTCTGATCGGTTCCGTAAACGAATATTCATCAGTCTCCTTATTTACGGTAAAATTAGGTATTAGCTTATTATTAACTTTACCGTTCCAATACCCCCAATAATCTATTCCCATAGTACTTTCTTCAGGTAAGGCATTTTTACTATAGTAATCAAAAGAATATTCTTGCAGGTAATCAAACGAAAACTTCGATTTTCTATACTGTTGAATTTTTTCCAGAAAAAAAACATCTTTATAGCGGTAATAACTGAGTTTTACATCTTTGGTTCCTTGCCCAACTTGGTTTCTTAACTGAATATTTGTAAGCTTATAAGAAGGAATAGACCAAGTTGCATATTTATCAAATCGTTCGTAAGAAAAATACGCAATTTCCACTCCATTGATTAAGATACTCTGAGGCAGACTTTTCTTTGTAGCCGCAACCTTTTGTTTAATTCCTGAATCACTATTGCTGCTACTGCTACCCCAGTATACCGTCCCATCATAAAACACATTTCCAGTGCTTGTATTATAGTTTATATTTTCAGCATTTATTTCCTGGCTATTTATAAAGGTCTGCTCAAGCATCAATTGAAAAGGCTCCTGTACGTTAGTAAGAAAACTGCGGTCAAAACAGAAATTTCGATCCAGAGTATTAATTGTTTCTTTTCTATATTTTACTTCAATTACATTAGCATTAGGATATTCTATTTTGAAAAGGTTCCAGGAGTTAATAATAAATTTCCTTTCAGTAGCCTGATCAACCAGCGGATAGTATATGTCTAAATTTTCATAATCGCCTCCGAAAAAATATTTTATTCCCTTTCCGTCAGTAATTGTAATGACTGATCGTTTAGTCAGACATTGAGACCCATCATTCAAGGATTTAAAAGGTTGGCTATCAGATAATTCAGAAATATCAATTTTTAAACCTTTATCCTGTGATACAATAATAGGTATTCCGTTATTACCAATAAAAAAATATCCGCTTTTATCCATAAAATTAAAGTTGAATTTATCCGGTTCTAGTTCATGTGTGTTTGAACCACAAATAATTCCTACTTTAACACCTTTATCAATATATGCATTGTAGTTATTAGTATAAATCTGATAGTTATTTTGATTACAATTTCTAACACCTGCAAGATATCCATATACATTCGAGGAAGATCTGGCCTCAGGAAAAAAGTCATCAGGAATTCCCCGCACATCTCTACTAATGGATCCTCCAAAATGCAAAGACCAATCTAAACCAACATAGTTTGATTTTTTTGACGGAACATATCCTGTCCCATAATATTTTAAATCTATGCTAAAACCTTCATTCATATAAATATCAGGATAGTTGTAAAGATTAATTCCGTAAGCATTGCTCCCGGTATTCAGGTTGACAGGTATATTCCCATACTTTTCTAATTGGTAAGTCTGGGGTGATTTTACATTTCCAGTATTTTGTGCATATGATAGTGTTGCACCTAAAATCACACTAAAAAGTGCTTTAAATACATATTTCTTCATTTTATTTCTTAATCAGTTTAGCATTCGCCGTTTTGTTATCATTCGTTTTCACGGTCACCAGATACGCTCCCTGAACCAGATTCTGGGTATTGATCTTGGTCACCTTATTTTTAGTTTTTAAGCTCTGAAGCTGTCTTCCGCCCATGTCGTACACCACGATTTCGGCCTCAAACCCCTGCCCTGAGCTTGTCGAAGGGATTCCGATCTCCACATATGCATAATCACTCACCGGATTCGGGTAGATCCTGATATCCTGCTTTTCAATAAGCTGGTCAATCTGCTTATCCCCCAGTTTTACAATCTTCCAGTTTTCTTTCCCCAATTCTTCAGCACTCGTTCCCGCCAGAATTATGGAGCCATCCTTGTTCAGCTTGATATCAGAAAGCCTTTCCTCTCTTTTTCGCGATTCTCCTTTCACATGCTTTCGCCACTGTTCATTCCCGTTCTGATCCAAATACAGCATCCAAAACGTTTCATCATCGCTTTCTATTCTTCCTTCTGCCTGGGTGTAACCTCCCAGTAAAATGCCTTTTGATGACTTATCATCTGAAGCATGCAGCACGCTCATTCCCATCAGAACATCCCTATTTTTAAAATTGTAGGATTTCTGCCAGAGCTCTTCCCCTCTTTCGTTTAAAGAAATCAGCCATAAATCCGTTCCTTCTTCAATGCCCACGGTTTTATTTCCGGATCTTTCCGATCTTGATTCTCCGCCAATTAAATAACCTGTAGAGGTTAATGCAAGCGTTCTTAAATGATCATCTCCTGTTCCGCCGAAATTCTTTTCCCATTCTACTTTGCCCTCTTTATTCAGCTTGATAATCCAGTAATCGCCCTCACCGAAATTGCCGCTGGCTTTAGCATGATTGATGGCTGATGATTGATGATTGATTCCGGATGCTGAACCTTGATTCTGAGAACCATTATCATTCATAGTCAGAGCTCCGCTTCTGGAATACACTCCCAATAATGCACCTCCGTCTTTCGTAGGAATCATCTTCTCAACTTCATCTAATCCTTTTCCGCCTAGAATAAGCTGCGATAATTCCTTTCCGTTTTTATCAAGTCGTACAATAAGAACATCTTTGGATCCGTAACCAACCGTTCCCTGAGGCTCTCGAAGGGAACCTGTCGTTCTATTTCCCGCCACAAAAAATCCCATATCCGTCGTCTGAATTACCGCTCTGGCTTCTTCATCCGAAGCACTGCCTATGGTTTTCTGCCACAGTTCATCGCCGAATTCATTAATTCTAATAAGCCAGATATCCGATCCGCCTTTGGAATCTTCTTTCTTGTCTAAGCCTTTTCCGCTGAACGAGGTACCTGCCAAAAGAAAGCCTCCTTCCTGCGTATTCACCGTAGCCGATAAGAAATCGTGGTTTTGTCCCGAGAAATATTTTTCCCAGACTTCTTCTCCCTGCTGATTTAATTTAACCAAATGAAAATCGTAGCCGTTGTTGGGCTGCTGCCTGTTGGCATTTGGCATCTGGCTTTTACTTCCAGCTTTGGGCATGCCATTTCCTGTCTGGATAGAACTGCCGGTTATCAGATATTGCTGATCAATGGTCGTGGTAACCTGGGAAAGAAAATCCTGCGTGGAGGATTTAATGTCTTTCTGCCAGACCACTTCCTGGGCAGAAATGCCCAGAACAGAGCACAAGAAAAATGCTCCTGAGTAGATTTTATTCATTCCTAATGTTTATTTCGAGTTGTGTTGATTATTAATTTAAAACTGTCGCAAAAATATTGTTTTTATGTTACTTTTAAAAGATATACAATATCAAATTTTTGTGAATAATATTATAAATATTAATTAGAATGGTATTTTAAATATTTAGCAAAGATATAACCGGTAAACGACAAAACTTGTCGTATAATAATAGAGATGCGGTTTTTTCTTTTCAGGTTGGAAAATAATATTAAATGCAAAGAGAAATTAGAAATACTCTCTGAATAAACATATAGAATAATATCATCTTTTTAAGAGAAATGAATGTAAAGAGATGATTAGCTTTCAAAAACCTTTTCAAGACAATGATCTTTAAGATACTTCTCAAAAATCTGCTGCCCGCTTCGGATAGAATTAACGGCCCAACGGATTTTCATTTTTAACAGCTTTTCATCATTTAGCTTATAGTTGATATTTGATTTAATGAGTTTCTGCTTTAGTTCATACATGCAGATTGAAGCTGCCACCGAAACATTGAAGCTTTTCGTAAAACCATACATCGGAATGGCCAGTATTTCATCGGCAAAATCAAGGATTTCACGGGAAACGCCTTCCATTTCGGTTCCGAAAACGAGAGCAACAGGTTCTGTGATCTGATAATCCGGAAGCATTACAGCATCATTTTCCAGCGAAACGGCGACTATTTTATAACCCCTGTCCCTGATTTTTTGAAAAGACTCCATATTTCGGGGAAGTTTTTCAACATCAACCCAGGTATCTGCGCCTTTAGTGACACGAAGGTTAGGTTCAAAACTGTATTCCTCCTGTAAAGCCACCACCTTATGAAAACCGCAGGCTTCCACCGAACGTACAATTGCCGCTGCATTACGGAACTGGTAAATATCTTCCACCACGGGTAAAACAAAATCCGAACTTTCTACAGAGAAATGTTCAATTTTAGAAAGTCTTTCCTCCGTCAGGAACTGCTTTAAATAGTCAAAAGTTTTTGCTAAATCTTCCATTCATTTTCAAATCTTTGCAAATTAACGTAATTTTGAGGAATCCTTCTGAACAGGGTTTGAAAATCTAATAAAAATCATCTATGAAACGAAAAGTCCTTTTAATCTATACTGGCGGAACCATCGGTATGGAAAAAGATTATGAAACCGGAAGCCTCCGTGCATTTGATTTTGGAAATATTTTTGAAAAAATGCCGGAAATGACGCTGATGGAATGTGAAGTTTTCGTTCACCCTTTTTCAAAACCGCTGGATTCATCCGATATGGGCCCGGAAGAGTGGAAAATTATCGCTCATTATATTCATAAAAATTATCACAATTATGACGGTTTCTTAATTCTTCACGGAACAGATACAATGTCTTATACAGCTTCAGCACTGAGTTTTATGCTGAAAGGACTTAAAAAGCCGGTGATTCTTACCGGCTCTCAGCTTCCCATAGGCGATCTGAGAACAGACGCAAAGGAAAACCTTTTAACCAGCCTTTATTATGCAAGCTTATATGAAAACAATGAGGCCGTTATTCAGGAAGTAGCCATTTATTTTGAATACAAATTGCTTCGTGGAAACCGTACGCTGAAATATTCTGCTGAATACTTTGATGCATACGCCAGTCCGAACTATCCGATTTTAGGGCAATCGGGAGTGCATCTTAATATTATAAAAGAAAATCTTCACCGCTGTGAACCCGGCATTGAATTTCATGTGGATGACCATATTTCGGAAGATATTATTTTTTGGAGAATTTTTCCCGGAATGAACCTTAACCATTTTAAGGAAATCCCAAAAATGAAAGTACTGATCCTTCAGGTTTTTGGCTCGGGAACCATTTTCAGCAGCGATAAAACGGTGGAAACGTTACAGCAGATCCGTAACAACGGAACGGAAATCGTAGTGGTAAGCCAGTGTATTTCAGGAGGAATCTCCTTCGGGAAGTATGAAAACAGCAATGTTTTTTCCAGAATCGGAGCCATCAGCGGAAGAGACATGACCGCTGAAAGCGCTATTACAAAAGCGATGCATCTAATTGACAATCCAAATTACGATGGAAGCTTCGCAGTTAATTTTTCAAAAAGCCTTTGTGGAGAAATTTCCTACTAATTGTAATAATAATTTGCATATTCAATAAATTCCCTTATTTTTGCAATCTCAAATAGAGAGGTGTCCGAGTGGTTGAAGGAGCTACCCTGGAAAGGTAGTATACGGGTAACTGTATCGAGGGTTCGAATCCCTTCCTCTCTGCAAAAACGTTGATTATTAATCAGCGTTTTTTTTTATTTAACCAAGAAATTCATTTTCTAAAATTTTCTTTTATCAAATATCGCACTTGCGAGATGTATCTTTTTTATGACATTTTATTATACATTGATTGCCAGACTGTTAAATTTGTAAAATAAAAATTGCATAATTAAAGCCAATTTCTTTTCTTTGATAAAAATACATGATATGAGAAAAATTTTTATTCTAATGAGTTTTAAAAGCTTCATGCTTTATTCTCAGGTAGGAATAGGGACAACAAATCCCGATCCTTCTTCTGTTTTAGATCTTCAGGCTACTAGCAAAGGCTTACTAATTCCCCGGGTTAATTTAACTACCAATCCTGTAGCCAACCCTCAGAAATCACTCCTGGTATGGAACACAGATACGTCTGTATATTCGGAAGGATTTTATTATTTCAACGGAAGTATATGGAAAAGACTGGAAAACAACGACATTTGGAATACCAGTGGAAATGCCGGAACTTCCGACACTACACACTTTTTGGGAAACACCGACAATAAAAGCCTGGCAATCCGAACAAACAATATTACACGAATGAGGATTGGCAGTGAAGTTGCCGGAAGCTCTTTCACCAACGTAAATATGAGCCTTAATCCTGCTTCGTCTTACACCGGTTCTGTCATTTCTCTGAATAATACGCTTGACGTACAAAGCGGATCTTCAGCCGCAAATGTTTTCGGAATTGAAAATTTACTTTATCTGAGAAACGGATCAACAATTTCCAACACCTTCAGGGCTATCCGAAACAGGCTCTGGAATGTTCAGACTGCCAACTATCCTAATGTTGTCGGAACTTTAAATGAATACCGCGGAGAAGTAACGGATATCACGAGTTTTAAAGGCTTTACCAATACTTACGACTTTAGGTCAGCGTCCAATGCTACTGAAATAATGGGATTTTCAAATGAATTTACGGGGCAGATTAATGGAGCGGTTACCAATTATTACGGTTTTTATTCAGGAATACACAGCAGCCTTTCGGGATTTACGAATTATTATGGTTTTTACCAGCCTAATGTAGGAACGGCTTCGAACAGATTTGCATTTTTTTATGACGGGGATGGTACCAACACAAAAGATGTCGTAGTTACAGGCACCGGAAGAATCGGTGTAGGAACCAGTGTACCGCACTCCAGTCTTCAGGCTGAAGGTTCTGTGTCTATGAAGTATGATACAACCGGAACTTCTACCGGCGCTTTTACGGTAACAAATGATCATTACACGATACGGATATTTAACCAGATTTCATCAATAGTTTTGCCAAACCCGAATACATGCAAAGGCCGAATTTATATCCTGATCGGAAGCAACGGAATCAGCGCAAAATCAATAACGGTAACCGGAGGGGCTATAGTTTATGATGATGTTTCAAATGCTACAATCACTACCATATCTTCCGGACAGCGCTACCAGATTCAAAGTGACGGGCAGGACTGGATTGTTATTGGTAATTAATAATTTTTTTCAAAAAAAACCGCCTGACTTTTTTGAAGTCAGGCGGTGCGTTTGAAAATCTCAACCCATTTCAAACTATAATTTAGCTATATGAATTTGGTATTAGTTTTAATTGCAAATTGTAAGGAAGTGGTGACTCGTCTGTACCCTGAATTTAGCGTCCGATTTCAGCCGGGTATAAATGGTATTTTCGAAAGCATATACTTCCTTTAATTTTTTATCAATGAATTCTGCGATCTGAACCAAAGAGGATATAAAGTCCCTGTAAATGCTGATATCAACCGTTTGTCCGTAAACAGGAAGGTAGGCTTTTAAAAACGGGAGTACGGACTGATGCTGATTGTAGTTGACGCAATATCCTGCTCCGTCTCTTGAAGTGATAATATGGTAATCATTGATATAGTTCAGGATATTTTGATCAGCTTTAGCTTTATTGGTTTGGATATGCCTGTTGATTTTATCTAAAATATGTTGCGCATATTCCATCATGCTGATTGTTTTCCACTCGAAAATAGGATGCAAATTTTTTGTGCTTTTGGCAGTTTTCCCATCTTCACAATTCGTACAGAAAGAAATCCCGATTTTATCATGGTACGGAAAAGAACATTCTTTAATCTGAATCGTAGCATCCGCCTGCACCCTGTCATTGGCAAAATTATAATACAAATACGGACTGTACATTTCTCCAAGCGCTTTCAGATAATCGGTTTCGGAGGTGTTTCGGTATTCTTCAAACCACTTTTCCAGATTGTCGTAATATCGGTTTTCAAATTCGTTAAAACTTAAATATAATGGCAGTTCCATAACTTTGCTGTTTTGATATGACAAAGCTAATAGCGTAAAGCGACAAAACTTGACGTATTATTTTTTTGTTTTAATTTTTTTTGATTTGAATTGATTTTAATGCTGAGATCGCCTGTTTTTTTGGTGTATATTTAGAAGATCTTTCGACTGCTACACGCTCAGGAAGACGTATCGTTAATACTAACCGTATTATTTATTACTTATTCATCATTACTTATTATTGATCATAATTTCTCATGATATATTCAAAGTAATGGATCATCTTCATGTAATTTTCTATGCTGAGATATTCGTTAGTGCTGTGGATGGACTGCTTTTCGGCGTTGTTAATTTTTATCGGCATAAATCGGTAAATATTTTTGCTGACAATCTGGTATTTGTATGCATCTGTACCGCCCACGGTAAGGTAAGGTGTTGCAATTGCTGTCGGATGAATTTCCTTAATAGCAGATTCTATCAGTTTATAAGCTTTTATATGGGTAGGAGAAACGGCAGAAGCTTCTTTTACCGTGTCAATCTCTTCGATTTCCACATCAAATCCTTTAGTTGCATTTGCAATGTGCTTTTTCACATCGTTTACGGTATTGCCGGGAAGAAGCCTGAAATTCACCACGAATTCTACTTCGGGCGAAAGGACATTAGGCGCATCGCTTCCCTTCATCATGGTTAAAGCAGTCGTTGTACGAACCAGCGCATTAGTGGAACTATTTTTTGTAAGCTGTGAAAGAAGCACAGGTTTCAGGAGCCATTGATTAGCGATAGCCATTCTGTTCACAAAAGGCATGGAGCCGCCAACATTGGTGAAAAACTGATTGATAAGTGGTGTCATGAAAGGTTTCATCTGATCATTTTCAAGACGTTGCATGATAATCGCTGCTTTTCCGATAGCACTTTCGGCAGGAGGCATAGAAGAATGTCCGCCAAGACCTTTTACTTTTATTTTAACGGAAAGAAAACCTTTTTCGGCACATCCGATTACTGCGATATCTGAATCGATTCCCGAAACGCTTCCTTTTTCCAGAATTAAGCCGCCTTCGTCGTAGACGGCATCAAACTGTATATTTTTAGTCTTAAAATATTCCGCAATCTTTACGGCGCCCTGCTGTCCGCCCACTTCTTCATCAAATCCGAAGGCAAGATAAATATCCCGTTGGGGAACATGCTTTGTTTTTATTAAGTTATTCATAGATTCCAGAAGGGAGAACAGCATTCCTTTCATATCGATGGAGCCTCTTCCGTAAATCCTTCCATTCGCTACAGCCCCGGAAAACGGTCCGAAATCCCATTTTTCCGAAACATCTGATACGGCAGGCAAAGGTTTATCATCCGGTCTGAAGATATTTTCACTTTTACCTTTTATTTCAGCATCTCCGGAAGGAACCACATCGGTGTGTGACAGAAATAAAATGGGATCAAGGGAAGGATTGCTGCCTTTTAACCGGAATACCAAACCGTAGGTATTGGTCTCGACAAATTCTGTATTCTGATAAATCAGCGGATAAGAAGTTTTGAGATATTCTTTAATCGTATCAAATGGTGAATAATTGAATGCTCCCATTTCACCCGAGGAAACTGTCGGGATTTTCAAGCCGCCCGACAGCCTTTGAATAGCAGAATTATCTTTCACCATTTTCCAGCTTTTAGCAGTTTGGGTGCTTGCTTTCTTAAAAGGATAGGTGAACGTTTTAATTATAACAATGATGATCAGGAGAATGAGAAGGCTTATGAGGATGAAGATGAGTTTTTTCATGGTGGATTTGGTGGTTTTAATTTTTGTAATGTCTTACAGGGAATTACAAATATAGCTGATTTTTGGTTTGTCCGATTGGCTTTAATGTAATGAAAAGAAGCCGTCTCGTAAAATGAGACGGCTTCTTACCTTGAGGCGCAAATGAGAAACTTGCGCTAGTAAAAGAATTTTTTGTTATTCAATTTTAAAATGTTTTTTATCAGGAGGAATAACTTTTATTACAATCACTTGATTATTTTTTAGTTCTCCCTCACCATATTCGTCTGAACCAAAAGCAAAATTTGGTCCATCAGTTTCAAAACTATAACGATTTTCCTTATTGATTTTAAAGGAAACAATTCCCAAAGAATCCGTAACGTATCGTCCTATTTCAACATATCTTCTAGGAATTCCCCATTTCCCTTTTCTTATCGTTACAGTATCTTTAACTCGCGGTTGTTTAGTTTCAGAATCTATAACTTTTACAAATATAATAATCTGATTCTTTAAGTCTGATTTTTTATCATTACAACCTATTATAAATACACTAAAAAATGAAAGTATTATTAACTTATAAACCATATGCTTTTCTTATAATATTCAAATGACTAACTGGTACACCTTGTTTATAATATTGACCTGTATAATTAGTTTGATTGATAATAGGATATGAGAACTTGGCACTTCTTCTTACCGGACTTCCTTGAAATGGATTATCTGCATTATAAAAGCCTTTCTTACCTAACCAATCTGTAGGATTTCTTTGATAATAATTATTAACGCGCAATACATTATTATGAGTAAATACAAAATCTCCACCCAAACTTACTGGATCAAATAAATTTACTTCGTCAACATAAATATTCATTTCACCTAATTTATTCGAAATTCTTACTGCTGCTGCGCCACCTCTACTATGTCCATAAATTTTTATTAATTTTCCTTCCTCGTAACCATTTACCAAATAATCTATAATTTCTTGATCATTTGTTCCCCAAGAACTTGTAAACATTTTGCCTCCTTGCTTTTCTACTATTTTTTTTAGACGAGGGTTATCACTAGCTTCATCACCTCCAGCTCCATAAATACCTGCAATAACATACTTTGGTCTACTAAACTTATGCAATTCATGGTTCAATCCGGCCACAATACCTCCAATCACAGCGCCCTGCCAGAAATTCCCTCCGGAAAGCTCGGCACCGACACCTCCGGAAAATGCCCCAAAGAGCACTGTTCCTACCGTAGTATTAGCGGCACCTTTAGCAATTGCTCCAAAAGCAGACGCACCTAAGCTTCCTAAAAGACCGGAAGCAGCGGAAGTTAAAAAGTTTTCTCCCTGTACAGCACTTAATATTCCCTGTGCAATAGCATGTGTTCCCGCTTGTATCATAACAAATCCTACCTGCCCAACAGTTTCTTTGATCATCTGCGCCGCAGTTGTTATACATCCGCCGGAGCCTGAAAATAAACTTCCTATTCCGAATGTAACAGCTCCTGAGATGGCTCCGGTAAAGGTTGCCTTAAAGGCTCCCAATAAGTTCCATTGATCAAAATTACCTGTTACCGCAAGACTTGTTGTATAAGCTGCCAATCCAACTGCTGCACCAATAATGATAGCCTTAACAATTGCTGCCATAGTGATGCCGAATAAGGTGACAAGCTCTTCTCCGGTAGGATCGTTAAACATTAACGGATTGTTCATTACATATCCGTACTTGTTGTAATTCTGCGTATTGGTAGGATCCTGAATATTCTCATCTGCATTTAAGAATCTTCTTAATAACGGATCATACAACCTTCCGTTCATGTGAATAATTCCTACTTCTGCAAAATGTTCATGACTGGTATACCCTCTATCTATCAATAACGCAGAATTATCAATTATATTCTTATCTGTTATAATAGGTCCGGTTCCTATTCGAAGATGGGTAAAATTCCCCCATGCATCAAAATGTCTTTGTTCCAGTTTATTACCTGCCTCATCACTAATCGCTAAAATACTCCCTAAATAATCTTTGTGTAAGAATTTATAAGAACCCGTATTCTCAGTAAAGTTCTTTAAATATATAATATTTGAATCATACGGATTGCCTCCAATATATAGAATATGTTTTTCCTTACCGGTAGTATTATCTTTTACCACTTCAAAACTTCCATCTTCACTATAAAATTTAGTGAACTTACCATCTCCGTCTATGCTGAAGTTACCTCCATAAGTTACACGCTGTCTCATGCTTGTCAAGCCGTACTGGAATGCTACATTACCTTTTTCACCATCTATAAATACCGGATCATTGTTTTCATTGTAGGCAATGCTTTGGATGAGATCGTTGTTATAATTTTGGGTTCCCGCTGCGTTGAGTGTCATTCCTGTTGGCTGATAGATCTTAGCTGAATTTTCATATTTTATGATACCCACCTGATCATTCTCAAGAATTCTTCCTTTGGCATCATAAACGTTTCTGTTGGCTGGTTTGACTCCTGTTACAGGATTTGTCCAGCTGACTAACCTGTTATTATCATCATAATCAAAACTTTCCAAAATGTTGAAATCTCCTAATGTACTTCTGCTTTTCAGCTCATTTTTGATCGCATCAAATGAATAATTGACTTGAAGAATACCGGAAGTACCTTGCATCTGTTGCCAGTACTGGTGATCAATCCCAGTTAACATCCCACTATCATCGTAGTTGTTGAAAATTCTGGATTTTCCCAGATTCGCTTTCAATATCTGCCCTTTACTATTGGTTTCCAAAAGTGTCCACAATATTTTTTCGGAAGTTTTATCTTTGATCTGATACAACTCACCACTCCAGGCACTGTATATATTTTCAACATTTACTTTGGTAAGAACACCGGAAGAGTATAAGCTTTTTTCATATGAAACAACTCTTCCTTTGTCATCATAAGCAATCCCTTTCTGGATAAAATATCTTTCATTACTACTCTCAGAAGATGATACTACCCTTCCCTGCTGATCAAAAGCAATATTCGAACTGTAAGTCTTTCCTTTAGAAGTTCCGTTTTTAGAAGTAAGTCTTCCTTTATTGTCATAGGCATAAGTAATGGTTTTATCAGTTGCCTGTCCGCCATCTGTTGTAGAAAGTTCCTTTTGACTGATAAGCTGTCCTAAAGTATTGTAAATAAATTCTTTCGTTCCTTTAGGACTGATTATTTTTTTAGGTTGTCCGAATCCGTTATATTCATATTTATATAATCCGTTGGAGGGATCATAAAATTCTGATCTACGCCCCCAAGTATCATACTTAGTTGTGACGATATTTCCTCCATATTGTACCTTTACCTGATCTCCTGCTGCATTATATGAGAATGTAATACTTCCGCCTTTATCTGTTGAAGTAACCACATTTCCTAAAGCATCAGTAGTTTTAGTTGTAATTCTTCCATATCCGTTAACTTCTTTTACCGTGGTTGTATTTCCTGATATGTAAGACTCCATTTTTTTACCTATAAATGATGTGACAAGCCCCTGCCCATCTATTTTTGCCAAACCAGTAGTGGTTACCTTAGTAGGATAAACACTATCGTCATAGGTATTAACATTCCACTGAATATCGATTGGTAATTCTTCAGTATTCTGATCAAAATAAGGTTCTGTTTCCCTACTCTTTCTTCCTAATTTATCATATACAGAATATTTAGCAACATAGGTGTTCTGACCAAAACCTTTCGTTACAACCTTATAATCCTGTCCTAATCTATTGGTATACTTTTTTGTTATATTCCCATTAGAGTGATATTGGATCAAGGTGATATTGGAATTAGCATCTCTTATATATTGGTAAGTTGTAGTACCTTCTAAATTTGTTTTGGATTTTAAAAGTTTTCCCCAACCATCATATGTGTTTTCAAGGGTATTTCCTAAAGGATCGGTCTGCAGAGTTATTTGTCCAAAACTGTTATAAGCAATATTAGTTTCGAGACCCAAATTGTCTGTTTTCTTTACAACAAATCTTCCTTTTGCATCATACTCAGCAATTATTGTCTGTGTTAATGCATCAACACTATTGCTGGAAACTGTTTTTATAATATTACCAAAACCATCATAATCGTAGGTTTCTAATACATAACCTGTATTATCTCTATTCCAGTTTTTCTGAGTTTTTATTAAATTACCATCATAAGTATATTCAACTTTGCCTGATTTGGTATCTCCATACGCCTGAACCGTTTCTATTTTTGATTTCAAACGGCCAATGAAATAATCAGAACCAAGACCAGCCGGATTATGAGCATACTCAATAGTTGAAGTTGTTATTCCGTAATTATTATTGATGTTGGATATGGTTTGTTGTGGCAGGTAGTAATCACCATAAGCAATAGTATTTGCTGTTACTTTCCCTGTTAAAAACTCTTTGGCAATTGTAGATATTGGAACCACCGCCGTTACAATTTTTGCCTTATCTACGCCTATATTATTAGTAATTACCTGTCCATTTAATAATTCATCTTTCTTATAGTTTATTGATTTAAAATTCAAAAGTTCATTATTACTTTCAGAAATATTAGTCGGAAATATTTTAGTATCATCATTGGCTTTAATAGACCATTCTTTAAGAGTTACTCCTTCATTGAAAGGATCAATTTCAGCTCCTGACCATATTTTTGTATTTTCAAAGCCTTCCGCATACCATGTGGATCTTGCCGCTTGTCTGTACCCGATAACTCCTTTACCATGCAAATTAATGATTAGATCTCGATATTTGAAATCCTGTTTTCTTCCCTCCTCCCTAAGCTGGGTAACAATAAAGTTTTGCGGCATATGTTCAACCTGAACATACGGATAAGTCTGAATTGTAGTTGGTTTGTAAAAATTTGGTGTTGCAGGATCATTTATATCCAGTTCATTATACTGAATTTCTGTTTTTATTCCCCCTTGATTGATAGCATAAATTCTTTCTCTATTTTTTACATCATAATAACTGTATTTAAACAAATGGTTTTCAACCTTTACAAAAAAGATATTATCTTCTTTGTTGATACGAAGCGAAACATTTATTGGAATCCAATGTGATCCGATCTCAGAGTACATTCCCCAAGGATCTTCTTCATATTTTGTCTCAAACTTAATATTTCCGTTGGCATCAACACCTGTTGATTCCATCACCTTGAAACCTCTTCTTGAATCTAAATCTTTGCAGCATTTGTGAGCTTTAAAAATCTGTGACTCAAAGCGAACCAAATCACTTTTACCATCTCCATTTAAATCTTTAGCAAAATGCCAGATTGCAACCTGCCTTTGATAAGTATTATCAACTATTATCGGCTCTTTGGTATAGTAAGAGAAATTGTTAAGATCCTGTATTCTGAAAGTTGGTGAACTACTTCCTGCAGGTAGTGTTTTGCCAGGATTTATATAAAGTTTCCAATTTGACGTTTCGGTACCTTGAGGAACAATAAAATCCATCTTACTATCACCATTGAAATCTCCAAAAACAATTCCTGCCTTTTCTCCGCTGAAACCAATATAATTAGTTTGCATTACATATTTGTTCTCTTGATTTATTACAAAGAAATTGCTATTGATCCAATTATTTGTAATTTCCACAAGATTTTCTTTTCCATCCCCTTCAAAATCCATTGCTATTGCTTCCTTAAGAATATCTCGTGTTCCAGAACCAACCCAGTGAGCATCATTTATCGAAGTATTTGGGTTGAGAATATAAAAATCATAGCTTGTGTATGATGTTATTGTTGCCGGGGGATTTGATGTACCACCAGAACCAGATCCCGAGCCAGTACCCGGATCTATTGAAGGGTCTTCTATAGGATCCAACGATCCGCCATGTCCACCTCCAGGATAAAATGTCGAGATACTTTCTACAGAAAATAAAACTTCTGACAAGCCATCTCCATTTACATCCACATCCCTGAATTCTCTTACATACGATCTAATTGTATAGTATGGGTCAGTAAGCTTTTCTCTGGGTTGAGTATACGTTTTATCATACAATGATGACGGAACTAGTTTAGTCTGATTAAGTACATATTGAGTGTTTTCAAGAATATATTTATCAAATTTAATTTGATTCGCTTCTATTTTGTGGGTGTAAAGAGACTTTATCGGTCGCATCTTATCATTTGCCAATGTGGCATTAATAGCTAAGGCACCTGTAAGATTAAGATCAGAAACTTTTACAGAATTTGCACCAAAAAAATTATTATAGGTAATATAAGTACCACCAACAGTACCTTCTATATAATCTCCTTCTCTATCACAATGTCCGTAATCGTCATAATCTAAACATTCGTAATAACCATTACTTGCTGTCTGATAATATAATAAATCGAGATTTCCGTCTCCATCAAAATCAGAAATATTTTTATTATCTAAATTTAAATTATTAGAAATTTCACTCCCTTTAATTGTGGAATTATCAATTTTCCTGTCAAATTTAATCGGATTGGCTGACTCTCCATTAGCATTGGTTTCAATAATAGTGTCTACAAACTGATAACTGGTATTATTGTTAGTATATGCAATCTTGTAACTTTTAAAAACAGCTGAATTTGCTTTTACGATAATTTCATTCAAAAGTTTATTCTGACTATAATAATATCCTTGATGATAAGAAAGTTCTTTTACATTTCTATCCAGATTATAAATAAATTGAATTTCATTAAAATGAGGTTTATTTGCCTTTTCATTACCACCCCATTTAATTGTTTTTATTTTCGTGACTTCACCTGATATTGCTGTTAAAGATGTTATAGCAGCATTCTTTTCATATTCATAAGTAATATAGTTACCTTGTACATCCATCCATTTTACCATATTATATTCCATGGTAGTTCTTCCAGCACTTACATGCCCAGGATCATCAGAAACAGTATCTCCATACCAAGCTTGAGATCCGTCTTCAAATGTCACATGAAAAAGCATAGGTCCCTGAATTCCATTTCGGGTACCCATTGATTTAATTTTAATATTCGAATATTTTTCAGTGACATATTCTGCACCATCTTTACCATATTCTCCTGACTTTAAAATCAATCTCTGTCCATTAAAGCTATAATAATCAGAATAATCAATTTTAATTTCCTTAGCTTCTTTATCCTTATCAATGTTTCTGCCCATTCTGGAAATAGAAGTAATTCCCATTAAAGTCCAACCATACCCTGCAATGCCATTTCCACCGCCGCTAGTATATACAAGATTTAATTGTGGGGCCACTGTTTTTATTCCCGGAGGAAGTGCTATAGGTAAAGTAAATTGTAACTGTCCTCCTCCATTTACTTCAATATTTCCCTTCGTATCGTGAAATTTTTGATCCGTCGAAGATGTTGTCGTTCCCGAAGGATTATTCGCACCCGCATTAGAATCTGTAGGACCGCCACCCGGGTTTCCCGTTCCAGGTCCAATCTTTGCCACAAAGGGATTCGATATACTTCCTGATGCTTGAAATCCCTGAGCCAATACGACCGTCTGCGGATCCTGTACTGTTCTTGTAGTAGTTTCTGCCTGATACAGGATGGTCTGGGAAAAGCCCATGACTGCAAATAATGACAGTATAAATGATGAAAATATTTTTATTTTCATGGTTCTTAATAATTATTTTGGTTGTAAGTTTTTATCGTTTGGTGATATTTTTACTGAATGCTCTTCCGTCTTTTAATGTAAAGTGTATTACATAGACTCCCCAATCATAGCCGGTCATGTTGATTTTCAGCTTCCTGTTAAGATCCGGGATATTCTGCTGCTGGAACTTCCAGTGTACCGTACTGTGCTGGTATAATGAAACAGATTCGATAAGCCCGTCTACTTCTTCTGTCCAATCTATTGTAAGGTAATCATTAACCGGAACAGGATATAATCTGACCTGCTTCCAGAAAGCCTTTTCATCAATGACAGATTCTTCTTTTACAGTTGTCACTTTTACTTCTTCAACTTTTTTTGATTCTTCCGGAGCTGTTTTAGCAGCCGAATTGGTTCCGCGGTATCTTTGATTTCCGGCTTCATCATACTTAAAATAAACTTCTGTTTGTGAAAATCCCAAAAATCCTATTGTCAAAGAAAGCAGAGATAGTATTTTTCTTTTCATAGCGCTCATTTTTTCTCTGAAATTAATTGCTGAACCTGTTTTTTGAGCTCTGCGATTTCTTCTGATTGTTTATGTAATTGCAGATTTTCTTCTTTAAGCTTTTTCAGGCTTTTTTCCTGCTCAATAGTATATAGCGTAAGCTCTTCAATCTTCTGCAAAAGTTTAATCTGGAATTCACCCACATTTACGCCTTCTTTTTCCATTTCTTTTGCCGAAGCGATTTCAGGAAGATGTTTTTTCTCTTTGATATGCTTTTCAACATCTTCAAGCTTAGGAAGATTGTAATTATTCTCAAAAACAAAGTCTGCAGTTGGAGTAAGCGTTACTTTTATTTCTTTAGCCTCAAATTTTCCTTGAAGAGCAGCATTACCGGCTGTTGTTATTTTCATTACCTCGGTCATTGTTACCGGAGAATTAATTGCTGTGGACTGTTGGTTCGTTGATAAGAATGAAAAGCCTCCATTGCTCATTGTCATTGCAAGTCTGCTGTTCAGTGATGAATCGCTTGATAACCAACCGTCAGAAACCGTATTGTCAGCTTTTACTCCAAAACTCATAAAAGTAGCGGATGAACTTCTTAAAGAACCCCAGTTACTTAGTGAACCATTTTGATATCTGATTGATAAGGCATTGATTCCTTCTGTGGAATGAGTGCTTCCGATTCTGATATTTCCAAGAACATCAAGCTTTTCTATGGGATCAGCATTACCAATGCCTACATTCCCATTTTTAAGCAATTGAATACCTAATCCGTCACTTGTTTGCAACCTTATGCCTCCATACCAATTTATATCCAGTCCACTACTTCCGGGAACTGGATAACGCGCTAAATAATAATGTATAGGATCACTGTTTCCATACAATTTATCAAATGGAATATCCTGAGAAAATAATAATTCAAATGTTAATAATGAAATAATTGAAATTGCTTTTTTCATGTAATTTAATTTTTAATGTAACATATATTTAATTTACTAATTACTTGATAACTAACTGACTATAAAAGATTATCATTATTATATAAATCTATAATGATACTTCACAGCTAAATATTATTTTGGCGATAAATTTATATAATAAAGCGCTATGCATTGTAAGTTTAATTTTATTCGATGTAAAAATAATTCTACACCGCGACAAAACTTGTCGTATTATACTTAATTGAAAAAATATTTTGAAAGATAGAATGAATGAAAAGTTTAGTTTTCATTGGTACTAGTTTTTTTACAAAAATAAACAAATACAGAATTTGCTGATGTTATTATTCATTAATATAAACCTAAGACTCAGGATATAAATAGGAAAGATTATTATGTATTACCCTCCATCTCCTGCATTCTCTTTTTAATAAAATCCGTAGGGCGTATCCCGTTGATTTCATAAAAAAGATCCGAGAAGTTTTGGCGTGAAGCAATTCCGCATTCTTTGGCAAGTGTTTCAATATTGTATTTCAAATACTTTTTATCCTCAAAAAGAAGATTCGTGATATAATTGATTCTTAGCTGGCTGAGATATTTATTAAAATTCCCGCCCTTGTGCTCATTGATTACCTGAGAAAGATAGCTGGAATTGGTTCCAAGTTGCTGGGCAAGCCGATTAAGGGTAAGCCCTTTCTGTATAAAACCTTTTTTAGTTTCAAACTTTTTCAGTTTACGGAGGAGCTCTTCAACCTTACCTTCATGCAGGTGCATCCGCTTTTCTTCAACGATGGCACTGGATATTTCAGCAGCATGGTTCTTTACAAATTTTTCTTCAAGCAATATGTATTGTTGCTTAATTTCTTTCGCCTTTTTTTGTCTTTTGGCAAAAAGCATGATGAGGCCAATGGCCCAGATAATTAAGAGAATTACAATTACGGTTACCAGATAATTCATTTTCTGGAGCTTATTTTTTTCTTCCAGCAACGTTTTGGTGTCGTAATCTTTATGGATTTTTGGAGAAAGATAGCTAAAATCTCTCGACATGATGCTGTCTGCTTTCAACAGCTGCCCCGTATAATACAGCTGTTTTGCCTGGTCTTTATTTTTTTTGCTGTAATTGATAAGGATCTCATAATTTTCCCTGAGTTCAGGAAGAATAAACTGATGCTTATTAAAAATGGAATCAATCTTTCTGAAATAAACAACCGATTTTTGTGCATCATTCATCCCGAGATAACTTTTTCCTATAAAAAAATAATTAACGGAAAGCCTTGCGAAATCCCTGCTTTTCCGGATGGAAGGAAGAGATAGGTAAAGATCCGACAAAGCCTTTTCATACTTCTTTTTCCTATATTCGGAAATGCCTTTTGAAAGAATAAAATATCCTTTTTCCTGTATATAATCTTTGTCGTCACCCGCTTCCGACAGTCCTTTTTCAACAGCAGCATCCATTTCCTTATATTTTCCTAAATGCCGGTAACAGATAATCAGCTGGTGAAGGCTGTTGAGGTATCCTTTTTTATTATTGTAAATTAAATTAGGATGGATGTCGGATTTCGATTTCTCTTTATAATATAAAAGACATTTGCTGAATAAATCGGCTGCTTCATCATAATACCCTAAATAGCTTTTCACCACCCCTATATGATAAAGGTTCTGGTGTTTCAGGTATTCGTTTGTTGTATTTTTTGAGTATTCATAGGCCTCAAGATATTCATTAAGAGCAAGCTGGTATTTTTTATAGTTGTAGTAATAAATTACTCCTTTATCCATATGAGCAACTATCATAAGATCTTTGTCTTTCGAAAGATTGGCCGCCCAGATCATGCTGTCGGTGTATTTCAGCTTATGTTCATCAAGAGGTGTATAAAAAACAGCATCTTTATATCCCTGAACTAATTTTTCATAATTCTTTTCCTTTTTAGCTTTGCTGATATAAAGCTGCAGATAAGAAAATGCCTTCTGATCGTTTTCTTCCAGGTCTTCATATTTTTTTCTCAGCTTATAATAGTCACTATATAATTCCTGAGACAGGAAATATTGGACGCATATGGTACAAAATATAAACAGTAGTTTTTTGGTCACCTTAGTATTATTCAATGTAAACAGCGTTCAAAATTACGAAAAACAGGCGGTTTTTCTCAAACAAGTTTGAAATAATATCTCCTATCGAATTATTTCTATTTTACAAATATAAAAATTGAAAATCAATAGATTAAATATTTTATAACTATCAATAAAGACGTCATAATTTATGAATAATGACAACAATAACTTTCATATCCGGATTTAACCTGATAATTTTGAAACCAAGATACAAGAAGGAAAATAAAAAAAATACAAACAGATAAAGATATTAAAGTAAAAAATTAAAAATATCCACTAAGGGTAAAAGTCAATAACCAGAAACATGATGATTCAATAATCTTACCGCCTTCCTTAACAGGGAAATTACTTTTGAGGGAGGCTGTTTTTTGAAAATTAAATTTAAAAAACTAATACCATTTTCTATAAAAACTAACCGGATAATTTAGCTGTTCATAGAGACAGGTAAATTAACAAAAGGCTTTTTCAAGTGGGCCTTCTCTATTAAAGTTTTCAGTTTTAATCGAAAAGAGACTGCCCAAAAGGGATCAGTCTCTTTTCTTTTTAAAACATTAAGGATTTATAATTACTTCCAGCCTCCGCCTAAGCTCTTATAAATGTCCACAACCGTACTCAGTTGTTTTTGTTTAGCTTCCACCAGTTCCATTTTCGCATCCAGGGCATCTCTCTGATTAAGAAGAACTTCAAGATAATCTGCCCTTGAGTTCCTGAAGAGCTGGTTAGCAATATCTATCGATTGTTCCAAAGCCTTGGTTTCATCAGACTTTAGCTTGTAATACTGATCTATATTTTTCACTTTAGACATTAAATTGGCAACATCCAGGTATGCATTCAGAATCGTTTTGTCATATTCGTACAAAGTCTGGATCTGTCTTGCATCTGCCGTTTGGAAATTGGCTTTGATCGCACTTTTGTTAATAAGCGGACCAGCCAGCTCACCTGCAAGACTTGCTGCCATTGATTCCGGTAATTTCACCAGATAAGAAGGTTTGAACGCTTCCAGACCCAATGTTGTAGAAATTTCCAAAGTCGGATAAAATTCCTTTCTCGCTGCTTCAACATCAAGCTTTGCAGCCTTCAGTTCCAGCTCGGCCTGCTTAATATCGGGACGGTTTGCCAGAAGCTGAGACGGAATTCCCGTATAAACCGTCTGAGGAATCATCGACATGAAATCTTCTTTTGACCTTACAATCGGCTGCGGAAAACGTCCGCAAAGCGCATTGATTTCGTTTTCTTTTTCAGTAATTTCCTGACGGATGGTGTATTCTGTCGCTTTAGACTTTGCCAGTTCCGCTTCAAATTTTTTCACTGCCAATTCAGTTGCCGCCGCCGCTTCTTTCTGGATTTTTGAAATCTCCAAAGCTCTCTGCTGCAGCTTCGTATACTGCTGAATGATATCAAGCTGGTTGTCCAATGCCAAAAGCTCATAATAATTATCTGCAATTTCTTCAATTAAATTAGAAAGTACAAAGTTCTTTCCTTCTACCGTTGAGAGATAATGTGCTATCGCTGATTCCTTCTCTGTTCTCAATTTTTTCCAGATATCGACTTCCCAGTTGGCCGTTAATCCTCCTTCAAAATTACCCAGCGGATCCGGCATTTCTTTTCCGGGTTCTATTTCCGTACTTGCATCACCTGCTCCTTCGCTGGTGTAACGGCCTACTTTGGAAACGCCTGCTCCTATTCCTGCGGAAACAGTAGGTGTTAACCTTCCTTTTTTCGCTAAAACACCGCTTTTTGCGATTTCAATTTCCTGCAAAGTGATCATTAATTCCTGATTATTTTTTAAGGCAGTTTCAATAAGAGACACTAAATTAGGATCAGTAAAAAATTGTCTCCATGGAGTTGTTCCGCTGTTGTTGTTGGCATCGCCCTGCTCTTCCTGATTAAAATTCTGAGGAACATTTTCTTTCACCTCGTCCTTTATGACAGTTGCCATTGGCGCCTTGCAGCCTGCTAAAACAAGCGATAAGGCAATGGCAGCTATATATCTTTTATTATAAATCTTCATGTTTGTCATCGTGTTGGTATGGTTCTGTTTGTTCTGTTAAAGGATTTTCCTCTTCATATCTCGCCAGTCTTGACTTTTCTGCAATCGTTCCGAAAATGTAATATAATCCCGGAATAATCATCAGCCCGAAAACAGTTCCTAAAAACATCCCCCCTGCTGCAGCGGTACCAATGGTACGGTTACCTATCGCTCCGGGGCCTGTTGCCATTACCAATGGAATCAGCCCTGCAATGAATGCGAAAGAGGTCATTAAAATCGGACGGAAACGGATTGCCGCTCCTTCAATTGCTGCCTGTGCCACCGGAATTCCTTCCTCTGCCTTCTTCTGAACGGCAAATTCTACGATCAATACAGCATTTTTACCTAAGAGGCCAATCAGCATAACCATGGCAACCTGAGCATAGATATTGTTCTCCAATCCTAATAATTTCAGGCATAAAAACGCCCCGAAAATACCTGTAGGCAATGATAAAATTACCGGCAGCGGAAGAATAAAACTTTCATACTGAGCCGAAAGAATCAGGTAAACGAATCCTAAACACACTAAGAAAATGAAAATCGCTTCGTTCCCACGGCTTACCTCGTCCTTGGAAATACCTGCCCAATCGATCCCGAAACCTCTCGGAAGGGTTTTATCTGCAACTTCTTTGATGGCGGCAATGGCCTGTCCGGAACTGTACCCGGGAGCAGGAGTACCGCTCACCTCGGCGGAATTGTACATATTATGTCTGGTAATCTCGGAAAGACCGTACACTTTTTCCAGATGCATAAAATCTGAATACGGAACCATCTCATCTTTATCATTTTTAACATAAAGCTTTAACAAATCACTCGGCAACGCCCTATATTGGGGACCAGCCTGAACGATCACTTTATAAGGCCTGTCGAAACGGATGAAACTTGTTTCGTAGTTGGAACCGATTAATGTGGATAAATTATCCATTGCATTTTCAATCGTCACTCCTTTTTGCTCGGCAAGATCATTATCCACCCTCAACATATACTGAGGGAAACTTGCAGAGTAGAAGGTAAATGCGGAACCCAATTCAGGTCGTTTTTTCAGTTCTTTTACGAAATCATTACTTACCTGCTCCATTTTATGATAATCGCCACTTCCCGCTTTATCCAACAGACGAAGCTCGAAACCACCTGCTGCACCGTATCCCGGAATGGAAGGCGGCTGGAAGAATTCTATATTGGCACCCGGAATATTTTTTGCTTTTTCTTCAAGCTTTTCTATGATTTCCGCCGCAGATTCTTTACGGTCTTCCCAGCTTTTAAGGTTGATCAGACAGGTTCCCGAGTTCGAACCGGTACCTTCCGTTAAGATTTCATAACCTGCCAGTGAAGAAACAGACTGTACGCCGTCAATATCTTCAGATTTTCTTAATAGTTCTTTAGCAATCTGGTTGGTTCTTTCCAGTGTAGAACCCGGAGGAGTCTGAATAATGGCATAAATCATTCCCTGATCTTCCGCAGGAATAAATCCGGAAGGCAATGAATTGCTTAAAAAGAATGTACAGGCACAGAACGCCAATAATAATGGCAAAGTGATTGTTTTTTTCTTCACCGTTTTGTTTAGCATTCCTTCATATTTGTTCGCTCCTTTTGTAAATAATCCGTTGAATTTATCAAGGAAAATGGTAATCGGAGTTCTTCTTTTGGCTTTTCCGTGGTTATTTTTTAAAATTAAAGCACATAAAGCCGGAGTCAAAGTTAAAGCCACAACCCCAGAAAGAATAATTGCAGAAGCCATGGTGATGGAAAACTGACGGTAGAAAACTCCAACCGGACCAGACATGAAGGCAATCGGAATGAATACGGATGCCATTACCAGAGTAATTGCGATAATTGCCCCGCTGATTTCGTGCATTGCTTCTTCAGTCGCTTTTAGCGGAGATAAATGCTTCTCTTCCATCTTGGCGTGAACCGCTTCAATAACCACAATCGCATCATCCACCACAACCCCGATTGCCATTACAAGGGCAAAGAGCGAAATCATATTTAAAGTAATTCCGAAAGCGGACATGACCGCGAAAGTTCCTACCAAAGATACCGGAACTGCCAAAGCAGGAATTAAGGTTGAACGCCAGTCTCCCAGGAATAAAAATACCACGATTGCCACTAAAATGAAGGCTTCAAAAAGTGTATGAACAACTTTTTCAATAGAAGCATCCAAAAATTTTGATACGTCATAGCTGATATCATAATGCATTCCTTTCGGGAAGGTGGTTTTCTCCAATTCAGCCATCAATGATTTTACATTTTTGATAACGTCGCTTGCGTTAGAACCATACGATTGTTTTACCGTGATCGCTGCCGAAGGTTTTCCGTTCAAGGTAGAATAAATATCATACATGGATGAACCGAATTCTATATCTGCCACATCTTTCAGTCTGATAAATTCGCCGTCCGGTTTTGCTTTAAGAATGATATTTCCGTAATCTTTTTCATTATTAAAACGTCCCGGATATTTTAGAATATATTCAAATGACTGCGATCTTTTCCCTGAACTTTCTCCTGTTTTCCCCGGAGAAGCTTCTAAGCTCTGCTGATTTAGGGATTCCATCACTTCATCCGCTGAAATGCTGTATGCCGTTAACCGATCGGGTTTCAGCCAGATACGCATGGCATATTCCCTTGTTCCGAGGATATCTGCGAAACCGACACCGCTCACTCTTCTCAATTCAGACATTACATTGATGTCTGCATAGTTGAAAAGGAATTTCTGGTCAGCTTTAGGATCGTCACTGTACAGGTTGATGTACATCAACATATTGGGTTCTTCACGGGTAATTTTAACCCCTTCCCGCACTACCAGCGGCGGAAGTTTGTTTACCACTGAAGAGACACGGTTCTGAACATTTACGGCGGCAACATTCGGGTCGGTGCCCAAATCAAAGACTACCTGAATGGATGCTTCCCCGTCGTTTCCGGCATCAGAAGTCATATATTTCATTCCCGGCACCCCATTTAGTCCTCTCTCCAAAGGAATTACAACAGATTTGATGAGCAATTCGTTGTTGGCTCCGGGATATTCCGCGGTGATATTTACTTTTGGAGGAGAAATGGACGGGAACTGTGTGATGGGTAATTTTATCAAAGATAAAACTCCCATAAATACGATAATCAAAGAGATTACGATAGACAGAACAGGTCTGCGGATGAATTTCTTAAACATGTAATATTATATTTTTTAGAAATAGATAATAGACGAAAAAGATGATAGACAGCGAGTCGGCATCATTTATCGCTTATCAATTATCGTATTTTTACTCTGCTTTTAATTTTAATGATTGAAGAACTTTTTTCGGATCCTGTTGTTTAACCTGAACTTTCTGATCATCTTTTACTTTCTGAACGCCTTCCAGTAAGATTCTGTCTCCTGTTGAAAGTCCTGAAGCCACTACATAAACATCCGGAAGTTCGTAGGCAATTTTTATATTTTTAGATCTCGCTACGCCGTTTTTATCCACTACAAAAATATATTTCTGATCCTGGATTTCATACGTCGCTTTTTGCGGAATGATTAATGCATTTTTCAATGGTAAGGTCATTTTTACTTTCCCGGTTTCTCCGTTTCTCAGAAGTTTATCCGGATTGGGGAATTTAGCTCTGAAAGCGATATTTCCGGTCTCACTGTCGAACTCCCCTTCAATCGTCTGAATCTGTCCTTTCTGTGTGAAGATATCGCCGTTTGCCATAACCAGATCTACCATATTGCTTCCTCTTGAAGCTACATTTCTCTGGTAATTCAGATATTCCGGTTCGGAAACATTAAAATAAGTGTAAATATCGTTGTTATCCGAAAGGGAGGTTAATAAATCCCCTTCATCTACCAAACTTCCCAGTTTCAACGGAATTCTGTCGATAATCCCTGAAAACGGTGCTTTGATGTCAGTAAAAGAAAGATGAATCTGCGCCAGCTTTGCTTCGGCATTTGCGGCATCCAGTTTTGCTTTCGCCATGGCCCGCTCGTTTTTGGAAACAATATTATTACTGGCCAGTGTGCTTGCATTTTTCAGTTCAATTGTTGCTTGGGCAACTTCTGCCCTTGCTTTCATCAATTCTGCCTGGTACAACTGAGGCATAATACGGAATAAAGTTTGCCCCTGATGCACGTACTGACCTTCATCCACATAGATTTTTTCAAGGAATCCTTTTTCCTGTGCGCGAACTTCAATGTTCTTTACAGACCGGATCTGAGCTACATAATCTTTATCAATCACGGTATCCATCACAACAGGTGAGGTTACCGGATAGACAGCAGTTTCTTCTTTTTCTTCTTTTTTCTTGTTACAGCTGAACAATAAAAGACTGCTTAGCGCAATGCCTGCGATAACTCTTTTAATCATAATTATAGAGGTTATATAAATCGTTAATGTTTTAAATAGGAAATGGCAATAAGAGGATTGACGGAATAATTGATTGCCGGCAATTACAACACACGATTTTCCCACCGAATAGCTAATCGGCAAAAAACGGGTTCGAAAATGTGAATTTTAAATTCTGATAGAGCGGATCAGAATGAATTTTTTAACAGAAGAATATTCTGATATACAGCTGTGGGTCGCTGATTTTAGTTTTTTGAAACTTTTTAAGCCAAAAATATAAACCAAGGTGAAAACACTGGCGAAAGCGACCATTGCTTGAAAAGTATCGGACAACTGGAAATCGTCTTCTGCAAGCTCCAGCGAATAAATATTGCTCGCATCATCGGCAGCCTGCTGTATTGAAAGTTTCTCGCAAGTTTGATTTAAGCGGTTCGCTTTTTTGGGTAAATGATGGGAAGTATGAGTGTAATTATTGTGTAATGTTCTGACATTAATTTTGTTTTCCACTACAAAGAGCAGAAAAAGACCCGTCAAAAAATATACGATATAATTTCTCATAATTTTCAATGCACAAATTTAGGTTTTCGATCAGCTATTGTTCAAGTAAAAATTGATTTAATAAGGAGCATTAACATTATTTAACACTACTTTAAATTAACTGAATTGGGATCTGAGATCATAATTTACTGTCATTACAAATATTCAAATTTTTAATTTTCAGAGCATTATAAAAAATAATTTCACTTTTACATGGTTGTGGCATCCGATTTGCTTAAGGTTGAAACATTAAAAATTGCGTTAAAATGTTAATATTTCATAAAATATTAATGAAGATTTAGAGGAATTTCACCCTGAATTTCATCATTAAAATTGTGAGTTATCTTTAACTGCTTTTTTAGTGTTCTGCGGAATTTGTTTGTAGATAAGAGATTGCGCTAAGTCAATTTATTTTTACTGTGATATATTAAACTTAGATAATTGGAGTTATTATCAAAAGAAGAATTATTAATAATATTTTATAAAAATTTAACATATTATCTTTAATAAAGCCGTAAATTTATAACTAATTAACATCAATACATAAATTGCTAAAAACAACAATTATGAAAAATATATTCCCCATTATTGCCATTGTTTTGGCTTTTGCTTTAACATCATGTAAGCATCAGGCAAAGGAAGAAGAGGTAAATCAGGAAAATCTTAACAGTACAGAAGCTGTAAGCAAGGATAAAATTACAAAAAACGTGTTTACAGATCAGTATGGTGACAAGCTGGAAGTCACCCTGAATGAGACTAAAAATACGGTAATAGTACGCCTTAATGGAAAAACGTATGAAATGAAGAAAAGCGATGAGCTTCCTGAATACACGGCAGGAAATCCCGACTATCAGTATTCTGATATACGCGGAGAGATAACGTTTTTAAGAAAAGGATACAATATGGTTTTATTTCATCATAAAACGGACAAGACATCTTCCGGCACAAAAATGGCGTCCTACTAAACTGCACCAACAATAGATAATATATCTGAAAAACACTTTTGTGCATCGAAAGTGTTTTTTATTTTTTCTTTTTATAAATCATGCAGCATATAAGTAAAATGATGTTTACGACAACCGCAAAGGCGTTGGAAAGTATAATTGGCAGCTCGTTTTTTATAAATCCGTACCAAACCCAGAGAGACAACCCTGAAATAAGTACCAGAATCATCGTCCATGAAAGGTCTTCAGCATTTTTTTCCTTCAATACTTTTACTAGTTGTGGAATCATTGATATGGATGTAAGGATTCCGGCAATAATCCCAAGAATATTTTCGTTCATAACTTATCTTTTATTCAGGATAAGAAATTTCTGTGCCGCTATGTTAAGATTACAACTATTGTGGGAAAAATCTTTTAAGAGCAATTTCGTCATGAAGAGGAATTCCGTTTTCAATAAAATCATATAAGCTTTTAGAAAAATAGCATCCATTTAGAATTCCTCTTGCACCAAGTCCGTTAAAAACATACATGTTGGGTTGTTGAGGATGTCTTCCGATAATCGGTCTTCGGTCTTTTACGGTAGGCCGGAATCCAAAGTTTACTTGTTCGATATCAAAATTGTGAGGGTAAAATTCTTTTAAGCCGTTTGTAAGCTGCTCTACCGCTGAAGCATCTACATCATAATGAAGCTGCTCCCGATCATAAGTTCCGCCATAAAAATAAGTATTGTCATTAAGTGGAAAAAGGAAATGCTTTTTCTTTATGGTAATATTTTCTGGCAAATGCTGGAAGAGTTTAACTTTAATGTGGTGCCCTTTGTTGGGCACGACAGGAATATCAGAAAAGAAAGGATTATTTTTCACACCCATTCCTTCGCAGAACACAATATGGTTGTATTTAAAATTTTTATAAGTATGGTCAGATGTGTTGATAGTAGAATAAATAAATTTTTCATTGATGATCTGCCGGTTATTTCTTAAAAAATCAAATAAACCCATGAAAAATCCGTTAACATCAAGTCTGGCAGACTGATTCACCTTTCCTGAATTAAAATCGTTTTTAACACCTTCTAAATGAGCGAAATTTTTGTCCAAAAAATAAACAAGATCATCATTTGCTGATTTTTTGAGCCAAAGCTTTTGCTCATTCTCATCATGAAAAATTCTGTGAATCGGTGCGTCGATTAAATAATTCTGGCCGGTATATTTTTCAATTTCATCTAACGTTTTCTTTAAAAAAACGATTTGTTCCTGAGCTTTCCAAAATGTGGTAAACTTTTTCAGCACAACCGGATTAATAATACCTGCTGAAACACGGGAAGCACTCTTTTTTTCATCCGAAAATATAACAAATGATTTATTATTTTTTATGAGCTGGTGGGCAAAGAAAAGTGAAGCATAACCGTCTCCCACAATAATATAGTCTACATTTTCCATAACAAAAAAACCTGAGTAAAAATACTCAGGTTTTCTATAATTGTCAAGTGAAATGTTAGTAATTCCACATATTATTTTCCATTTGCAGAATCTGATCTTTGATTCTGTCACTTTCTTCCAGCTGTTCGTCAGCATCTCTCGGGATATAGTCTCTGATTACGCCGTCACCAAGCCCTGTTGAAGACTTGAAGATCACAGAAGAAAATCTTCTTGCATTAATTAAATCATCGAAAGAGAGATCTGCAGAGGTATTTTTTCTGTTGTAAACATAATTGTTAGCCAAAATCTCTCTTGCATTCGGATAATATACCCAGAAAAGGTCGATAAGATCATTAGCACCTTCGATAGGTTGTCCATCAGGACCTACTCTACCAATCATTTGCGGATCTGGCCCCATTGCAGCAATTCCAAGAGGTCTGTACTTCAACTGTCCGTCTCTCTTATCAATGAACCACATTCCGAAAACTTTTAAAACTTTAACTTTTTCGGTAGTTGTTTCATAAACGTCAGTAAGTTCCTTTTTCTCCTGCTCAGTTAATTGACGTCCACTGTTGAGGATGTTTACAGCTTCATCATCAACACGAACACTCACCAACCTATCTTTAATTTGTTGAGGAGTAAGTCTTTGCACGAAATTCTCATCATCATAAACCTCCGTAATTTCACCGCTTAGGGCGCCATCAAGTAAAAGTTTATATAAAGATTTTGTTTCAGAAGATAATAATCCATCCGGATTGTTATAATAGAAAGGCTGATTGATTTTGTCATTCATATCAATAACCTCCCAAACAAACATGCTTTTCAGGATATCCTTCTCATCAACATAACCATATTCCAAAGGTTTTACGGTTTTGTCGACGATTGTATCTCCAACTTTCATTTTGTTCTCAGCTCTCATTTTTCTGAATTCTTCAGGCGAAGAAGCATTCAGGATAGTTTGGGAAAATGCAAATCCCGAAACTAATACTAAAAAACTGCTAATATATTTTTTCATAATACTCTATTAATTTTATTGGATATTAATTAATACTGGTGAGATATTTCCAACTCTCTGATCTCCTAAACCAACAGCTGTTGCTTTAATATCAAAGATATAAACACCGTCTCCAGGTCTTAGATTTCTAAACAATCCTGAAGCATTCTGTAATGAGTTACCCTGAATTTGTAAAGCCGCTCTACCAGGCACTCTTACCATGAACGAAGTTACGTTGAATGATACCGGGAAGTCAAAGTCAGGAATTACTGCAGACAGTGATTGATTTTCAACCGATCCCGCAGGCATCGTCAAAATATTTTTACCTCTGATCTGTCCTTGTGGTGGAGGTACGTTTTTAATTCTATATTCAAATACCTGAGAAATTGATTTTCCATAAGGATCTGTTCCGGATAGTGTAATCTTAAGAATATTTCCGGCACCTGGTTTTACATTCCATTTACCTGGGCCTGTACTTTTAACCGCAGCTCCCGGAGCTGATAATGAAAGCTTAGCATTATCCGCACCTAAGATAGAACCTGAAACCGGGTTATCAAGACCTCTGTACATTACGTTCATTTTATCCGCAGAAAGCAATAAACCTTTCTGAAGTTTCACTTCCTGAGGACCAGCAATCACATTATAAATATGGGTGAACGGGAAGTTTTGAGCTTTTCCAGTCGCATCTGTTAATGTAATGCTTCCACTAAATGTTTTTGGTCCAATACCACTTGTATTAAGTGAAGCTTTTCCTTTTCCATTTTCTACATTTATACCAGGACTCATAGTAATTTTATTACTGTTTGAATAGTTTCCTAACATTACAACTGCTTCAGCAGGCTTACCTGCAACAACATCTACAGGCGCCGATACGATGGCTTCATAACTTGTAAACTTGATGCTTGCATCTACTTTTTCCTGTAATAATAAGGCTAATGCATCAGACTGAACGTTTCTTGCATCATTCTGAATAATCTCAAGATTAGACAATGCTGCAATAAGCGGCTGGTGATAGAACTTATTCTGCAGCCATGTTTTATTGTTTGGCGACTGTCCTTTAGGATATTCAGCGATTAATGATTTATTGGCTCTGTCAATTAAATCTTTTAACTGGGAATTTCCTCCGAAAGTAGCATTGATGTAGTTTCTAACGTCATCAATTTTTTCTTTCAGCTCCATAGCTCCTTTTGATGCAGAATTTTCATCTCCATCTTTAAAGAAATAAGTTGTTGTTGCTTCGTTATTATTAAGCGCTGAAAAGTTTTCACTTACGTCAACTAATTTTCCTGTTTTAGGGTCTTTATCTACGAACTCAGATTCTTTTTTTAGTTTATCCTTAATCTGATCTGCATGTTGTACCAGCGCATTAATTTTCTGCTTGAGCTGCAGATATTGCTGCCAGGGCTGAGCGTAGGTATCCGGTACCTGCTGAGCTTTGGCCTCTAATGTTTTTTCAAAGATATCTTCGTTTTTTCTTTCTGTTAATAAACGTGTATCTTTCAAAGCAACCGTAGAGTCATAATATGATCTGATGATTTCCGCATCAATATTTAGAGCCATCATCGCGATGAACACCAAATACATGAGGTTGATCATCTTCTGACGAGGTGTCTGTTTTCCTTGTGCCATTCTTTTTTGTTTTAGTTAAGTAGTTAAATTTAGAAATGGTTAAGGATTAAGATTTCATAGCAGTTAACATACCGCCATAAACTCTGTTTAAGTTATTTAAGTTAGCTGTTAAACCTTGTAATTCCTGATTGAATTTTTCTGAATGTTCAGCAGACTTCTGCATATCTTCTACATATTTTTTAGCAAAATCAGACTGTCTTTGCCCGTTTTCCAGCTGCATTGCGTAAAGAGCATTCATGCTTTCCATGTGCTGAGCTGCTTTGTTTAACTGCTCGTTATATTTGTGAGTAGAAGCAGAAACGTCTACTGTTTGGTTGATCTGGTCTACAGAGCTTGAAAATTTATCAATTCCTGATCTTAATCTTTCGAATAGCTGAACATCCAATTTAGCATCCTGAAGCATTTTGTCTAATTTTCCTGAAAGAGAGTTTTCAAGTTCGGCAAAATGATCGATTGTATTTTTAGCTGATATATTAGAATGCAAAGGGTTTGGATTTGCATGTTTGTCTAATAATTCCGGATATACGTTTTCCCAAGCATAAGATTCTTCAGTTTTTGGCGGGTCGAAAGCGAAGATAATGAAGATAATCGCTTCTGTAATAAGTCCCACTGTAAGAGCAACGTTACCTGTGATAGGTCCAATGTTGATGTGAGTAATTTTAAGCCAAGCTCCAAGAATTACAATTGCCGCACCGAATGAATAGAAGAAATTCATCCAAGCATCTTTAGTCTTAAACATATAAGTTAGTTTTTTTAATGTTAAATAAAATTGTTATTGAAAAATAAAATGGTCTGAAAATTATCTGTTAATTTTTCTTGGCTTAACAGCAGCTTCAGGAATGTCTTGTACGGTTCTGAACCCGATATAGCTTCTTGCTGAATCTTTTCTCTCCCAGTCTCTTGTACCGTTCATCAACATGTATCCCACATCTTTCCAAGAACCACCTCTTACTGATCTTTTTGTATCAACAAGGTCTTTTGTAGAAGGATTTAAAGTAGATGAGAAACCATATGAAGAGTTGTTGTAAGCAGATGCCGTCCATTCAGAGACGTTTCCGGCCATATCATATAATCCATAACCGTTCTTTTTAAATTTCTTCACCGGAGCAGTATATGTATAAGTACCTTTTTTGTTGTCTTCCATGTAATCTCCTCTCTTAGGCTTGAAGTTTGCCAGGTAGCAACCTCTGTCGTCCATTAAGTAAGGACCTCCCCAAGGGTAAGTAGCATTTTGCATTCCTCCTCTTGCAGCATATTCCCATTCTATTTCCGTTGGAAGTCTGAATTGCAATGGTCTTTGCTTTCTTCTTTTTAAACTTTCGTTATAGTCGGATTTCAATTTAGATCTGAAGTTACAGTATGCTCTTGCCTGATCCCAGGTAACTCCTACAACAGGATAATCCTTGTAAGCTTTGTGCCAGAAATACTGTTCGAACAATGGCTCGTTGTAAGCAAAGTGGAAATCTTTTACCCAAACTGTTGTGTCGGGATAGATAGCGATGCTTTCACTTCTTAAATAGTTTACGCCTCTTTCTTTTTCAGCCATGGCTACATCCATGTCTCCCCATCTGTATGTATACTTAAGCTTGCTAACATCAAGGATTCTTTCATTACCTACTCTCGAAGAAGCAGGTAAATACATAGATTCAAGAACTTCTGCATATTCTACATCCGGGTATTTGGAGGTGTTCCAATGCAATGGAACTTTCCAGTCAATTTTTTTGGTAGGATCGAAAGTACTTTCGTCTCCGCCTCCCTGTGCTTCTAAATATTCCTGATATGGTGTTAAATTTTCTTCTTTTTGAGCAAGGTATGCGTAATCTCCTATGCTTGTTCCTCTTCCCTTACCTTCACCGCCTTCACCGGCAGCTTCAGCAAGAAGTGTTCTTGCGATAGAATCTCTTACATAGTTGATAAATACTCTGTACTCAGCATTTGTAGTTTCTGCTTCATCCATGAAGAAAGAGGAAACAGTAACTGTTTTTGCCTGAGCTTTTTCAGGACTGTCTGTAAAGTCCTGATCAGTTAGCCCCGCAACAAATGATCCTGCAGGAATTGCAACCATGCCGTATGGTCTTTCTGCAACAAATGATTTTGTTTTTTCTCTTGGTATCAACTCTCCTTTTGTTCCTGGTTTCCCCACAGAAGAAGTACCACCACCTGAACAAGATACCGACGCTACTGACGCAGACAATAATAAAAGAAATATCCTTTTCATGTTAATTTTTATAATTAAGCCGTAAATATATAATTTTTTTAAGAAACTTTTAAGATTTTTTTTGAAATAACGAAAGAAATCTAAATTTATTTTATTTACAAGTATTTTTTATTCCACAGTTACAGATTTTGCGAGGTTTCTCGGCTGGTCTACATTGGCTCCTCTGTACACTGCAATATAATATGCTAAGAGCTGTAAAGGCACTGATGCGATAATCGGCGAGAAACATTCTGACGTTTCAGGGATTTCGATCACATAGTCTGACATTTCGCTTACCTGTGTATCTCCAATATTTACCACCGATATTACTTTTCCTTTTCTTGCCTTGATTTCCTGAACGTTGCTTACGATCTTATCATAATGTCCTTTTTTCGGAGCGATGATAACAATCGGCATATTTTCATCAATCAAAGCAATCGGGCCGTGTTTCATTTCCGCAGCAGGATATCCTTCTGCATGGATGTAGGAAATCTCCTTAAGCTTTAAAGCCCCTTCCAGCGCAGCAGGATAATTGTACCCTCTTCCGAGATACAGGAAGTTGGTAGCATTGACGAAATCTTTGGCAATATTTTGCACAAGCTCATGGGTTGAACTTAATACATCTTCAATCTTTTTAGGAATAGCATCCAATTCAGCAATTAAGCTCATGAACTCTGCGTTTCCTAAATTCCCGTTATGCTTCCCTAATTTAAGAGCAATTAAAGAGAGAATCGTAAGCTGCGCCGTGAAAGCTTTTGTAGAAGCTACCCCGATTTCAGGTCCGGCGTGTGTATAAGATCCTGCATCTGTAATTCTTGCAATAGAAGAATCTACAACATTACAGATCCCGTAAATAAATGCACCTCTTTCTTTTGCCAGTTTAAGGGCTGCCATTGTATCTGCAGTTTCCCCGGACTGGGAAATTGCAATAACAACGTCTTTATCTGTGATAATTGGGTTTCTGTATCTGAATTCAGATGCATATTCTACCTCAACAGGAATTCTTGCATATTCTTCAATAAGATATTCACCGATAAGGCCTGCATGCCATGAAGTTCCGCAGGCAATGATAATAATTCTGTTGGCATTTTTGAATCTTTCGATATGATCCCAGATTCCGGCCATCTTGATAACTCCTTCGTCTACGAGCAATCTTCCTCTCATGGTATCATGAACAGATTTTGGCTGTTCGAAAATTTCTTTCAGCATAAAATGCTCATATCCGCTTTTTTCAATCTGTTCCAGACTTAGTTTAAGCTTCTGTATTTCAGGTATGATTTTGGAGTTCTCTGTAATTGTTCTTATATCTACTCCGTTTTCCAGTGAAATAGTAGCCATATGGCCTTCTTCAAGATAAATAGCTTCTTTTGTAAATTCAACGAAAGGAGATGCATCTGAAGCGATGAAATATTCTTTATCCCCGATTCCGATAGCCAGAGGAGAGCCTAATCTTCCTACAACAAGTACTCCAGGATAGTCTTCGTGCATTACGGTAATAGCATAAGCTCCGTATACTTCATTTAAAGCATATCTTACAGCAGTGGGAAAATCTGTTTCTGCGTTAAGATCCATAAAATACTGAACAAGATTTACCAAAACTTCGGTATCGGTTTCAGATTTGAAGGTGAATCCTTTTTCCGTAAGCATTGTCTTAATGGTATCATAATTTTCTATGATTCCATTGTGAATAATGGCAAGCTTACCGTTATTAGACAAGTGAGGGTGAGAGTTTCTGTCACTCGGAACTCCGTGGGTTGCCCAACGGGTATGTCCCATCCCGATTTTAGCTTTTCCTTTTAACTGACTGGAAATATTTACAAGATCCTCAACTTTACCTTTCGTTTTTTCAACTTCAAGTTTGTTATTTCCGTCTTCCAAAACAATTCCGGCACTGTCGTAGCCTCTGTATTCTAATCTTCTAAGACCATTAATTACTATATCGTAAGCGTCTTGAAAACCTGTATATCCAACGATTCCGCACATAATTATATCAAGTGTTTAAGTGTTTTTCTGATTGTAAGTGTATTGTTGTTCAAATTTTTATTTTGTTCCGTAAGTAACAAAAAGCTGTGTATTTTCCTTAGGCTTTGCCGCATCATTTCCTATAAATACCGCTCTTCTGGTATCATATGAAGCAGTAGTAGATTTGTAGCCCACAAGACTTGTCCCATCTGCATTTCTTTCAAATGATCCTAAATCTATTTTGAAATATTTTGTTTCGGTTTTATCAGTTGAAGGTTTGCTCTCCGGCTCAATCATCTCTTTTATTGATTGTGTAACGATAAAGTCATAATACGTATTATCTTTGTCTATATTGTAAGCTTTAAAAATTGTATATCCGGGTACTCCTGCCAGTTTTAACAAATCGTTGGTGAAATTCGATTTAACCTTAGCAGGATTCTCAGAACTTGGATCGATATATCTGCGCAGCAATGTAAATTCTGTAGGCTTTGCATAATTGGTATCGTTCCATAAAGGATCTATATAGATTCTTATTTTGGCACTGATGATTCCTACCTTATCTTTTGATACTTTATCTTTAAGTTTAGTAATAGTAGATTCAGGAATTTTAATTCCGATAGAATTCCCTCCCATCGCCTGTGCGTAAAGTTTTGCATCACCTGTTACACTGTTATATCCGGCATTTTTTACTGCGGAGCCCGTTCTTTCATATTGGTATTGACCGATATGTGCATTTCCTGTGCCTAATGCGAATGAGTAAGAAGTTTGAGGTCTTGTTGTAGTACCATTTTCTGTTTTATCATATTTATAGTACATGATCATCTCCATATCGTTGGGAGAAAACTGGAAAAGATATCCATCCGATTCAGCAACAGAAACTCTTAATCCTTTAAAATAACGGATAAAATTGGAAGCATCCTGAAGCTCAGGCTGATCTTTTTTAGCAATAATTTTAGTCTGGAAAAAATCTTTATCCAAAGGAATTCTGATACCTGGTGTTGAAGAAGTAAATAAAGCGGATCCACCATCATCTTTTGTGATGGCTACTGAACTTACGTTACCGTTAATTACTTTTGACCCCAATTCATTACTAATATCATAAGTCTGATTAGATTTTACCGTGTCTGAAGCAGATTTCAGGAATGTTTCTACCTGATGAACTTTTAATGTAAGTGATCTCTTTGCTTTCCCGAATTTTAGAACAGGATATGTATTGACTACTTTTTTAGCATTAACAGCTCCGTCTGCAGCTGTAGTGTAGGTGAAATTATCGTCTACGGTATTTGTTTTAACAGAATCTGACGCAAATCTCGGTTTTACTACAAGTACCACAGAATCTACCGTTGCATTGGTTCCGAAGTCAGGATCATATGTAGATAATTTAACCTGTGTAAGATAAGATGCCTTCTGCATCCCGAACTGGCTTTCATTAAAGGCACCCAGAACTCCATAAGTAAGTTTTGCGGCATCTGTACGAATTGTATCGTTATTATTGATATTGTAAGCGATAACATCAAATGGTTCCTCTTTACCTTGCGCAGCTCCGTCCAGAAACAGCTGCTCTCCCAAAGTATCCGCATCCGGCTCACAATTGTAAAGTAATATACTTCCCAAAACCACCATAGAAAATGCGGTGATTGTTTTTTTAACATTATGAATCATTAAAAATGTGTTTTTAATAAAGTTGATTAATAGAATCTACGTCGAGATATTCCGATTTAGGGGTTGATGTTTCATTGAAAGCCTTATCAAGGTCTTCATCAAGAAATTCATCGCCTTTTACCACCATATCTACATAGCCCATACTTTCGGCAACGAAAGTTTTAACGCTTGGGTTATCTAACGCTTTAAGGCCTGAAATATTATCAAACTTCAGCTTTTCGTCGATATTTGAAGCCAAAGGTGCATCTTTCTCATTATATAAAGAAAGAACAATTTTAGCATCCTTAAAGTAGGTATCGGATTCGTAGTATGTTTTTAAATAAATAGGAACAAAGGAAGACATCCACCCGTTAAGATGAATAACATCAGGAACCCAGTTGAGCTTCTTAATGGTTTCGATTACGCCTCTGGCAAAGAAAATAGCTCTTTCGTCGTTATCATCGAAAGAATTTCCCTCATCATCAAAATAATATTGTTTTCTTTTGAAATATTCTTCATTGTCGATAAAGTATACCTGAAGTCTTTCCCCGGGAAGCGATGCTACTTTAATAATAAGAGGCTGATCCAGATCGTTGATAATGATATTCATTCCCGAAAGGCGGATCACCTCATGAAGCTGGAATTTCCTTTCACTTATTTGTCCAAATCTTGGCATAAAAACTCTTACATCATTGCCTTCATTGTGCATCTTAAGTGCCATTTTGTTTACCACTGTAGCCATATTTGTATCTTCCTGATATGGATACATTTCTGTAGTAATGTACAGTATTTTTTGATTCGGCATAAACTTCTATCTAATTTTTGTAAAAATGCTTTAATGCGCAAAATTACGAAAAAACATTCAACATTACTTTAATTAACATTTTTTTACGACAATTCGGTCTCTTAAATTATAAAAACAACGTGCAGGTGTATGATAATTATATGATATTTTTAGTATTTTTGAATTACTATTAAAATAAACTATGGAAGTTTTAAAAAGCAAGAAAATTCTGCAGGATTTCATTGAAAGACAGAAAGAAATGGGCAAAAAAATAGGCTTTGCACCTACGATGGGAGCCCTGCATGACGGCCATCTTTCGCTCTATAAAACAGCAAGGGAAGAGAATGACCTGGTGGTTTCATCAATTTTTGTTAACCCAACCCAATTCAACAATCCCGAAGATCTTGAAAAATATCCCAGAGACATTAACCGCGACATTTCAATACTTGAAAAATCCGGGATTGTAGATGCAGTTTATATTCCGGAAGTTTCTGATATTTATCCTGAAAAAACAGAAAGCCAGCAGTATGATTTCGGCGGGCTTGAAGAGGAGATGGAGGGAAAATCCAGGCCGGGGCATTTTAACGGGGTAGGAACCGTTGTAGAAGAACTTTTCAGGCAGGTAAAACCGGATAATGCCTATTTTGGTGAAAAAGATTTTCAACAGCTTGCCATTATCAAAAAAATGACTGAAAAGAAAAAGCTTCCGATTAAAGTAAAAGGTGTTCCTATTTTCCGGGCAGAAAACGGACTGGCTTTAAGCTCAAGAAACCAAAGGCTTGACAAAAACCGTAGGGAAGACTCTAAAATCATTTATGAAACCTTGAAAAAAGTAAATGAATGGTTCCGTGTTTTAACGGTTCCTGAAATAAAACAGCGTGTACAGGATATTTTCGATCATCAGAGAGGAATGCAGCTTGAGTATTTCCTGATTGCAGATGAAAAGACGCTGAAAGAAACAGACTTTTTCTACAAAGACAGAAATTTCAGGGCATTTATTGTGGTTGTGGTAGATGGAGTACGATTGATTGATAATATGCACCTGGATTAATTAAGGTCGAGAAACAAAGGTTAGACCGATAACATTAAATACAAAAGCGTTGCTTCCCAAGTGACGCTTTTTGATTTAAATTAAATAATTATTAATCCTAATAGTTTGCAACAAAAGATCTATCAGTTGCCTGGCCCTCAGGAGTACAATCAAAAAAAACGCCATTAAAAATCAAAGGCCTCCTGAAGGAAGCCTTTGAAACACCAAATCACAAAATATTAATATGAAAAAAATTTACTTTTCAGTAAACTTGTGACCCGGCTGGGATTCGAACCCAGGACCCATACATTAAAAGTGTATTGCTCTACCAGCTGAGCTACCGAGTCGTTCACAATCAATAATGATAAATATAAATAAAATTTTTATTTTCAGTATTAACTATTTCAATTTTCTGCATTGTGCCTGCGACTGGACTCGAACCAGCACATCCTTAGGAAACCACCCCCTCAAGATGGCGTGTCTACCAATTTCACCACGCAGGCAAATAAAATTACAAAGATCAAGTAATTTTTTGCTCGTGACCCGGCTGGGATTCGAACCCAGGACCCATACATTAAAAGTGTATTGCTCTACCAGCTGAGCTACCGAGTCGGCCACTTTATCATCAAGTTTTCATTATGATAATGTCCCTTGTTTTAAGTGGTGCAAAGATATAGCTTTTTTTTATTTCTCAAAACTTTTTCGCAAATTTGTTTAAAAAAAATTCATGATAATTTCACTGGTCGGATACATGGGAAGTGGCAAAACTCACATTTCCAAAATATTAAGCAAAAAACTAAATTTCAGCCTTATTGATCTTGATAAAGAGATTTCCAAGCGAAATAAATTAACCATTCCTGAAATATTCGCAAAAAAGGGAGAAATTTATTTTAGAAAGCTGGAAAGAGAAGCATTGGAAGAAATTCTGGCCACGGAAGAAAACCTGGTACTGAGCCTGGGCGGGGGAACTCCGGCATATTATAATAATATGGAAATTATCAACATCAACTCGAAAAGTGTTTTTCTAAGAGCTTCCGTAGGAACTTTAACGGAAAGATTATCCAAACAAAAGGAAAAACGCCCGCTTATCGCCAATATTCCTGATGAAGACCTTCCGGAATTCATCGCAAAGCATTTGTTTGAGCGCAATGCTTTTTACAGCAAGGCACAATTTCATGTTGCCACAGACTCCAGACCGCCTGAAGATATTGTAGCCGAGATAATAGAAAAGCTCTATCTATAGAGCTTTATAACGATTCATTATTTTCGGAATCATCACCATCCTTCTCTCCGAAAAAATCGTCCCAGTCGGTAAAATCGGAAGCAATATCGTTTTCCACATAATCATCCATATCCCTTCTGTCTTTTTTCGTGGGCCTTCCCTCTCCTTTAATCCTGTAATAATCCTGAGACATTTTACGCATTTTTAAAAGCTCGTACTGTTCTTTATCGGTTACATCTTTAATGTGGAGCGGAACCAGCTTTGCCCCGATCCTGCTTTTAGGAATCTGGATTACCTTAATTTTATAATCAATCTGATTTTTACGGATCTTTATCACATCTCCTTCTTTTACCTCTTTAGAAGACTTCACCACCGATTCACCAATAGAAACCCTGTTCTTTTTAATCTCTTCCGTAGCGACGGTTCTGGTCTTATAAAAACGAATGCTCCATAAAAATTTATCTATTCTCATATTTTTTTATACTTTTGCCGTTATATTATTTGTAAAGTAATTAAAGTTTTTGAAATGAAAAAAATATTTTTATATATCCTTGCGGGATCTCTCTGTTTTTCTGCATGTAAAAAGGATGATGAGGTTGAAACTTTTATAGAACCTGAAGACGTGTCGGTAAGAAATTCTTATGACGATCAGGCTATTCAAAAGTTTATGGAAAATAATTATCTTGATGCGCAGGGAAATATAAAAGCTTTCAGCTCTACAGATGCTTCCGATGATAATGAGAAAAAGCTTTCCGAGCTAAATCCGGTAAAACTTCCTTCAGGGGTAATTTACATCGTAAGAAACGGAGCACAGCCATCTCCCGGTGTTACGCTTGAAACTAATTCTGCTTCAGACAATGCTACCCAGATCAGAGTAATGATGAGAGCCAACTACTATCTCGCAGCAGAAAGTGACGGAAATGTTTCTTTTGGAAGCGCTGGAACTCTTTTAAATACCATTGATGGTTCCGGGTCACCGGTTACCGATCCGCCTTACTACTATGTAAAAGATAACGTTCTTGAAACCGCTACAACTGATGCTGCAAAGCAAAGAAGCTATTATGAAATTGAAGGACTTCAGGAAGGTTTGAAATATTTTAAAGGATATGAAAATAAAAATGATGGCGATGCGTACAACTTACAGGGTGTAATCATTATCCCTTCAAGAGCCGCATTTGCCAGAGACTCGCATTACAATTATACAGGGCTTTCGCTTAAAAACAACTGCTTTGTTTTCAATTTTGAAATTTATAAAGCCAATGTAAGACCGGCTAACGATAAATAATAAAAAACGCTTCAGGTTTTGAAGCGTTTTTTTATTGCTAATATTCTGCTTTATGCTTTACATTTCCTAAAATATCCGGGAAATAGTGGTCAGAAAGATGATCAAACTCGTCACCCCTCATGAACATGGTTGCATCCACTTCTTCATAAGAACTTCGGCCCGCAGCTGCAATCAGCTCATTACAGGTGTGCAAAGTATTTTTATGGAAATGGTATACTCTTTCCGCTTTGTCAGTAACATCCAATCCTTTAATCAGCATTTTATCCTGAGTTGCAACACCTGTAGGGCAATTATTGGAATTACATCTCAATGCCTGGATACAACCCAAGGAAAACATAAAGCCTCTTGCGTTGTTGCACATATCTGCTCCCATGGCAATAGCTCTCAGGATATCGAGACTTGTTAAAACTTTTCCACTGGCAATGATGCGCAGTTTATTTCTCAGATTGTAATTTTTAAGGGTTCTGTTTACAAAAATCAAAGCCGGTTCTAAGGGCATTCCCACACCGTCTGAAAACTCTGGCGGAGCAGCACCGGTTCCTCCTTCTGCTCCATCCACTGTAATGAAATCCGGATAAATTTTCAATACATTCATCTGGACACAGATATCTTCAAATTCTTTAGTATCGCCAATACACAATTTAAATCCTACGGGCTTTCCTCCTGAAAGTTCACGCAGCTGCTGTACAAATCTCAGCAATCCTGCCGCATCGGAAAACGAAGAATGCGACGGCGGTGAGATAATGGTCATTCCCGGCGTAACGTGACGGATCTTGGCAATCTCCGGAGTATTCTTCACCCCCGGTAAAACGCCGCCATGACCGGGCTTTGCTCCTTGTGAAAGTTTAATTTCAATCATTTTCACATTGGGAAGATTGGAATATTTTATAAATAGCTCAGGATTAAATTTCCCTTCATCATCCCTGCAGCCAAAGTAACCTGTACCGATCTGCCAGCAAAGATCTCCACCTTCAAGATGGTAAGGTGAAATACCTCCTTCTCCCGTATTGTGATAAAAGTTTCCTTTTTTAGCACCTCTGTTCAAAGAAATTTGGGCACGGTCACTTAAAGATCCGAAACTCATTGCTGAAATATTAAGCAAGGACGCATGGTAAGGCTGTGTACACTGTTCTCCTCCAACCCAGACTCTCGGAAGTTCTTCCGCAGGAGACTTTGCATAAATGGAATGTTTAATTCCTTCATATTTGCGGTGGTTGATCTCCAGCTGTGTTCCGAAAGCAACGGTATCGCCTAAATTTTTGGCTCTTCGGTACACTGCAGAACGCTGGTTTCTTGGGAATGGTTTCCCGTCTGTTTCCCTTTCAATAAAATACTGCTGCATCTCCGGTGAAATACTTTCGAAAAAATACCTGAAATAGCCTAATACAGGAAAGTTTCTTAGAATGGCATGCTTGGTCTGATAGGTATTGTATACTCCTAATGCATAAATGGCCGTCAAAAGAATAGGGATCCAGTAATGTGCCCTGATCAGCAATGCTACAATCCATGTAACGATTACCAAGACCAATCCCCAAGATAAAAACTTATCTCTCATGAATGTTAGATTTGAAGTTAAAGATTAAATGTAGTAGAAATTTAGCAGAAAGCCTACGCTTTAGCTAAAAAATTTTCGTAGGAAGATTGCACAGAAACCGTGCCATCTGACAGGATTTTTTCTAAGTTTAAAAATTCAATCTGGTTAACAGATGCGGCATCATAATCTTTCTGTACCCGAACATAATTTTCTGTGAAGCCGAACATTTTTCCGTCTTTATTTTCATGTTCCCAAAGTACGGGAAGCGTTTTTCCAAGCTGGGTCTGGTAGAATGCCATCTTTTTCTTTTCAGAAAGGATTCTGAGCATTTTATTGCGTTTCTTTCTTTCGGGAACCGGCACAATACCCTCCATTGCGGCAGCCTCGGTATTTTCTCTTTCAGAATAGGTGAAAACGTGAAGATAGGTAATCGGAAGCTCATTCAGAAAGTTGTACGTTTCCATGAACAGCTCTTCCGTTTCCCCCGGAAATCCTACAATAACATCAACACCAATTGCAGCGTGAGGCATTACTTCACGAATTTTAGCAACTCTGTCTTTATATAGTTTGGTAAGGTAACGGCGCTTCATTTTTTTCAACAGTTCATCACTTCCCGATTGCAGCGGAATGTGAAAATGCGGAACAAAGCTTCTGCTTTTCGAAACCAGTTCTATACTTTCGTCTTTCAGTAGATTAGGTTCGATGGAAGAGATACGGATTCTTTCAATCCCTTCCACTTTATCCAACTCGGAAATTAAATCCAGAAAGGTATGCTCATGTCTTTTGTTTCCGAACTCACCTTTGCCATAATCTCCGATATTAACTCCGGTCAAAACAATTTCTTTGATATCTCTCTGGGAAATTTCCCTGGCATTTTTTAATACATTTTCAATGGTGTCGGAACGGGAAATCCCTCTTGCCAAAGGAATCGTACAGTAGGTACATTTATAGTCACAGCCATCCTGAACCTTTAGAAAAGCTCTGGTTCTGTCTCCGATAGAATAGCTTCCGATAAAGAAATCTGTTTCTTCAATTTCACAGGAATGAACAATACCTTCGCTTTCAGTCTTTTCAAGATCATCAAGATAACTTAAAATATTGAATTTTTCTTTAGCCCCCAACACAAGATCTACTCCTTCAATCTGAGAAATTTCTTCCGGTTTCAGCTGAGCATAGCATCCTACAATCACAACCAGTCCTTCCGGATTGGCTTTCATGGCTCTTTTGACGTGAAGCTTGCATTCACGATCGGCATTTTCCGTAACCGAACAGGTGTTGATCACATAAATATTCGCTTTTTCATCAAAACTTACCTTTTCGTATCCTGCATCTGTCAATTGACGGGCAATGGTAGAAGTTTCCGCAAAATTTAATTTGCAGCCTAAGGTATGAAATGCGGCAGTTCTGTGAAATTGAGACATTTATTAATCCTTGAATTTTGTGGGTGCAAAGATAATCAATTTAATACAAATCGTAAATCGATTCGGTCTATTGTTTAAATTCCTGTTATTTTTTTCATAAACATTTAAGGCTGAAAAAAATATATTTAAAATAAAAACCACCTCTTTCGAGGCAGTTTTAATATTTAGATCAATCTCTGTTTTTCACCATTACCCAACCTGAATACTTGATTAATGTGTTCTTTTTATCATTTTCATTCCAGGTTACGGAATACCAATAAGTCCCGGTTGGGACTTTTTTACCACCCGTAGTTCCGTTCCATTGATATCCGTTCATTTTGTCTGCCTGAAAGATTTTATTTCCGTACCGGTCGAAAATATTAAATACAAGATTCTGTTTATTTCCCAGTGCAGAATAATCAATCATATCATTAACGCCGTCTCCGTTCGGGGTTATAACATTCACTAAATTCGGCACAACAATCATAATATCAATAGGATCACAATTGTAGCCATCTTTAACAAAGACATGATGATCACCTCTTGGGATATTGTTAAATATATTAGATTCCTGCCAGTTGACACCGTCTGTAGAATAGCTGTAAGGGCCTGTTCCTCCTGTGACATTTACCGTTACCGTAGTGTTTGCAATATCCACAGAAGAGATTACAGGTTGTTCCGAAGCATAAATTTTTACAGTTTGCACTGTGGTACAATCTCCCGTTTTCAGTTTTACCCAATACGTTCCCACTCCAACATTGGATATTGTTTGTGTTGTAGCTCCTGTACTCCATTCATAGGAAGTGAAGCCCGGGCCGGCATCCAGTGTTGTTTTATCTTCCATGCAGATGATTTTATCCTGAAGAACATTAGAATACACAGGCGGAAGAACAATAAGATTAACTTTAGCGATCGCATAACAGCCGTTTCCGTTGGTTACTTTTATAAAAACAATTCCATTGGATGCAATGTAATTGGCTGGATTTGCAATTGGATTGGTATTATTTTTAGCATCGGCAAGAGAAGGAAAATAAGTTTTCGTTCCCGTTTGAGTGGTCACCGGAGCCGTTGTTAAATTGAATGAAGCAGTAGAAGGGTTTGATTCGATAAAACAAGACCTCAGCGTGGCTTCTGTTACGATGACAACAGGATAGAATTTTAAAGTAATCTCTGCTACAGCTATACAGCCGTACTGCGAAGTAATTTTCACGTAAACAATTCCTTCAGCAGAAACAAACGCTGCTGGACTTGTAATTTCATTGATTCCTGCATTGAGATCACTTAGCGTATTATAATATTTTTTTGTAGCGGCAGGATCTGCGAAAACCGCTGCAGAAGTCAGGTTAAAAGTAGCCGTTCCCGCATTATTGTTATTACAGCTGTAAAGGGTAACATTATTTCCGGTAATACTTCCCTGCTTGAATTTAAACGCTCCGGTCTGCCTGCAGGAATTTATAGGATTATTAGGATCAGCCGGATCCTGATAATGAATACTGTAGTAGTACGTTAACGTCAAATTCATTGTTTGTGGCGTAAGAATAGGGTTTGCTCCTGAAAGGGCATCATTCTGGGAAGTGTGATATGTTATTTGAAAATTAGAATTGCCATTCAGAATTCCTGCCGTTAACGTGCTGAAATCGAAAACAGCCGGATTCTGGCAGATGATAATTTCCCGCGGATCTGCAGGATTTGCAGCCGGAGCTCCCGGTGGCGTAAAAGGCTGTGTCTGAATATTAGGATTGGTAAACGGAGAGGCAAGCGTTGCCGTTCCGCCCCAGGTGAGCGAAAACGGAGCCATTGTAGGATTGAAAACATCTACCCAATTGTCAATGTACAGATAATAAGTTTGTCCGGGCAGCACATCCAGATATTTGCAGTACGGTGTTGGAGATCCTCCTGCTGCGCTGGTAATTGTGCTGGTCATATTCAGTCCTGTTGAAGCTCCCACACCTATTACGGTGGCTGCATTACAGCGTATTGGCGCTCCCAAGCTTCCACAGTTGACGTTCGGGCCATAAACTGCCCAATCGTAATCGGCATCCGGATCACTTGGAACAAGATCAAAAGTAAGTGTTCCGCCTGTTGCTATGGTGATTTTGTACCAGATGGAATTATGCTCACCTGTAGTAAGACATCCTCCAAGATTTTCATTGAGTGCACCAATTCCCGATGGTGAGTAGGTAATATTTGAATTTCCGCAAACGGTGAGTGCCGTTGAGCAGTCGGCTTGGGAAAAAAGTGTTCGGGATAATAATAGTAAAAAAAAGAGTAAATATTTCTTCATGTTTTTTCAATTTGGTTATTTTCAGTGATTTGTTTATATCAAATATAAACATTTCGCACCTATTATGTTACTTTTATTTAACATAATTCATCATAAATCTAAAAACAATGAAGCATATTTAATGAATCACTTTATACTTGTGATATTTCCGCAAAGGTTTTCGACATGAAAGATTTTATGAAAAGGGCTTTTTACCTTTTGCAAATGTTCTTTATCCTGAATAAAAGTATACCGGGAAGCAATCGAATTCATATCCGAAACGATAACAAGCCAGCATTCGTCTACAGAAGTATCGTAATACGGAAATTTCTCATTCTTTTTTTCGATAAGTTCTACAATTTTTTCAGAGCATAATTCATCAAAGAGATTCATATTATATTCGTGAGTGATAAAAACATTTCTCCGGTGAAAAGATTTCCTGATACTTTTTACACAACCACAGGCTTTTCCACGTTTGATGCTTTTATAGATATTGAGAATAATTTCCTGTTGGTTTTCGAGGGTATCGGGGCGGATATTGGGATGGAATTCTAAAAAATAAACACCACGATATTTCGTAGTGTCTTCCTGTTCTAATAGTATTTCTGCCTGACGGAAAATTTTGTTTAAGCTGCTTTCAATCTTCTTCATTTCAAGATGATTGATTACTTCGGTGAGTTCGATCCCGATTTTCTTGTCGTTTAATTTGGCTATAAAATCCGGGCTTTCGCAGGTTAAATCTTCAAATTTAATTTCAGGGAAATGATGCATAAAAGAATTGAGCAGTAGTATCTCTGTTTTTTTCTTATACTTTTCCCGGTCGTGCAAAGGAGACTGATCTATGGTACGGTGATATTTTTCGATCGGCTTTTTTTTCAAATGCCGGTTCAGATAATAAAGGCTTAGATTTTTAATTAAATCTTCATCAGAAAAGGTCTTTTTCATGTGCTTATTTTTATTGCTATGGAACACATAAAACTTTCGGTTTCATGCCATGAAGTTTTGATTATCAAAAATTTACAATTTAAAGATAGGTAAAAATTCAATGCTATATTTTCTTTTAAAATAATTTATTTGATATTTAACATTTAGTTTACTTTCATAATTAATACCTTTGGATTTCAAATATAAAACTGTGATGGATTTTAGAAACTTTAAAATGCCTTTTGGCACCAATCCCAAATACTCTAAAAAAGTAGCTTATTTTTCAATGGAATTTGCCATAGAGCAGGTTCTTAAAATATATTCCGGAGGTCTTGGATTTCTGGCAGGATCGCATATGCGGAGTGCCTATAACCTGAAACAGGATCTTGTAGGAATTGGGATTTTGTGGAAATTCGGATATTATGACCAGGCAAGAAACCACGATCAGACCTTACAACCGGTCTGGACAAAAAAGATGTACAGTTTTCTTGAAGATACGGGCTTAAAATTCCAGATCGAAATCCACAGCGCACCGGTTTGGGTAAAGGTATGGTACCTGGATCCTGAAATTTTCCAGACAGCGCCGATGTTTTTGCTTTCTACGGATGTTCCGGAAAATGACCATATTTCAAAAACAATTTGCCATAAACTTTATGACGCCAACGAGTCTACCAAGCTGGCCCAATATATTCTTTTAGGAAAAGGCGGCGCAAAACTGCTCGACGAGATGAATCTGGAAAGGGATATTTATCACCTGAATGAAGCGCACGGGCTTCCCGCAGCATTTCACCTCCTAAAAAAATACAGCGGAGACCTGAACAAGGTAAAAGAAAAGCTGGTATTTACTACCCATACTCCTGAAGAAGCCGGCAATGAAAAACACAGCCTGAGACTTTGTTATGAAATGTCTTATTTTTCAGGCTTCAGTATGGACGACGTGAAGAGAATAGAAGGTTCAAGCGATGATCGGTTCAACCATTCTTTGTGTGCCCTGAAAATGGCACATATTGCCAATGGTGTTTCTCAGCTTCATGGTGATGTTTCCAGAACCATGTGGAGCAAGTATGAAGGAATATGTAAAATTACATCCATCACCAATGCACAGGAATTTAAGTATTGGTCCGACAAGCCTTTGTATAATGCCAAAGATGAAAACGATGAAACAGTTTTCGATTACCGTAAAAAACATCTTAAAAAAAGACTTTTTAAAGTTGTTGCAGATCAGACAGGCAATCTTTTCAACCCTAATATTTTTACCATTGTATGGGCAAGGAGATTCGCAGGCTACAAAAGAGCAGATCTTCTTTTGCAGGATAAGGAAAGATTTTACAAACTCCTGAACAATCCGAAACATCCGGTACAGATTATTTTTGCCGGAAAACCCTATCCAATGGATTATTCTGCCATTTCAATCTTTAATCTTCTGGTAGAGGAAAGTAAAAACAAGAAAAACATGGCCGTTCTTACAGGATATGAGCTTGCATTAAGCAAATTACTGAAACAAGGTTCTGATCTTTGGTTAAATAACCCAAGAGTTCCGAGAGAAGCTTCCGGAACATCAGGAATGACTGCTGCGATGAACGGCTCCGTAAATCTTTCTACAGACGACGGCTGGATCCCGGAATTTGCGAAACACGGAGAAAACTCTTTCGTTGTACCAAAAGGAGATTATGAAAATATGAGTGTCTATGAACAGGATAACTATGATATGAATAAGCTGTATGAACTTCTTGAAAATGAAATCCTTCCTGCTTATTATGATAATCCGAATAAATGGAGAAAGATACAGTACAATTCGATGAACGATGTTAAAGATCAGTTTAACAGCGACAGAATGGCAGATGAGTACTATCAGATTCTTTATAATTATGAAAAGTAATCTTTGCCTAAGGGTAAAAGTATGCCTCATTTCGTCACAAAAAGACCTTACATAATCAAATATAAAAAACGGCTTGAAAATTTCAAGCCGTTTTCTTATAAATTAATTTTTTTTCTTTTTTTCTTTAGGCACTTTTAAGCCTTCTTCTCTCGCTTCAGAAATTCCTATGGCTACGGCCTGCTTTCTGCTTTTCACTTTATCTCCGGAAGATGATTTTAATTTTCCTTCCTTGAATTCGTGCATTACTTTCTCTACTTTGTCCTGAGCTTTGTCTGAATATTTGTTTTTGCTCATATTATTATATTTTAAGATTTGGGTACCGAAACTGCTATCTCATACACTTTAGCGTGTTTCAGATATTTTGATCGTTCTCTTGAAGTTACCGATTCAAAATGATCGTTTTTAATTACCACAATCGGATCTTCCGTATTTTCTATTTCGAAATTGGTGAGGTATCTTTCATCAGGTGGAGACTGCATTAATTTTGCTTTTATTTTCTGCAATTCATCTGCATACTCTTTGAATCCGGGATCTGATGAATGAATGAATTTATATTCCTTGCCTGCATCAACAAAAAAATGCAGCTTTTTGTCAATTAAACCGGCTTCATTAGAAATTTCAGGGTTGTCATTACCGTCTTTGAAACCTACTTCCACCAATTCACCATTTTTTTGCTGAGCGTATTCCTCGGCATCTTTAAAGCTTGAAAATCCTGTGTATACAATGGTGCTGTCTAATTCGTAGCGGTTTAGTTTTTGGTCAAAAGCATTCGTTTCCATAATTATTATATGATATTGATTATACCTTAACTATTCAATTTTTCTGCCAAAAGATCAATTTTAAATGCTTTTTATGCCATTGATAAAATTGTTATATTTGAAAGCTTTAAAATAAAAAATGAAAAAATTCATATTAACACTTACCATCGCTGCTGCTTTTCAAAGCGTAGCCGCACAGGAGATCACTTTGGATAAAATATATTCAGGATATTACCGTGGAAAAGGCATTGCCGGAATCACTTCCATGAAAAACGGGGAAAATTACCTGGTTATTGAGCAGGGAGGTATTGCTAAATATTCTTACAAAACTTCTCAGAAGGAAGGCAATATTGTGGATGGACAGTTTGAAAGCTATGAATTTTCTGAAGACGAATCTAAAATTCTTTTGCTGAAAGAAAGCGAACCCATTTACAGACATTCTTTTCTTGGAAAATTTGAAGTTAAAGATTTAAAATCCGGAAAAACGGTTGCTTTGTATGATGGAAAATTTGTCCAGGAACCGAGATTTTCACCGGACGCTACCAAAGTTGCATTTATCGCTGATAACAATTTATTTTACCAGGATTTAAATTCAGGAAAAATTACACAGATTACAACAGACGGTAAGAAAAATTCAATCATCAACGGACTTGCAGACTGGGTGTATGAAGAGGAATTCGGGCACGCCAGACAATATGAATGGACAAAAAATTCAGACGCGATTGTTTTTGTAAAATCAGATGAAAGTGAAGTGCCGGAAATCTTTATCCCGATTTACGGTAAAACGCTTTACCCATCGGAAATGAGATATAAATACCCGAAAGCAGGAGAAAAAAATTCCAAAGTTTCGGCACAGATGTATCGTCTTGACAATGGGAAAACAATGGGTTTAAATTTAAGCTCGTTTAAAAATTATTATATTCCTAACGTCATTCAGACCGCAAAACCAGATGAAATTGTTTTAATTACTTCCGAAAGAATTCAGAATGCATCCGATGTTCTGAAAGTAAATACCAAAACCGGAGCGGTACAGAAATTATTTACTGAAACAGATGAAAAGTGGATTGATACCGACAGTCCTACGTTGGAATTCCTGGAAGACGATTCTTTCCTCTGGGGTTCCGAAAGAGACGGAAACCGCCATCTGTATTGGTACGAAAAAGACGGGAAGCTGAAAAAGCAGGTAACCAAAGGAAATTGGGAAGTAACCGATTATTATGGTTTTAATCCAAAAACAAAAGAAATTTACGTTCAGACCACGGAAAAAGGAAGCATCAATAAAGTAATTTCCAAAGTAAATATTGAAAATGGAAAATCCCAGCTGATCTCCAATGCCGAAGGAAATAATTCTGCCAATTTCAGTAAAAACTATAATTATTTCATTGAAACCTCATCTACTGCTTCAAGACCTTATACTTTTGTCTTAAAGGACGGAAACGGAAAAGTAGTAAAAGAACTTCAGAATAATGATGCGCAGCTTCAGAAGCTGAAAGCGGATAACTTTGTTGAAAAAGAATTTTTCACGATTCCCAACGAAGCCGGAGACCAGATGAATGCATGGATTATTAAACCTAAAAATTTTGATAAAAATAAAAAATATCCGTTGTTCATGTTCCAGTATTCCGGTCCGGGATCTCAGCAGGTGGCCAATTCCTGGGATAATGGAAACGCGCTTTGGTTTGAAATGCTGGCGCAGAAAGGGTATGTTGTAGCCTGCGTAGACGGACGCGGAACAGGTTATAAAGGTGCGAAGTTCAAGAAAGTAACATACATGAATTTAGGGAAATACGAGATTGAAGATCAGATTGCTGCGGCAAAATGGTTCGGAAATCAATCGTATATTGATAAATCCAGAATCGGAATGTTCGGATGGAGCTTCGGTGGTTATATGACGAGCTTAGCGATGACTAAAGGTGCAGATGTTTTCAAAATGGGAATTGCTGTGGCACCGGTTACCAACTGGAGATTTTATGATTCTGTTTACACCGAAAGATTCCTGAGAACACCACAGGAAAACCCGGACGGATATGATAAAAACTCGCCTACTGAGTATGCAAATTTATTGAAAGGAAAATTCCTCCTGATTCACGGTACAGCCGACGACAACGTACATTTTCAAAATTCCATGGAATTTTCAGAAGCGTTGATTCAGAACAAAAAACAGTTTGATTTTATGGCTTATCCTGATAAAAACCACGGAATTTATGGTGGGCAGACAAGACCACAGCTGTATCAGAAAATGACTGATTTTATTTTGGAGAATTTGTAATTCAGAAAAAATTTAACCTTAAAAAAATCCGAATCTTCAATGCAAGATTCGGATTTTTATTTTCTGTATTTCTATATTTCCGGATCTCTGGAAGTATGGAATACGGAATATATTTCAATTATGTTTTCTTCTGTATTGTATGAATAATGAATTCCATAGGAAAATTTCTTTAGAAAACAATTCTAATATTATTATATTTCAATTCAAACGATAAAGGATTCTCTTTAATGAGATTGATTTTCAGACGAAATTCCTTAGTAAAACTATTCCACAATTCTTTATTTATTCTTTATACCACTCATTGATTTCCTTAAGATCATCTCTAACAAAACGGTTATAAATTAATTTAGTCGCCATCTTCTAAACTTCTTAAGTAATCATCCATTTCAGATTCAGAAACAAAACTTTGAGGATTATTTTGAGAATATTTAATCCTTCTTCTTACCTCCTCTTTTTGCCATTCTGGAACTTCGTATTGTTTGTCTTTAAAATGTTTATGCTTCAAAAAATCAATAAAATCATTTACTTCCTCGTAAAAGTTCTCCGGAAGTGTTCTGATATTGTTTTCCAAATCTTTCAATGTAATTTCCATTTCATCTTATTTTATTCAAAGTTAATAAAATCCCATTATTATTTTTAAAATTCTATATTTGTGAAATTTGAAATTTATCTACTATGAAGACTAAACATCCTAAGGGATTGCCTTTCCTCTTCTTTACGGAAATGTGGGAGCGTTTCGGGTATTATCTTATCCTCGGAATTTTTGTACTGTATGTCATTGAGCCAACCGGAATAAAAGGCGGCCTCGGACTTCCCGACAAGACTGCAGACGATATCTTCGGGACTTATATTGCGCTTACCTATTTAACACCTTTCATCGGCGGATTCCTTGCAGACAGGGTTTTAGGATATATCAAATCCATTTATCTGGGAGGAATTTTAATGGCGGCCGGCTACATTGGGATGGGTGTTTTCAAAGATCTCACCCTATTTTACTCTTCTTTAGCCTTAATCATTATCGGAAATGGCTTTTTTAAACCTACCATTTCAACCTTGCTTGGCAATTTATATTCTGAAGAACCGTATAAAGCCAATAAAGATTCCGGTTACAATATTTTCTATATGGGAATCAACATCGGGGCATTTATCTGTAATATTATTGCGGCATTTATGCGGAATAAATTCGGTTGGGGTGAAGCTTTCATTACGGCAGGAGTCGGGATGCTGATCGGACTGGTAATTTTCACCATCGGCAGAAAACATTATATTCATGCAGCTCAGATGAAACCTGTACAGGAAGGGGATACCAAACTTTCTGAAATCTTGGTTAAAGTTTTTTTACCTGCAATTATTGCCGGAGTAATCGGTTGGATTATTCCCGGAAATATTTTCGGAAGTGATAGTACGGATGCTTTTATTTTCGCATGCATTCCTGTTATTTATTTTTACGCATCGTTATATTTTAAAGCAAAACCGGACGAAAAATCTTCTATCGGAGCCTTATTATCGGTTTTCTTAATCAGCATGTTTTTCTGGGCAGTTTTCAAGCAAAACGGAACGGCTTTAACAAGATGGGCCAATTATTACACCGACAGAAGCGTTCCTGCTGCTATGGAAAAGCCATTGGAGGGAATTTATATGGTTGAAGGAAAAAGCTATGAAGACAAGGAAGTTCCTGTGTATGATGATCAGTTCCAGTCGCAGAAAGATAAAGACGGAAAAGCCATTAAAATGCAGGGAAAAGATGTGTATTTTAAAAATATTTCTCCTGAAAAAAGAGCTGCATTAGAAAAAAATCCTGAAGCCAAAACCTATTTATACAACACTGAATTATTCCAATCCATCAATCCTTTTTGGGTAATTGCCTTAACGCCCGTTATTGTTGCCTTCTGGGCATTTTTAAGAAGGCGCGGGAAAGAGCCTTTAACTCCAACAAAAATCGTGTTAGGATTGTTCATCTCTGCATTGTCTTGTCTGGTGATGGTTCTTGCAGTCTGGGCAGGAGACAATGGTGCTGTGAAAGTTTCGCCGTGGTGGCTGGTTGCAGGATACGGCGTAATTACAATTGGAGAGCTTTGCCTTTCGCCGATGGGATTGTCGTTTGTTTCCAAACTTTCCCCGGCAAGGATTACCGCTTTAATGATGGGTGGATTTTTTCTGGCAAACTCTGTGGGAAACAAGCTTTCAGGGATTTTAGCAAGTACATGGTACAGCTATGATAATAAAATGAATTATTTCCTGGTGAATTTCGCTTTATTGATATTTGCCACGCTTTTAGGCTTATCCATGCTGAAAAGATTAAACAAAATCATGAAGGAAAAAGGACATTAATTTTTCTAACAATAATGAAAACAAAGCTGTGGAGTAATTCTGCGGCTTTTTTATTAAATATAAAATTAAAACCTTGCCGAAAACACAAAAAAAACTATATTTGTCAGTCTTAACAAAAATTAACAATAAAAATGGATAATATTGAAGCATTAAGTCCGAAACAGGATGAGTTTGTAGAGAATAAAGGATCCAGGCATCCGAAAGGTTTGTGGGTTCTATTCGGAACAGAAATGTGGGAGCGTTTCAACTTTTATGGAATGAGAGCACTTTTAACGCTCTTCATGGTAAATTCCTTATTGATAAAAGAAGCTGATGCAGCAATCATCTATGGTGGATTTTTAGCTTTATGTTACCTTACCCCGCTTTTGGGAGGTTTCATTGCAGATAAGTACATCGGAAACAGAAATGCAATTCTGATCGGGGGATCATTAATGGCGATCGGACAGTTTTTATTGTTCATCAGTGCATCCACTTTCTCAGGAAGCATTGACAGCGCAAAGATGTTTATGTGGCTTGCTTTGTTCATCATTATTTTCGGAAACGGTTTCTTCAAGCCGAATATTTCCTCAATGGTGGGAAGCCTTTACCCGAAACAGGAAAAATCAAAACTAGACTCTGCCTTCACGATTTTCTATATGGGAATCAATATCGGGGCGTTTTTGGGTCAGTTTATCTGTCCTTATTTAGGAGATGTAAAAGATGCTTCTACAGGAGTGAGAGATATTTTTGCATTCAAATGGGGTTTCCTTGCAGCATCCATCGCAATGATCATAGGAACAGTAACATTCTTTATCCTTAAAAACAAATATGTAGTAACTCCGGAAGGAAGACCAATAGGAGGGCTGCCGAAACATAATACGAGTGAAGATTTTGAAGAAGGAGAAACGCAGACTGCCAAATTCTCAGGAGCAGCGTTAGGAATTACAGGGGTATTATTTATTGTTTTGTTCTTTGTTTTCAGATATCTCCTTGTTGGTGAATTCGGTTTCAAAGCAGTAGAAATGGGGCAATTAATCAAAGGAATTATTTATCCTTTCATCTATGCAGCAGGTATTTCCCTGGCATTCTTAATCATGAGTTCTGCTGAAAATAAAGTGGAAAGACAAAGAATCTGGGTTATTTATATTGTATCTTTCTTTATTATTTTCTTCTGGGCAGCTTTTGAGCAGGCAGGTTCTTCATTAACATTTATTGCAGATAATCAAACGGACAGAAATATCTTCGGATGGAATATGCCTCCTTCAATGGTACAGATCTTCAACGGGATTTTCGTTGTAATGCTTGCTGTTCCGTTTAGTTTAGCATGGGATAAATTAAGAGCAAGAGGAAAAGAGCCGGTTTCTCCGATGAAACAGGCCATGGGTCTTGCTTTAATCGCTTTAAGTTATTTCATTATTGCCTATAACGTAAAAGATCTTGGAAATTCAGGATTATTGGCGATAAAATGGTTAATGCTTTTATATTTCATTCAGACCTGCGGTGAGCTGTGCCTTTCCCCAATCGGGTTATCGTTGGTAGGTAAACTTGCGCCAAAGAGATTTGCTTCATTATTATATGGTGTTTTCTTTATTTCCAATGCTGCAGGGTACGCTTTGGCAGGTTCATTAGGAGCGCTTATTCCTGCGACGGGAGATAAATTTACCAAAGCTGAGCAAATCGGGGTAAACCTTCAGGATGTCTTGGATAAAAAAGTGACGTTAACTGCTGATCAGGCAGCGGCATTTGAAAAGGCTCAGTTGCCTTTACAAAATCCTACTTTTGCAGGATTTGAAATTCACAACTTATTCGAATTCTTCATGGTATTCGTGGTATTGTGTGGTATTGCAGCGGTAATCTTAGCTTTAATTTCACCCATCTTAAAGAAAATGATGCACGGTGTCAATTAATCAATATTAAAATAAACAAAGCAAACCCTCTGGAATCCAGAGGGTTTTTGCTGTAATTAACCAAAATCAACCGGTTAATTAACCATAGAAAATAGTAAAATAAAAAACTAAGAAATTAAAGTTAATATGAGATAGCTATCCTTATTTCAATTACAAAGCTGAACTTTTATAGTAATTAATAAGCTGCCAAGCCGAATGCAGCACCCGGAACAAACATCGTAGCTCCTGAAACTGAAGTTAAAGAATTGGAGTTTACCTTGTATCCATAAATCTTATCGCTTCCGCCGGCTAATACATACAGATAATTTCCATTACTGCTCAATCCAGCATCATTCGGGCCGTTTCCGGCTCCCATATCAAATGCAATCTGTGTCGCAGAAAGTGTTCCGGAAGAAGTAATATTAAATGAAGATATGGTATTACCCCCTGCATTTGTAGAATAAACAATCGATTCTGATTTATTTAAAACAGCCCAGCATGCTCCTCCCTGATTATTAGTCAGCGTACTGATATTGGTTATCACTCCCGTACTTGAAACCGAGTAGCTTGAAACCGAACTGCTTGCACTGGCTTCAGTAACATAAATTTTCCCGCCGGAACCCACTGCAAACCCAAAAGGCTGCGTAGCCTGTGATGGGAAAGACTGCTTATTGGTAGGAATAGAAGATGAATTTAACACATAGGAAGTAAGAAGATTGGTCGCTCTTTCAGCAATGACAATAACGTTATCGTATACAAAGGAGATCTGCGCAGCATTGGTATTCATTGATAATGGTGTTGAAGAATTGGCAATTGGGCTTAATGCACCAGTTGAGCCATTTAAAGTAAAACCTTCAACAGAAGCAGCTCCTGTAGCTCCTGCACTGTTCAATACATAAACAAGATTTCCTCTTTGGGCAACACTTACAGGTCTTTGGCCTACAAGATTATATTTCCCTACCAAAGTAACGTTATTTGCAGATACATTAAAAGAAGATACAGAATTATCTCCCGCGTTAACTACAAAAAGGAATTTTTTATCGGTACTTAAAGTTAAAGCGCCTTGGCTTCCTAATCCTCCACCCGATCCTACTCCGGTTGTGGCAACACTTGATTTTAAAGACAAATTACCGTTCTCATCTCTTGAATACACCAAAAGATCATTAGAAGTACTAGAATTGGTCATGGTGAAAACATAACCCATATCTTTTTCTTCAATGGTAGGAGTAAAGTTGTCATTATCATCAGAACATGAAACTAAAAATAAGCTTAAAAGCAAAACACCGATACTTAAAATTGAAATTCTTTTTATCATTTTTTTAATTTAATTGTTATTACAGCCTTAGACAGGTTATTTTTAAAATCCTTACAATTTTTTTTGTTTTTTTAGTATCCAAGAGGGAAACGAAGGACATAATCTTCACATTATCAGGATTTATCGATTACCACAGCATTGAAAAATTAATGTAAACAATAATAGGCCATAAATGTATTTTACATTTTATTCAGCCGATTTTTAACGTAGGATATATTTACATTCATTAGAAATTTGTAAGTTAGCGATGATAAAAAACCGGCTCTGTTCATGAACTGAATTTTTTCACCAATCACACAGTATGTATAATTGATCAGGCAATAATTTTTCGTGTAAAAAATGTTGACAGAATTTTTCTGATAAATTTAAAATCTTTATCAGCCACATCCAATTTCAATTGATAACAAGAATACTTAATTAAATAGTAATCACCATATGAGTTTAACCTTAGACGAAATACAAAACTTTAAAGGAAAATACCCGAGACAGATCTGGAGCCTCTTTTTCTCCGAAATGTGGGAGCGCTTCTGCTTCTACGGAATGCGCGGAATGCTCGTTTTCTTCATGATTTCTCAACTCAACTTCCATGAAAAAGAAGCCAATCTTCAATACGGTGCTACCCAGGCTTTCGTGTATGCTTTTACCTTTATCGGAGGATTATTTGCCGATAAAATTTTGGGCTTCCGAAAATCTTTATTCTGGGGTGGGCTTCTGATGATTGTCGGAAGCTTAATTCTGGCAGCAGATCCTCACCAATTTTTCTTTTTAGGAATTGCATTTACCGTCGTGGGAACCGGTTTTTTTAAACCGAATATTTCATCAATGGTAGGACAGCTTTACAAACCGACTGATTCAAGAGCTGATGCAGGATTTTCACTTTTTTATGCAGGAATTAATCTTGGCGCTTTGCTTGGAGGTTATTTCTGTATTGCGATTGGAAAAGGAGAAATGTTTGCCAACATTATCTCCGAAGGATTGAGATGGAATATCGCTTTTGGATTAGCAGCCGTTGTAATGGTAATCAGTCTCATTAATTTTGTTTTTACACAAAGAAGTTTGGGAACAATCGGCCTGCAGCCGGGGCATCCTTTGAATGAAGTCAAATCTGCGCCCATTCCGAAATGGCAGGAATACGGCGTCTATATTTTATCGCTGATTTTTGTCCCGATCATCATGATTATGGTTGCCAAAACAGAATATACCGATTATTTTATGTGGACCATTGGGCCACTGACGTTAATCTATCTGTTTTATGAAATGACCAAGGTAACACCTGCAGAACGCAACAAACTTCTGGCAGCTTTAGTCTTCATTTTATTCTCCATCTTATTCTGGGGAATTTATGAGCAAAGCGGAGGTTCGCTAAGTATTTTTGCCGCTAAAAATTTAAATAATGACTTATTGGGACTTGATCCTAATGGCGTTAATAATTCAGGAGGTGCCTTTTTCATTATTTTCCTGGCTCCGTTAATCGGATTATTATGGATATGGTTAAATAAAAGAAAAATTGAACCGAATACCATTATTAAGTTCGGGTTAGGATTTATTTTCTTAGGATTAGGATACTATATTCTATTTGCGACACGGTTTTTTGCCAATCTTCAGGGGATCACTTCATTGAATTTCTTCACGATTGCATTGCTGGTTATTACTTTGGGAGAATTATGCCTCTCTCCTATCGGCTTATCCATCATGACGAAACTTTCAACAAAAAACCTTCAGGGAATGATGATGGGAATGTGGTTCCTGGCTTCCGCATACGGACAATATGTAGCAGGAATCATCGGTGCCGGCTTGGCTACGGCGAAAGAAGGCTCCACCAATTATGATGCTTTGATCACTTATACCGATGGATATAAACAATTAGGATTATATGCCGTAATTGCCGGCGTTGTATTAATTTTGATTTCACCTTTCGTTAAAAAATTAATGCAGGAGGTACGTTGAGCATAACAATTATGCTTATTTTTACATAAATATCAAATCATGAAGAAAATTATAAGCATAATTTGTCTTTTCGTTTTCACCTTACAGTTTGCCCAGGTAAAATGGATGACCATTGAGGAAGCTTTAAAAGCCCAGAAAGAAAATCCGAAAAAAATTCTGATTGATTTTTATGCAGACTGGTGCGGCCCCTGTAAAACTATGGATAAAAAAACCTACGGAAACCCTATTATTGCTGAAATTCTGAATAAGAATTATTATCCGGTAAAATTTAACGCTGAAGAAAAAAACACCGTTCATATTTTTGGAAGAAAATTTTCAAATCCCAATACTGAACATAAGAAAGGAAGGAATTCGCTGCATGAGTTCACCCAATACATGAATGTAGGAGCAGTTCCCAGCACGGTATTTCTGGATGAAAAAGGCGGACCCATTACGATTCTTCAGGGCGAATTATCCGCAAAAGAACTGGAACCTTACCTGGAATTTATTTCAAAGGATTTGTTTAAAAAAATCCGGTCTAGGCAGCAATGGGAAGATTACCAGACAAAATTTAAATCCAAAATAAAAGAATAGCAAATACAGGACTTTCAGCGTTGAAAGTCTTTTTTAATTTCTAATTTTTCCCGAAATTCGTGCCTTCTTAATGACATTAGAAACTTCTATAGAATATGTAAAAGGCGTCGGTCCGGAAAAAGCCAGGCTCATCAGGAATGTGCTGGGAATTTCCACCGTGGAAGATTTTCTGAACTTTTTCCCGTTGCGGTATCTGGATAAAAGCAAAATCCATAAAATTGCGCAGCTTCATGAGGCATCAACAGATGTTCAGCTGAAAGGGAAAATCACCAATGTACAGGAAATACAGACCGGAAAAACCAAAAGGCTTTCTGCAAAATTCAATGATGATACGGGAACAATGGATCTGGTTTGGTTCCAGTATTCCAAATGGATGAAAGAGCAGCTGCCTATCAACAAGGAAATTTATATTTTCGGGAAAATCAATGTTTTTAACCATCAATATTCAATGCCTCATCCGGAAATAGAAATTGATGAAAAAAAAGAGGGCGACAACCGGCTGAAACCCATTTATCCAAGCTCTGAGAAATTAACCAAAAGAGGGCTGAACCAAAAGTTTTTTCAGAATGTATTGCGAAATATATGTATGGAGATTCCGAATCTCATTCAGGAAAATTTTCCGGATTACCTGATGAAAGCTTTTAAATTCCTATCCAGGCAGCATACATATCTCAACATTCATTTTCCGAAAGATGCGGAGCATTTCAAGAAGGCAGATTACCGTCTCAGATTTGAAGAATCATTCTTTTTCCAGCTGGGTTACGGGCTGAAAAAAATTCATCATAAAAGTCATGCCGCAGGAAATCCGTTCCCGATCGTGGGTGATTATTTTAATGATTTTTACAACCATCATCTTCCTTTTGATTTAACAGGTGCCCAAAAAAGAGTATTGAAAGAAATCCGGCAGGATATGAAACGTCCGATCCAGATGAACAGGCTCCTGCAGGGAGATGTGGGTTCCGGAAAAACAATGGTTGCTTTGCTTACGATGCTTATCGCTAAAGATAACGGCTTTCAGAGCTGCATCATGGCTCCAACGGAAATTCTTGCCCAACAACATTACAATGGCATCAAAGAGCTTCTGGAAAATACGGAAGTGAATGTTAAGCTTTTAACAGGTTCCACCAAAAAATCTGACCGTAAAATTATTCATGAAGAACTTGAAAATGGTGAACTTTCCATTCTGATAGGCACACATGCGGTACTGGAAGATAAGGTGAAATTTAAAAACCTCGGCCTTGCCATTATTGATGAGCAGCATCGGTTCGGGGTTGCTCAAAGGGCGAAATTGTGGGCGAAAAATAAAATACCTCCCCATATCTTAGTAATGACTGCTACTCCAATTCCCAGAACGCTGGCCATGAGTTTTTATTCGGATCTGGATGTTTCTGTGATTGATGAATTGCCGGTGGGGAGAAAACCTATTGTAACCGCTCATAGAAGAGAAAAAGACCGTGCCTATGTCTACAACTTCTGCCGTGAAGAGATTCAGAAAGGAAGACAGGTGTATTTTGTGTACCCATTGATTGAAGAATCTGAAACGTTAGACTACAAAAACCTGATGACCGGGCTTGAAAATGTGATGGATAATTTCCCAAGATACAACGTTACCATGCTACACGGGCAGATGCGACCGGAAGAAAAAGATTCTGCAATGAGCTATTTTGCTTCCGGAAAAGCGGAGATTATGGTTGCAACTACGGTAATTGAAGTAGGGGTAAATGTTCCCAATGCCTCGGTAATGGTTATTGAAAGTGCAGAACGCTTCGGATTGTCCCAGCTTCATCAGCTTCGGGGACGTGTGGGACGCGGTGCGGAACAAAGCTACTGTATCCTGATGACTTCCGACAAATTATCCAGCGACAGCAGAACACGTATTAAAACGATGGTAGAAACCAATGACGGATTTAAGATTTCGGAGGTTGATATGCAGCTTCGCGGGCCGGGTGATATTCTCGGTACTCAGCAAAGCGGCGTGGTAGATTTCAAAAGGCTTGACCTTATAAATGACTCGGCTATTATTAAACTTACTAAAAATACAGTAGAAAAAATTTTGCAGACCGATCCCTTATTGTCGAATCCGGATAACCAAATTCTTAAAAATTATTATATCCAGCAATATAAAGGTAAAAACAAATGGAGTAAAATCTCATAAAAAAACCGCGAAAAGAAATTAATCCTTACGCGGCTCCCCTTATAAAACTGTTATTTGAAGAAATTACTTCATCATCATAATATTTTGTGATGTGGTGTGAATGTATTTTGGTGTGATGTGATGTTTTTTTGATAATAAAGTAAAAACAAAATGAATTATCTTCCAACCTGCTTATTTATAAAAACTAACTTGGCTTGATAAAGAACGGATAAACCAATATTCTTTATCTTTCGAGTTTTCATGATTGTACCGTTTTGTTTAAAGATCTTCTGCGCTCTATGGCCGGAAATTAACGTAATTCATTTTGTTTAACTACATTTTGATTATATAATTTAGTTTATTATTAAATTACTTTTAGCGCACATTCAATTTATTTTATTCCTGTAAATGTCCGGTAAGAAAATCAGAATTTACTTTCTGATTATTTTCACCCCCAGGTGAAACTTGATGTACAAATATAGAACTTTAATTTTAATTCCAAAATAATTCGTGACTTTTTTTCACACCTTCATGATAAAATAATTTTTATTTAGTCCTGAAGTGTGGTATTGCCAAGCTATCGATATAATATCATTAACTTTTTTCTTCATATCTCTATAGTTATCAGGCTTTTTCATAAAGACGTTGGCTCCATTCAGAAGGATTTGTTCTTGTTCTTCGGCAGATATAAATTCAGAATATATGATGGTTGTCATAGGATCAAACTTTTGGTGGGATTTAATTTCATTCAGGCATTCGAGACAATCTTTAAGCGGTAGTTGATAATTTATAAATATCACTTCTGGAACTATGTCATCTTTTGCAAGATAATCCATCAGCGCAATTCCATTACTGAATGCTTTTATTTTGACCTGAATTTTAAATTCCTGCAATATATTTCTAAGAAGAATAAGATTACCTTCATCAGGATCTGCCAGAACCACATTGAGATATTCTTTGTTCATAATGATTTGGAATAAAGGGTATTCTGATGTTGTATTTTTCTTCTCATGGAAATAATTTTCTGGAAATAAGACGGCGTAATTCCGGTGAGATTCTTAAACTGAGTACTCAAATGTGCAACACTGGAATAATTTAGCCTCTGAGCAATTTCAGTGAGGTTAAAACTTCTGCTGATAATGAGTTCTTTGGCATATTCTACCTTCTGGATGATGATAAAATTTTCAATCGACGAATGAGCAACTTCTGAAAAAACGTTTGATAAATATCCATAGCTGTGATTGAGTTTTTCGGAAATATAAATGGAAGCTTTTACGGGTATCGCTTCGTCGGAGCTTACAAATTCCGTGATGGTGTCTTTTATTTTCTGTACCAATGCAGTTTTCTGGCCTTCAACAATTTCAATCCCATAATCTTCAAGATTTTCCCTGAAAACTTTACATTGTTCCTGGGTAAGGGACTCATATAATTCAACCTCTCCGAAATTAAGAAGCCTGTATTTCAGTCCATAGTCTTTTAGTTTTTCTTCCAGCACCTTCATGCAGAGGGTATTGAAATCAAATTTCACATACATTTTCATCCTTATTATATGTATTTAATGCTAATGGTAAATATAATCATTTTATATCATTTATAAGTGATATAATAAAAATAGTGTTAGGAGTATCATAAAAAAAACTCCTGCATTGATAAATACAGGAATTTAAACACTAAGGATGAAAAAAAATATACTGATCAAGCTTAAAAAACGGCTTGAGACCAGGCAAATGAAATAGTTATTTTATGTGACTTGGTTCTAATGCAAAGATGTAAAAAAAGAATAGATCACATTTTATAGAATTATATTTTATTTTTACATAATTTTAAGTCAAATCTCCGTGAAATAAAAACTCCATTTGATAATCATCCATTACGTAGCCGTTCCCAATATCTACAACCACCTCATCAAATACAGAAAACCCCTGAGATTCGTAGAATTTTTTTGCCATATTATTTTTATTCACATTCAGAATAATTCTCCGATCGCTTCCGGAAGATACTTTTTCTTTTAAAAAATCAATTGCAGCTTTACCGATTCCTTTTCCTTTGCTTTCAGGCACAAGATAAATCCGGTGAAGTTTTGTGGTATATTCCTGATAGCCTTGCTCATAACCAATGAAGCCTTCAAAAGAGTTGTTGGATTCATCACAAATCAGATAATAGCGGTAATTGGGATTTTTTAAATGTGTTTTGATTTCATTTTGGGAATACAACGTCCTGAGCATATATTCTATTTGGTCAGACGAAAGTATTGTAGCATAAGCAACTTCCCAGGATCGTTTTGCAAGGTCCTGAATCAACGGGATATCTTTTTCTTTAGCTTCTATAAATTTCATTGTGTAATTTTTATAAAAAATTCAATCTAAAAAATTATTGAAATTAAACTTTTTTTAATTCATTAAAAAAGGTGAAAGCTATAAACCTTTCACCTGTACTTATTATGGTAATTTTTTAAGGAACAGTAAATTAAAAGCATTACGCACTTCTCACAACTTTATCCCTTTAAATATTCGCCATTTCAGCTTTTATTTTGGCATGCAACCCTTCCGAAGCTGCCACAAGAGGAAGCCGCAGATAATTTTTAATAATTCCTTTTTCAGCCAGAACAACTTTAATTCCGCACGGATTTCCTTCGGCAAAAATCAATCTGGTTATCTCTACAAGTTTGTTATGAATTTCATAAGCTTCATCCACTTTTCTGTCAAATGCAAGCTGCACCATGGTAGAAAACTCTTTTGGATAAGCCTGACCGATCACGGAAATCACACCGTTTCCTCCCGCAAGCGTAACAGGAAGCGTAAATTCGTCATCACCCGAAACAAGATTAAAACCTTCAGGTTTTTTTCTTAAAATATCAAAATACTGAAGAATATTCGGGGCCGCTTCCTTAATCATAAATAAATTTGGGAATTCTTTTGCAAGACGAAGAGTTGTCTCCGCTTCAATATTTTGTCCTGTTCTTGACGGAACATTATAAATAATGATATTTTTACCGGTCGAAGCCAGCATTTTATAATGCTGATAAAGTCCTTCCTGATTCGGTTTGTTATAGTAAGGAGACACAGAAAGTACTGCTTCGAATGCAGAAAGATCTGTTTCTTCAATTTGTTTTTTAACTTCAAGAGTATTGTTTCCGCCGATTCCAAGGACTAGCGGGACACGTTTATCTGTAACCTTAATGATATGCTCAACCACCTGTTTCTTCTCATCCGCAGAAAGCGTTGCAGCTTCTGCTGTAGTTCCCAAAACAACTAAATAATTGGTTCCGTTTTCGATGTTGTAATCCACCAATTTGGTAAGACTTTCGAAATCTACGGATAAATCTTCATTAAAGGGTGTTACCAACGCAACACCTACTCCTTTTAAAATGCTCATCTGTTAGAATAATTTTTTTCAAATTTAATGATTTACAAGAAGAACTTTTTATTTATTTGTTATTTTTTATCTGAAATAATACTTCTGAATCTTCAATACTGGAATAAAAATATACTACAGTAAAGCTACAATATTGATTACTGGATAAAAAATACTGAACAGCAGTTTCAAATCACAGAAAAATATAAAAAATTTTCTATACAAAAAGCTGTATCATACGAATACTAAGGCAAAAATAGTACACAGTATCAACAATCCAAAGAATAGCGCAGTAAAGGTAAACACCTCAAGGAAAAAAGCCTGCGGATGAAAATCAAAACAAGGAATAAGCAATTAAAATTTAAAGATTTCGTATAGAAATATTTTTTATATTAGCACCCATAATTTTAACGAAACAAGCGTAAGCTATCAATTTGTACAAAGAAAACTGCGAATCTTCTTTAAAAGGACAAATTATGATAGACTTACGCCCGTGTACCTATATTGGCACGGGCGGAGTCTTTCTTGTCCTTTGGGTTCTTCGCAGTACCTCTTTGTCAGATTGGCTTTTTGCTCCGTGCCTTTCCATTTATTCTCTCCCGAATTTTGTTAAAGGCATAACTAAAAGTATGACGGCAGAAGCTGCCGTCATGCAATGTATTTTGCGAAAAAGAATTTTAATTTAAAAATGTACAATGATGAAAACAGGTAACCGATCGGGATAAAAAATAAACCGTACAACGGCGAACAAAAATATGGGGTTTTCCCTGTATTGAAATATTAAAAAAAAATTATAATTTCACAACTTTAAAAAATAAAACCAAAAATGAAAAAAACTTATTTCCTAATGCTGTTGGCATTAGTGTTCCTAAATTGCAGGCAAGAGACTGTTACTTCCGAAGACGAAATTGTGACGGATTATCAAAAATTTCTCTTAAGACAATTAATCTGAGCAAAAATGATCCTATGGCTCAAAAAGCTTCATTAAAAAAACTTTCTTTAAAAAATGAACAAGAGATTTCTATTGATTATAACCATGTCGAATACCTAGACTATGGAAATTTGAAAACATATACCTTTAAAATCCTAAATAGTGATTTAGATGCTCTTTTCAAAATATTGTGGTCATTGAACATCCTGATGGAAATATTAAAACAAAAGTTGTAACCTATGATCTTTCGCCGAGTGAGAAATCAAACTTATTAAAAGGAAACGGGATCAATTATACAGGAAAAGTGAGTTCGGTGCTTACTGATGCTAATTTGGTAAGCGGAAAATTTGAAGCGAATGGTAAATGTTATCAGGAAACAGTTGTATATGTGCAATGCGGCTCCGGACAGCATAATGCGAACAATGTAGATCAATGGAGCGAATGTACACATCCTAAGAAACCGCAAACTTACATTAAAATAGAAGAAGTAAGCTGTACCAATGGAGGTGGCGGTACCGGAATTATAGGAGGAGGTTCAGGAAATCCTTCTGAACCAGGAACGATAGATTTATTAACCCCTACCATACCTGTACCAACAATTTTGCCTATGTAAAGTTCATTAGTACATTATCTCCTGTTCTTCAGCAAACCATTAATAATGAGAATAGCCAGGATTTTTACTGGGGTCTGAATAATTATTTTTATGCTCATGTATTTAATCAACAATTGAAAGACTTTATTACGTGGGCAATTCAGTTTAAATCAGCGAATACTAATGTCTCTTGGGAGCAGTTTGAAAATTGGTTTATAACAAAATCGGAAGGACGAGATGGAGAGTATATTGATAATTTAGATTATATACAAAATACAATACAGTACCAACCAAAACAGATGCCTACATATTCTCAATTTGTAAGTGTTTTTCCAAAATTACCTTATCCTGGATATCCTGGCTATTTTAAACAAATGCCGGCAAAAGATGTTTATGAATTAGTTGGGGATCCTTTGAAAAGTTTGTATATTTCTAAGGGTGGAGATAATGGTATTTATAGAAATGCTTGCACTGTAAGATGGTCTTTTGCAATGAACGCACTAGGAATATTGATTCCACAAAATAGTTTAAGTTTGAGAGGCGCAGATATAAATGGACAGCCCCGATACTATTATATTAGGGCGGTTACAGCAGGTGATGCCATGCAAAAAATTTTTGGAAATCCAACACATAAATTAGAAGGGGCTGATGCGAACAATCCAAATAAGATAGCTGCTTTTTTAAAAGGAAAAACAGGTATATATGTTATTGTGAACAATGATGCTAGTCAAGCTAACTACACCGGGCATGTAGACTTGATTCAAAATGGACATATTCCTGGAGGAGCAAATGCACATGGTGTTCCAGGAGGAATTAAATCAATTAGAATTTGGGAATTTAAACCATAATATATCATGAAATCAATATTTTCTTTAATAATCATTCTTACTTTTTCAAATATTTTCGCACAAGAAATTTATCCTAATAAAGCTAAGATAGGAAAGTATAGTTATGAAATCTACTTAAAAGGGGGTTATAATTATGAAGTTGATGAATATGGAATTAATTACTGTATACGCCTGAATGGAAAAGAAAGAATTATAGGTCCTTATTTAACTTATAGAACTTTTTTAAAATCCCGAATGGCTCCAATAGTCGATGAAAACCTGCCTCCTAACCCTCTTTTAAAATTTAGTGACCGAGAAGTGACGGGTGGTGGAAAGATTGAAATAAAAAAAAGCAAAAGAGAAATTGTAAATACTTTTATAAAATATTCCAAAAACTATGAGAGTGAACCTGACTCTGTTAAATCTGTCTATAAACAGACAAAGAACGGTCTGTTTAATATTGTTTTAATTTCAGAATATCATAGTGGGAAAGAGAAAACAGTTTTTAAAAAGTGATTATTAATCAAAACCGCAGAGATTTCTGCGGTTTTAATTAAAATTGTAATATTGGTTTAAGGAAAATGAGAAATATTCTTTTTAAAATTAAATATATACTAGCATTATTCATTTTATCATCCTGTTCGGTATCTAAAGAGCTGAAGGAAGAAAGAAAGAGCTGGAATTTTAATAACTGGGAAAATGAGTACAAAAACAGAGCATTTTGCTTATGTGTTTTAAAAGGGTTTGAAGATAAAAAAATTGAGAATATTTTTTGGGAAAAAGACCATTCATTCTATAATCCGTTAGGTATAGCAATTTTCGATAAATCATTGAACCCAATAATTGATAATGAAGTAAAAAAAATAAGGTATGATTCAATTAATTCCGTCAATCAATATCCCGAAGACTTAAAAGGAATTTATCAAAAAAGACAAGTATTTAATCATTGTATAAAATTCTATAATAGTAAAGAACTGGATAGTCTTTCAAAAAAAGAAAGGGTAAATTGGAATAAAATCCCTAATATTCTTGATGAAATCCATAAAGAAATTCCGACATATTGATTATGGAATATTTTATTGATTTAATAAATTTACAATAATGAAAAACAAAAGAAATTAAGTCCCGAAATATGATTAATTACATGGCAAGTCGTTATATTAATCCTCGTAGTCGTAATATATTTTTTTATATAGAATTTTTAAGAAAATAAAATAATTTCAACCGCAGAAAATTTCTGCGGTTTTTTTATTTGATTCATAGTATTATAAATCCATATAATTATATTTGCATATACTAAAAAAGTTCATATGAAATCGCTATACCTAAATTGTTTAGACAAAAACTACAACACTGGCGATTACATAATGATCTTTAAAAAAATAAATTGCTGCATATGAAAAATAAATTCTTGTTATTAGGAATTGCTCTGGCTGCGCTCTCCGCTTGTAAAACGGCTTCTCCGTTACAGGTAGCGAATGTGGAGACCAGAAAGAATATTTCTATTAATAATGAGCTAAAAAATGATGAGGAGTTTGTAAAAGTGATTGAACCTTATAAGCAAAAACTCGATAAAGAGATGAACCAGAAAATCTCTTATACCGGAGCAGATCTTAGCAAACAGGGAGACAACAGCAATCTGGGCAATCTTCTGGCAGACTACACTTTTGACGGAGCTGAAGAATGGGCTAAAAAAAACCTGAATAAAGATATAGATGCCGCCCTGATCAACATTGGGGGAATCCGCACCAGTATCGGGAAAGGAGATATTCTGCTCAAAAATGTATTTGAAGTAATGCCTTTTGAAAATGAAGTGATTATTGTAAAAATGAAAGGATCAGATTTACAGGGACTTTTTGATTATTATGCGAAAACACAGGTTAACAATCCCGTTTCGCATTTATACATTGAAACCAACAACGGACAGCTTACCAAGTCGCTCATTAACGGAAAGACGGTGAATGCAGATCAGGAATATTACATCGCCACTTCAGATTATCTGGCTTTGGGAGGCGACAACATGAAATTTTTCTCAAAGGGACAAATGATTCCTACGGGAATAAAACTCAGAGATCTTTTTATTGAATATTTCAAGAAGAACCCCGAAGTACATCCCAATACAGACATTCGTTTAAATTTTATCGGTAAGAAGCAATGAACAGAAAAAGTTTTTTAAAAGCAATAGGCGGCGGGACTTTGGCAATGGCTTTAGCCCCAAATATGATGATGGCGGAAGAACTGAAATTTGTTGATTTTAAATCAGCAAATAAACTGACTATTCTTCATACCAACGATCAGCACAGCAGAATTGAACCTTTTGATGCAAGCTACACTAAAAATCCTAATCAAGGAGGTTTTGCAAGAAGAGCAAGCCTGATTCAGCAGATCAGGAATCAGGAATCCAATATATTGCTTCTTGATTCCGGAGATATCTTCCAGGGAACTCCTTATTTCAATTTCTTCGGCGGCGAGCTTGAATTCAGATTAATGTCGATGATGAAATATGACGCTTCCACCATGGGAAATCACGATTTTGACAACGGACTGGACGGATTTTTAAAGGTGCTGCCAAATGCGAAGTTTCCTTTTATCTGTTCTAACTATGATTTTAAAAATACGGTTCTTGACGGAAAAACATCTGACTATAAAATCTTTAATAAAAACGGAATTAAGGTGGGAATTTTCGGTGTCGGAATTCAACTGGACGGACTTGTCGGCAAGAAACAGTACGGCGAAACAGTCTATTCCGATCCGATAGATATTGCACAGCACTATTCCAATTTTCTTAAAAATGAACAGAAATGTGATCTTGTGATCTGCCTTTCACACATCGGCTATGATTATAAGGATGAACCTGATAAAGTAAGTGATAAAATCCTGGCTGCCAGAACCGAAAATATCGACCTCATTTTAGGCGGCCATACCCATACTTTCCTTCCGGAACCCCAGACTTTCGTGAACAGACAAGGTAAGAAAGTTCTTGTCAATCAGGTAGGCTGGGCAGGGCTTTTGTTAGGACGGATAGATTTCTTTTTTGACACTAATAAAAACATAAAACATATTGCCTGGAACAATCAGGTAATTGACAGCAGTATAATAGCATAAGCATGAAAAAACTCTCTTTAATTTCTCTTGGTATTTTGGCATCCCTGCAAATTGCAAATGCACAGACTATTTCTTCAAAAAAATGGGCAGACCTGTTTTCCTATAACAACGTTACCGCCATGAAGGAAGATAACGGAAAAATAGTTGCAGCAGCAGAAAACGGGATCTTTTATTATACAATTTCATCAGGTGAAATTACCAAGCTGTCCAAAGCAAACGGCTTGCATGAGGTTAAAATTTCAGCTTTCGATTACAATCCGCAGAATAAAATTGCACTTATAGGATATCAGAATGGTTCTCTGGACGTCATTTCACCCGACGGAATCACTTATGTTGTAGATATCCCTATTGCTACAGGATACAATGGAAGCAAAAGAATCAACCATATTTCGATAACAGGAGATATGGCGGTTATTTCTGTTGGTTACGGAGTTTCCATTTTTGATCTTAAGAAAAAAGAATTTAAAGATTCTGCATTCTTTTTATCAGGGGGCATATACGAAGCGAGTAATGAAGCGACAATTTTCGGCAATAAAGTATTTTCGGTAACCAATACCGGTTTGAAAAGCCACGAAATGAATACCACATTTCCGGTTTTCAATACCTGGACCACTGAATTGGCAGGCTCATTCAGACATATTGATTCTGAAGGTATTTTAAGCTTTTCATCCGCAACAACAGGATACCTGTACAACAGCGGGACTTCGGTTCCACTTTCACAAACATTCACCAATGTACGGGATGTTGTCGTGAACAGCAATAATATTGTTGTAACAGATTTAAATAGGGTTTATACCTTCAATACAAACGGAAACTTCAACAATACAGTAGCTTTCGGTGAAGAATGTAATACCGCAATTACCGTAGGAAGCAGTGTCTATGGCGGAACCGTATTATCAGGAATAAAAAATGAAAGCAGCAATACGTTCAAGCCGGATGGACCTTATTTTAATTATGCTTACAAAATGAGCCTTTATGGGGAAAATCAGATCCTGGTTTCTACAGGAGGAAGAGAAAACAGATTTAATACAGCGGTTAACAATCCGAAAAATCCCGGCTTTTATTATTTTAACGGTATGGAATGGATCTATCCATCCTACTTTATAGGAAATACGACGAGATTTAATGTGCTTGATGTAGTTTCAGATCCTGCAAATCCGGATGATGTTTTCTTTACAAATTATATTACAGCACCAGGACGAGGAGTGTATAAAATGAAGTACAATGCATCCAGTAAGGATTTTACCTTCACTAAAAACTATAATCTAGGAACAGATAATCTTTTTGCAAGACGTGCTGTAGGATTGGCTTTTGATGATGCCAATAATCTTTTTGTAACTATGGCTTTTTCCAGTGACGGGCCGGATTTTGGTTTGCTTAATGCAGTAGGAGCATACGACAGGGCAACAGACGATTTTCTGATAAAAAATACAACATTAATAGGCGCTGTGCAAAAACCATTATTTTATGAAGGCTTATTGTGGATCCCTAACCCGAGATTAAGTTCTCTAATAGCTTATGACGCCAAAAAGACGGTAAATACTTCAGACGACATCGCCTATATTTTGAATCAGTCAAACGGTTTTGACCCTAATTCAGGAGGAAATATTTCAGTAGCGTTGGACAAATCCGGAGATGCATGGATTGGCGGAGACCTGGGAATAAGAGTTTTGCCAAATGCTGTTTCAGCAGTTAAAACGCCTGCTAGTGCTGTGGTAGAACCTATTATTATTGAGCAAAACGGTCTGGGCGAAGAACTTTTCAGAGATTCACAAATCTTACAGATTGAAGTAGATGCCGGAGATCATAAGTGGGTTTCTGTGGACGGCGGAGGTGTGTATTACTTATCTGCAGACGGCCAGCAAACCATAAAACGTTTTACTAAAGAAAATTCTCCCTTACCGACCAACAGTATTACTGATATCAAGGTAGACAGAAAAACAGGAAAAGTATACTTTGTTTCTTATGACGGAATTGTAACCTATCAAGGCGATGTTGCTGATGTTACTTCAGAATTCGGAAATGTTCTTGTATATCCTAATCCTGTAGTTTATTCTAATTTTAAAGGAAAAGTCACTATAAAAGGCCTTGCCGAAGTTACCAATATCAGGATTGCAGATGCCGCCGGAAATGTGGTACATTCTGCTGTGGCAAGAGGAGGATATTACGAATGGGATCTTAATAATCAAAGAGGTAAAAGAGTAGCTTCAGGGATTTATTTTGTACTGATGACCAATGAAGACGGCTCGGATAAAGCAACGGCAAAGATTGCGGTAGTTAATTAATGAATTCACAAAACGGCTTTTTATTATCCTATATAAAATACGGCGAAAATGATGCGGTAGTACATTGTTTTACAGAAGAGGAAGGGTTTCAGTCTTATTTCCTGAAAGGTATTTATACCAAAAAGAATAAGAAAAAAGCCCTGCTGCTTCCTTTGAGTAAACTTAATTTTTCCCTGCTCCCCATGAGGGGGAACGGAATACAGACCATTTCCCGGTTTGAAATGATCAAAAGCAATGATATTTATACTGATATCCGCTGCAATTCGGTGGTATTTTTCATTTCGGATTTTTTGAACCAGAATTTAAAGCATGAAAATAAAAATCATCATTTATTTTTCTGCCTCGAAGAATTTATTAATGAACTTGAAAACCAAAACTATCAGTCTCACTTAATTTTCCTTATCAAAATTCTAAAAATTCAAGGCGTTGCTCCACTAATAAATAGTGGAAAATTCCTTGATCCGGAAACAGGTACCTTTTCTTCCGAATTGATGCATCATATTTTTAATGAAGAGATCTCTGCAATATGGCTGGCAATTCTTTCTTCAGAAGATCCTTACAGGATTAAAATTTCTTCATCCTACAGAAAAGATTTTCTTGACAGCATTCTGGTGTATTACCATTATCACATCACAGACTTCAGGATTCCAGCATCACTGGAAATCATTCAGCAGATTTTTGAGTAAAATTACATTACCAATACTAAGATTTTTTATCATCCGGCATTTCGGTTTCAGATTCAGCAATTTTTTTCTTTGAATATCTTGGCATGAGGGTTTTTGCAATCAGGCCGGTCCAACCCGTCTGGTGGGATGCACCTACTCCACGTCCGTTATCTCCGTGAAAATATTCATAGAATAAAATATAATCCTTAAAATCCGGATCAGCCTGAAATCTTGGATATTGTCTGTTAAAAGGTCGGTCACCATTTTTATCTTTTAAAAATATTTTTGCCAGCCTGTTGCTCAGTTCATCTGCAATCTGATCAAGATTTAAAAACTTTCCGCTTCCCGTAGGGCATTCTACCAGAAAATCCGGACTGTAATAAAAGAAAAAGCGTTGCAGGCTTTCAATAATTAAAAAATTTATCGGGAACCATACCGGGCCGCGCCAGTTGCTGTTTCCACCGAAAAGCCTACTATCACTTTCAGCAGGTGTGTATTCCACCGTGTAATCTTTGCCATTCAGATGCAAATGAAACGGATTCTTTTCATACTCTTTAGAAAGGGCCCGAACTCCGAAATCGCTCAAAAATTCTTCAGGATTCAGCATTCTGTGGAGCAGCCTTTTCAAGCGGTGGCCACGGAGAAGGGAGAGCAGATGTTTTGAATCTTCCCCTTTTACTTCCCAATGTGATACTAAAGCAGCAAGTTCCGGCTTATTATCCAGAACCCACTGCATTCTTTTTTTAAAATTCGGAAGATTTTCTATCATTTCATCATCAATAACCTCTACAGCAAACATTGGAATAAGCCCTACAATTGTTCTTATTTTTAAGTACATATGATCCTTTTCTCCAAATGAAAGCGCATCATAAAAGAACTCATCTTCATCATCCCAAAGGCTGAAGCATTCTTCACCCATGTTGGCAAGAGAATTGGCAATTGCCAGGAAATGTTCAAAAAACTTAATGGCCATTTCTTCGTAGACATTATTGTATAACGCAAGCTCCAAAGAAATTCTCATCATGTTCAGGGCAAACATTGCCATCCAGCTGGTACCGTCCGACTGCTCAAGGTGCTCACCGTCGGGAAGCGGTGTATTACGGTCGAAAACCCCAATATTATCCAATCCTAAAAATCCACCTTCGAAAATATTATTGCCGTTATTGTCTTTTTTATTGACCCACCAGGTAAAATTCATCAGCAGTTTTTGAAAGGCACTTTCCAGGAATTGCAGGTCGGGTTTTCCTTTTAAATATTCATCAATTTTAAAAACCCGGAAAACAGCCCAAGCGTGAACAGGAGGATTCACATCATTAAAATCCCATTCATAAGCCGGAAGCTGTCCGTTGGGATGCATATACCATTCAAAAAGAAATAGTTTGAGCTGATGCTTGGCAAAATCAGGATCAATCATCGAAAAGCTGATGGTATGGAATGCCAGATCCCACGTTGCATACCACGGATATTCCCATTTATCAGGCATGGAAATAATGTGCTCATTGTTGAGGTGCTTCCATCCGTAATTCCTTATTTTCTCACGTGATTTTGGCGGTTTTGGCTGTGCAGGATCTCCTTTCAGCCATTTTTCTACATTGTAATGGTAAAACATTTTGCTCCAGAGCATTCCAGCGAAAGCCTGCCGCTGTACAAGCTTTTCATCTTCCGTTTCAATTCCTTCCTGAATTTCTTCATAAAAATCATCAGCTTCCTCTTTTCGTTGGCTTAAAATTTCATCAAAATCGAAAAAGGGTTTTGTGAGATCTTTATCGGTGAGTCTGAATTTAAAAACTTTTTCTTCTTTTGGGTTAAAATTTTCATCAATTAAAAAAGCGGCCTTGGTACCAATATTTTTCGGATTTACCGACTGTAAATTTCCGGTAATGATGAACTCATTGATTCCGTCTTTGGTATAATCACTTTGGTTGGGATATTGATACAGCTTTTCATTGTTGGTTTCATTATCACAGAATACAACCTGATCAGAGCTTTCTGCATAAAAATTTCTGATTTCTAAATCTTTATGTTGAATCGCAACATGATCCGTCTTTTCAGAATTCATCATAGGAATATAATTATCATATCCCCAACGCCAGGTATTCCTGAACCATAAAGTCGGGAGAATGACCAATGGAACTGCATTCTCTGATTTATTGACAACCGTAATCTGAATCAGAATATCCTGAGAATCTACTTTTGCATACTCAATAAAAATATCGAAATATTCATTTTTATCAAAAATCCCGGTGTCAATTAATTCGTATTCAGGTTCCTGCTTGCTTCTTTCTGCGTTTGTTTTGATGAGGTCTTCATATGGAAATGCATTCTGAGGATATTTGTAAAGCATCTTCATATAAGAATGCGTAGGAGTGGAATCCAGATAATAATAATATTCCTTTACATCTTCTCCGTGATTTCCCTGTCCGTTGGTAAGCCCGAAGAACCTTTCCTTCACCATTTTATCCTTTTTGTTCCAGAATCCGAAAGAAAATACCAGCTTCTGAAGATCATCGCAAATTCCGCAGATGCCTTCTTCTCCCCAACGGTTTGTTTTTGCTTCTGCCATGTCGTGGGTCGTATAATTCCAGGCATCACCGTCTGCACTATAATCTTCGCGTACCAGTCCCCATTCCCGATTGCTCACATAAGGTCCCCATTTTTTCCAGGTGACGTCAGAAAGTCTTTTTTTTTCTTTCATGCTGCTGTTGATGATTGATTAATGATGATTGATAGCGATGGATTTATAATACTTTCTGTTCTGAAAGTATTAAAGTGAATAACATTGTTTGTTAACCGCAAGGCTACACAAATTATTTTATTATATGCTTTCATATTTTAAGATAAACAAGGCCGTTTCACTTATTTTTGAAATACAAGGAACATTCTTTGAGCTTTTTAAATTGCCGTAAAGAGATTTTCTATTAATATTGAAATGGCTTCCTTTTCTATTTTGCCGGACATGCGCCCCGGATTGAACGGCCTGTTTGAGCTCTTTTTCTGTTTTATCGGCGGCGGCAAAGCCGCCGCCGATAAAACAGAAAAAAGCGAGTAGTGAAAGCCGGAAATGTGCGCCCAAATTTTATCCTCCTGTAGAAAAGCTTTCGAAGGTCGTCATTGCTCCGTCTACAAAGATACTGGCACCCGATATGTAATCTGCCAGATCACTGGCCAGAAATACCGCCAGATTTCCAATGTCTTCCGGTTGGCCGATTCTGTTGTACGGAACAAGCTTCATCAGGGAATCCATGGCTTCGGGAGTGCTCCAAGCGTTTTTATTAATCGGAGTCTGTATGGCTCCCGGACAAATGGAATTGACACGGATTTTATCGGCTCCGTATTCCTGGGCCAGCGTCTGCATCAACATCCGGATTGCCCCTTTACTGGCTGCGTAATTGGCGTGTCCGGCCCAGGGAATGACTTCGTGAACCGAACTGATGTGAATGATTTTTCCACACGCAACCGATTTTGAGGTATCAATCCCGCGGCGAAGAAATTCTTTAATGGCTTCGCGGGCACATAAGAACTGACCTGTAAGGTTGATATTGATTACCGTGTTCCATTGATCAAGGGTCATTTCCGTGAATTTCGCATCTTTCTGTACGCCTGCATTATTGATGAGAATATCAACGGTTCCGAATTGTGAAATGACATCCTGGAACATTTTGATCACCTCCTCTTCACTGGAAACATCACATTGATAAGTGATTCCTGTTCCGCCAGCTTCCGTTATTTCCTTCAAAACGGTACGGGCTTCATCTGCTGAATGTTCCGATGAGTGATTTACAACGACGGCAGCTCCGGCGGCGGCAAGTGATTTTGCAATTCCCGTGCCTATTCCGCTGGAAGCACCGGTGACAATGGCAACCTGGTTCTTGAGAGAAATTTCCATATTTTATTATTTGATATTACTCAAATTTAGCTGAAAGGATCAAGCCAAACATGAAAAATTCACTTAAAAATTTCTTAAAGTTTCATATATTTTAATTTTCATATCGCTCAAAATCCGTTCAATTCAGTAGGAATGTTCATAACCTGAACTTAGAAAAAACATTCCCAATAATAAGTATAAATAGTTTAGCATATTTTTTGGATACAAAGCAAAAACATATATATGAAAAGAAAAGAATTTTTAAAAACCAGCATTCTCGCTGTCGGTGGCTTTTATTTTTTACAATCCAATTTGTTTAAAGCTGCTCAGCCAAAATCATTGATCAAAGAAGAAATTGAAGCTCCCATCATCATTATTGGTTCAGGATATGGAGGTGCGGTTGCTGCACTTCGTCTCTGCGAAGCCGGGAAAAAAGTTATTATGCTTGAAATGGGCATGAATTGGGGAAAATCCGGAATTCCGTACTCCAGTATGCTAAAACCGGATAAAAGTGCGGCCTGGCTTAAGAATAAAACGATTGCCCCTTTTTTTAATATTTTTGGGCTAAAACCTTTCACCGGAGTGTTGGACCGGCTGGATTTTGAGCATATCAATATCTGGATAGGACGGGGAGTTGGCGGCGGATCATTGGTAAATGGCGGAATGGCCGTAACGCCCAAAAAAAATTATTTTGAAGAAGTTTTCCCTCGTCTTGATTCCGAAAAATTTTACAATACTTATTTTCCGAGAGCTACAACCGAATTAAAGGTAAATATCATCCGTGAAGATTTTTTAAACGACTGTCCTTATTATAAGTTTACCAGAGTAGGTGAAGCTGAAGCTCATAAAGCAGGCTTCAAAACAATACGTGTTCCTAATGTCTATGATTTTAACTACATGGAAAAAGAGTATAAAAACGAAGTTCCGCGTTCTGCTTTTAGAACGGAAGTTATTTATGGAAATAATCATGGAAAGAACAGCTTGGATAAAACTTATCTGCAAAAAGCTTTAGATACCGGAAATTTAAAAATCTTCGATCTTCATTCTGTTAATGATATTGCGTTGAATGATGATAAATCGTACACTTTGCATGTCAACCAAATTGATACTTCCGGAAAAACGATCGTCGAAAAGGTTTTTCACTGTAAAAAGCTGATTTTGGCTGCCGGAACTATGGGAACCTTACAATTGCTGTTAAAGTCAAATGCTGAAAACAATCTGCCTCTTCATGAAAATGTGGGTAAAAACTGGGGCAATAACGGAAATTTCATGACGGGAAGAAACTGGGTGAAACCGCTTTCAGGAGGAACCGGCGCCCAACAATCGACAATCCCTGTAGGCGGTGTTGATAATTGGGATGACCCGAAATATCCTTTCTTTGCTGAGATTGCTCCTTTACCAATGGGGATGGACGTTGCGACGGCTTTGTATCTGCAAATTAATAAAGTTGATAAAAAAGGTTCTGTTTCTTATAAAAATGGAAAATTACTTCTGGACTGGAATGAAAGCCATACGCAGAAAATGAAAGAGCATGCAGATTATTTCATTAAAAAAATGAATAAGGCTAACGGAGGAACACGGGCACATTTGCTTTTTAAAAATGGATTTGGCGCCAATATATGCTACCATCCTTTAGGAGGCTGTGTTTTGGGCGAAGCAACCAATGAATTTGGAAAACTTAAAAATCATGATCATCTTTTTGTGCTGGATGGTTCTTTAATTCCCGGGACAATTGGGGTGAATCCTTTTGTAACCATTGTTGCGATTACGGAATATTGCATTGAAAATCTCATTAATCAAAACGAATTTTCTTAATATGATTCCGAAATTTTCACACGGTAGATATCGGAAGCGTTTCTTTTGATCGACTCTACGAAAAATCCTCCTTCTTCGGGAATAACTTCTTTCAGATCAAAGCTTTTACAGTCTTTGGGAAGTCCTGAAAAAATAAGGGTAAACCAAAAGTCTCTCATAAAAGGTACCGGAGTCCAATTGGGATAAATGGTAATATTTTCCGCATGAATCAGCCTGCTTTTGTGATTCGACTGATTATCGAAAAGATAGGTAGAATGCCATATCCTGATCAGATTTCCCAAAAAGGGCGAAGCCGGGAAGCAACAATGCACAATTACCTGCTGCTCTTCCTGGATTTCTGTCTGAAGGGATTCCAGCAATTCTTTAACAATAACAGGTTTTGTAATGGTTTCTGACATATTTTTAATGTAGTAAGCCGTGAAAAGTAAAATATAAGAAGCTGATTGTATAAAAGTAAACTGACAGTGCATTTGACCACTCCCTTCTTACTTTTCACTTCTTACTTTCTTAATATTCGAGTTCTAATTTTTCTTTTGTATAATTTCTTATTTTTTCGGTAAGCTCAGGGTTGAATTTGAGTTTTTGCCCGTATGAAGGAATCATTTCCATCAGCTTTTCTCTCCATTCTCCATGAAGTTTTTCGGGAAAGCATCTTTCCAGTACATTCAGCATAGCATATACTGCAGTTGATGCGCCGGGTGAAGCTCCCAATAACGAGGCTATCGTTCCTTTCTTGTTAACCACTACTTCGGTTCCGAATTCGAGCTTTCCGCCATTTTTTTCGTCTTTTTTAATGATCTGTACCCTTTGTCCGGCCACTTTAAGTTCCCAGTCTTCTTCTTTAGCGTCTTTGATAAATTCTCTCAGATGCTGAATTCGTTGAGCCTTGGTCATCGCTACCTGCTGAATAAGGTATTTCGTTAAAGGAATATTGTGCCACCAGGCTCCGAAAAGTGATCGTATATTTTTTGTATTCACACTTTCCGGAAGATCAAGATAACTTCCCTCTTTGAGAAATTTTGTTGAAAACCCAGCGAAAGGCCCAAACAGTAAAGCTTTTTTACCGTCAATAATTCTCAGATCCAAATGAGGAACGGACATCGGCGGAGCATCTACCGTTGCCTGGGTGTATACCTTTGCATGATGTTTTTCCACCAATTCCTGATTATGACTTACCAGCCATTCTCCGGAAACCGGAAAACCTCCGTATCCTTCACTTTCTTTTATATCTGAGCTGTCCAGAAGTGGTAAAGAATAACCTCCTGCTCCGATGAATACAAAATCTGCTTCCACTTCCTGCTTATGGTTGTGAATTCTGTCTTTCACTTTCATATCCCAGGTTCCGTCTTCTTTAGGATCAATATCTTTTACTTCATGGTATAAGAATACTTCAACATTGGAATCTTCCAGCAAATGCCTTCCCATTTTTCTGGTAAGGGTACCGAAATTAACATCCGTTCCCATATCCATTTTAGTGGCTGCCATTACTTCGGAACCGTTTCTTTTACTCATGACAAGGGGAATCCATTCTTTCAGTTTATTATGATCCGTTGTGAATTCCATTCCTTTAAACAGAATTGATTCGGACATTTTTTCATGGCGCTTTTTCAGGTATTCGGCGTCTTTTTCACCAAATACAAGACTCATGTGCGGACATGAGTTGATGAAGTCCTTCGGCTGCTGTATGTATCCTTTGCTAATGAGATAAGACCAAAATTGTTTTGAAATTTCAAATTGTTCAGCTATACTTTCTGCTTTGGAGATATCGATTGTGCCATCCGGTTTTTCGGGGGTATAGTTGAGCTCACAAAACGCAGAATGTCCTGTTCCTGCATTATTCCAGGCAGCTGTGCTTTCTTTGGCGAATCTTCCCAGTCTTTCGAAGATGGCGATTTCAAGATCCGGGTCAAATTCATGTAATAATGTTGCTAAAGTGGCACTCATGATTCCGCCACCTATGAGAACAACGTCATATTTGGGTTTCGGCGTTCTGCTTGTAAGCGATTGTGACATAATTTAAATTTTATTATCTCAAAGTTCGGGAAAAGTTCTTAAAATCTTGACTTGTTTATGGAATTTAACATGATTTTAGGTTGGACGATCAGGTTAAATTTAAGCTGAGTTTTATAACCCGTTGTGCATTTGAATTATTGTTTTTCGAAAAATAAGTGAAACGGTTTTGTTTAGCTTTATTGTCAGTATTTTTATAATTCTTTGTTTAACCTTACAATTCTTTATCGCTGGGAAAGACAAATTTTATAATAAATCTTTATTTTTTTTAAGATAGACAATGGCATTTCATTTAATAAAGAAAGACAAAGATTTAATTATCATTCACTCGGCAGCAAAATACACAACGGGTTTTATAATAAAAAAATTAGCATGATATCGTTACTAATAATGTAATGTTATCGGCAAAAATATCATGCTGAACTTTTTATATATTAGAATTAATTAAGTTTTGTCGTTAGTTTCTTAAATTGTTTTTCAGCATTTTTCCCTTCATAAAGAATTCCGTAAATGGTATCAACAATAGGAAGCTGTAAACCTTTATCTTTGGATGTTTTATAAATGGAATCTGCAGCGTAATATCCTTCCGCAACCATATTCATCGACTGGATTGCGGATTTCACGGTATATCCTTTTCCGATAAGGTTTCCTAAGTTTCTGTTTCTTGAGAATAATGAATAAGCAGTTACAAGCAAATCCCCGAGATACGCACTTTCATTAACATCTCTCGGTGCTTCGTAAATGGATTCCAGGAATGTTTCCATTTCACGGATGGCATTGGATACAAAAACTGCGGTGAAGTTGTCTCCGTAGCCTAAACCGCTGGCGATACCTGCACCAATCGCAAAAATATTTTTGAGGATTGCACTGTACTCGTTTCCTAAAATGTCTTTGCTGGAATGCACCTTGATAAAATCTGAGTTAAAAATATTGACCAGTTTTTCGGATGTTTCTTCTTCCACGGTAGCTATCGTAAGATAAGAAAGCCTTTCCATAGCGACTTCTTCTGCGTGACAAGGCCCTGCAATAACCGCCTGGTTTCGGAATCCTATTTTGAATTCATCTCTCAGATAGTGGGCAACCACATCATTTACCTTAGGTATAATCCCTTTAATGGCAGAAACAAAAATTTTATTTTTATAATCACACGTCATTTTATCCAACGTATCAGAAAGATAAATGGAAGGTGTAGCCAGAACGATTGTTTCACAGGCGGTTACCAGCTCGTTGATGTCGGTGGTAAGCTTTAGGTTTTTCAGGTTGAAATTAACTGCGGTAAGATAAGTAGGGTTATGTCCTCTCTGTTCAATGGCACCTTTTACATATTCGTTTCTTACGCACCAATGTACTGTTTTGCAGTTTTCTACCAGCATTTTTACGATAGCCGTTGCAAAACTTCCGCTTCCTACCACGCCTACGGCAACATCATTTTTGCTTTTTTTCGGATTCGATTCTGTATTCGTTTTCTTTTTAGCCATAATAGAAATGTGAACTGCAAATATATTAAAACAAAGAATGATGAGCTCTTTTCAGGGTATGATAAAAGCTATTTTATTTGAAAAATTAATATAAATGAACAATGAAATGTTTAATTTTCCGTTATTCAGGAAAGCATTTATTTTTTGCTAAACATCAGTGGAAATTTATTTTTAATTAAATTTGCAGGCTTAAAACTGTTTTGTAATTATACTAAGAAGGAAAATGAAAAAATTTCTAAGCACCAGAAAGAATGTAAATGTGCTTTTGGGAACTCTTTTGCTTGTCGTTTTTGCACAGGGAATCTTCATTGCGAAGCTTTACTCCGAACGGGATGACAAGAATTATGAAGTAAACCTTGTAAAAATAAACACTGAGAAAGACAGTGTAGATTACTTAAAAATGAAGACTGATCTTACATTGGTAGATCAGACGGTAGCACAGCTTAACTCTTTCCTGAAATCAAAAGATGTGCCGAATGTGAAACTGGAAGTTTTAGAGAAAGACAGCATTTCGAATTCTGTTTATCTTGCCAAACAAGCCAACCGATATAGCCAATATCTGATGGATATTCAGAAAAAGCTGCTCCAGGTTCCACTGGGAATGCCTACGGAAGGATATATTTCATCTAATTTCGGAATCAGAAAAAATCCTATTCCATTCAAAACTGTTTTTGCTGCTGTAAAAAATAATGCGGCAAAACCTGCAGCTACGGCATCTGAAGTAAAAGCAGAACCTGTAGAAAAAGTTATTGAAGTAACCGACAGCTATGGTGAAAAAAGGCAGGTAAAGGTAATGGTAACACCGCAATCCAGTTCTGCAGCTGCTGCCGAAAATATTTCTTCAACTACTGCAGCCAATGCAAAACCGGCAGAGAAGAACAATCCGCCTGCTGAAGCAGATCAGATGCAGTTTCATAAAGGGATAGACATTGCTGTTCCTTTTGGTTCTGATGTTGTGGCCACTGCTGCAGGAACCGTTATTTTCTCAGGCCAAAAAGGCGGTTACGGGAATTGTGTTATTGTTTCTCATGGGAATGGCCTTGCGACACTTTACGGGCATTTGTCCAAGCTTGTTGCCAAAGTAAATGATAAAGTGAAAGTAGGACAGGTGATTGCGAAATCCGGAAATTCAGGCCGTTCCACAGGGCCTCACCTTCATTATGAGGTACATAAAAATAACAGCCCGGTAAATCCGAAGCTGTTTATGAGTTTATAGTCTTATGATTATTATATTGATAGGATTTCGGCGGCACCTTTGGTGCCGCCGAAATTTTTTTAATATTATCAATAAGCTGCCGTAAACCGTTCTCTGATATGATTATTCTGCTCCAGTTCATCTACAAGGACAACTGCGACATCTTCTACAGAAAGAATGCTTCTTCCATTTTCATCGAACACAGGATTTTCCAGAGCGGTTCTGTATTTTCCGGTTCTCACACCTGCTGTTCCCTGGTGCATTTCAATGGCAGGGCTAAAGAAAGTCCAATCTAAGGTATGATTTTCTTTAATTTTATTTAGATAATCTCTTGCTGCCGTAGCTCCGGGCTTAATTTCAGCTGGAAAATCAGGGCCGTCTACCAATTGTTTTCCATCAATATATAAGCTTCCCGCTCCGCCAACGGTAATAAATCTTTTAACTCCTGATTTTTCAACAGCTTTTTCGATATTAACGGATCCGTTCAGAAAATCTTCATAAAGATTAGGATTAGTCCAGCCGGCGTTAAAAGCATTAATAACAGCGTCATTGCCTTTCAGTGCTTCTGCCAGTTCGTCGATATTATTAATATCAACACTTTTTGCTTTCACTTGTTCATTTTCCTGAACTTTTGAAGTGTCTCTTACAATAGCTTCCACTTCGTATCCTCTGTTTGATAATTCATTGACCACTTGTTTTCCTACAAATCCTGTGGCACCAATTACTGCTACTTTTTTCATAATATTTATATTTAAATCAATTGTAATATATTTTGTTACATTTATACACAAAATTTTTTATTTAAAACGATCGAGAAACTTCTGAAGTGTTTTATTACCCAAGAAATTAAGAACCAGCTGATTTGTCTCAGAAAACAATATATAAAGATGATTATTAATTTCTTTTCCTATGGGACACGCAGGATTCGGATTATTATTTTTCTTACCCAATACTTCTGTATTTTTTACTGCTAAATAAATTTCAGATATTTTTATATCATCAGCTTTTCTTGCAAGGTGACTTCCTCCCTCTTTCCCTTGCCTGCTGATAATAAGTCCGGCTTCTCTAAGTACGCTTATTTCTTTACGAACCATTACAGGATTAATATTAATACTTCCGGCCAGCCATTCTGAAGTGAGCCATTCCTGATCAGATTCCGCCAGTAAAGTCATAATATGTATCGCCGTAGCAAATCTTGTATTGTTCATCGTAATTATACTGCAAATATAAATAAATTTTTAATTGTAACAAATTTTATTACATTTATTATTTAATTTCTTGCTTTAAAAAAATACCGTAAAAGTTAATTATCAAATATTAACGAATTTACTTAATTTCAAGAAGCTCCACTTCAAAAATAAGTGTACTGTTCGGCCCGATCTCTTTACTGATCTGTTGATCTCCATATGCTAAATGAGGTGGAATAATAAGCCTCCACTTGCTCCCGACAGACATTAGCTGCAATGCTTCTGTCCAACCCGCAATCACTTTATTTAATGGGAAAGATGCAGGCTTTCCTCTTTTTACAGAGCTATCGAAAACTTTTCCTTTAATCGTTGTTCCATGATAATGGCACTTTACGGTAGATCTTGGCCCAGGCTTTTCCCCTTCACCGTCCTTTATGATTTCATATTGCAATCCGCTTGGCAACTGAACAACAGTTTCCCTTTTGCCATATTCCTCCATATATTCTTTTCCTTCTTTCAGATTTTTTTCAGCCTGCTCTTTTTTTCTTTTAAATAACATATCTGCTACTCCCATAATTAAATATTTTTTACAAAGATATGATTTTACAGCTTCATGCCGGGGGAAATGGTGCAGTAAGTTTTTTTTAAGCTTGAAAACCATACCGAACTAAAATGTTTATTATCAACAGCTTAAACTTATACGACTTTGTTCATCAAATTAACCAGTAAAAATTCAGATATGTTTAATACTATGTTAACAGAACTTCCGAAAGTTGGCGTTATAATTGGATTTAAAAAACTGATGCCATACCCATTGAAATATAATAAAGACTATGATAAGCTGACTGACGAGGAAAGAGCACTTTTTGAAATCAATAAAAAAAGCATTTCCGATTTTGTGGAACAGTCTGCTTCTTTAAGCGACGTTAATTATGCCACGCGAAATGCCCATGCTAAGACGTATGCTGTTGCTAAAGGCAGATTAATAATCAGTGAAGAAATTCCCCAAGAACTTCAGCAATTTTTTGATAAAGAGTTTTATGATCTTACCATCCGTATGTCAAATGCGCATTTGAAAATTACAAAAAGTAAAAAAAACATTCCTGCTTACGGTTTTGCCGTAAAAATAAAAGATGAACGAGGTGATCTTATTGCCAATTATCCATTGGTAAATTTCCCTTTATTTCCAATTAATTCCGTAAGCACTTTCCTCAAACTTTTTACATCAATAAATCAGTTTTATGTTAAAAAATGGAGCAGCTTTTCTTTAATTGCGCAAATTGCAAAAGTGATTCCTTCTGCTTGTACACCTTCATTTATAAAGAACATCATTAAACTATGGCGTAAGAAAAATGATTTTATTCTTTCCTTTGATTTTCATTCCGTGGGTGTATACCGTATTGGAGATTATATGATGAAAATTAAATTGAGTCCTCAATCTGCTGATAGAAGATTTAATAAAAATAAAATGATGAAAGAAGCAGTTGAAGATTATTTGAAATTAAATCCATTTACGGCTGATGTTTATATACAGCTTTGTTACAACCTGAAAAACCAGCCTGTTAATCAGCTAAATGTTATGTGGAAAAACTCGCCATACATTAAAATTGGAGAACTTAGAATTGAAAAAAAAGATGTATTAGATCCTGCTTCCTGTGGAAATGAACTTTTGTCGTTTAATCCTTACGAAAGCAAAGCTTTTTTTCAGCCAGTGGGTAAAATACAAAAACTAAGAGAAGAAGCATATAAAGTTTCTTTAAAAACAAGAGTTAAGATCAATAAACTGCTGAAGTATAATAAATAACTTATTAGTAAGCTTACTTACTTGTTTTATTTATTCGAAATTATAAGTCAAATCAACAATCTAATCTCCCGAAGAGAATTCAATAAAAAAGCATCACCATTTTTTCAGGAGCTTTCTCTTGCTATCCGCTTCTACTCCTCGCGCCTGGCCTTTGCGTTGCCAAAGGCCTTTCTTTCCGGCTCCTGCTGTGGGGTAACCGCTGCTATCGGGGCTAAGGATGTGAGAGGTGAGAAGTGAGATGTGAGAAGTAAGAAGTGAAAGGTAAGATATAAACCTTGAACTATAGGAATGAATAATGGTATCGGATGTTGATAAGTAATGGGTAATATGTAATTGGTAATTGGGTAATATAAAAAGTAAACCAGTGAATGATGATATGCCAGCTTATTTTCTACAATATATCCTGAACTTTAAACTTTAAACTTTAAAACTCTGAACCTTGATTGAACCTTAAACTTCAACTTAAAACCCTGAACTTTGAACCTTGAATCTTGAATCTTAAATCTTGAACCCTGAACATCCCCCTCTTACTTCTCACTTCTCACTTCTCACTTCTTACTTCCTCACCTC
>NZ_JAYLAA010000021.1:0-67841 GCF_035819015.1 Chryseobacterium salviniae | reverse complement strand
TTGTGAATGCAGATTCGGGAWTTGACAGTGAAAGTTTAAGACAGAAATTAGAAATGGAGGAAATAACAGGCAACATCAAAACCAATCCCCGGAATGGAAAAACAGTAGATAATGATCATTATTTTGATGAAAAGCTGTACGAAAACAGATTTAAAATAGAGCAGGCAAATGCATGGTTAGACGGCTTCAAGGCTTTGCTGATAAGATTTGAAACACTGGATATTACCTGGAAGAATATGCACTTTTTGGCGTTTTCTCTTAAACTAATCAAAAAATTAAAAGTTTAAACAACTTCATTATTATAATTTTACGGATCATTTGGGGAACATACGTTTAAGCTATAGTGATGCTAATGGAGATGGTATTGTAACAGGAGATATTGTGATTGAAAATTGCCAGACGTTTCCCGATGGCAGTATGGCATGCAACAACTATATTACACCCGGCGAAGCAGAGGGGGTAAACAATTATTATCCTTTTGGGTTGATGCATAATGCACAATATTATAGTTTTGATAATGCGTATCAGTACAAGTACAACGGCAAGGAGCTTCAGGAAACGGGAATGTATGATTATGGGGCGAGATTTTATATGGCGGATATTGGACGTTGGGGAGTCGTGGATCCGCTCGCTGAAACTTCGAGAAGATGGAGCCCTTATACGTATGCTTTTAATAATCCTATTCGTTTTATTGATCCTGATGGAAGACAAGGAACGGATTGGTATAAGGATAAACAAGGAAATTATGTATATGATGCAAATTTAAATTCACTGAATGCTAACACAAAACTTACAGATGGAGAAAAATATTTAGGAGTATCAGCTAATGTTACTATAATCAATTCCGAAACAAAATCTTCTGTTGGTGAAATTCATTTAGAAGCGGGAGGAAATGTTACAGTTAGCGGAGAATGGGCAGATGCAGGAAATGTAAGTTACAATTCTATATCGAAAGAAGGAAATGTTGGGCTTGTTGTAGATGCGAAATTAGCAAATGGAGCAAAAATATATGGTGTTGACAAATTTACTCAAGATAGTTACAATCAATATAATTATCCAGAAATGGAGCAGTTTTCTTTCAATGCTAAGGAATTTGCACAGAGCGACTTTAAAGCTCCTGAAAAAGAACCTACAACAGTTGGCAGTGTAGTAAACAATATTGGAAAAGCTAATGCAGGAACGGGAATAGATAAAAGTTACTGTTCTGAATGCCCAAGACCAGAAGCTGGACCAGGTCCTTGGAATGAAGGAAATAGAGGTTTTCTAATTGGTACAGCAATAGATCATTTATTATATCACCATAAAGATAAGGACAGAAAAAACAAGAAATGATAAAAAGCAGTAAATATATTTTATATATATCATTATATCTTTTAATCCAAGAAATAATAGGAGGTGTTTTCATAGTTTTATTGGGACTAAATAAAAATCTTAGACTTTTAGAACATGATTGGAAAGTGGCTTTTGCCAACATTTTCATAATGATAGTATTATTTATTGTGCTTAGAAAACATATTAATCGATATATAAATCAATTAAGCTTTTCTATACAAAAAATAGGTTTATACTTTTTAATTGGAATCATATATTCAACTATATTCAACTTTATTTTTATAGAAATATATGGAGGTGATTTTTCGTTAAAGCCACACAATAAAATATTATTGTCCAGTATATTAAGTATTGTATTAATAGGACCTATTGCAGAGGAAATAATCTTTAGAGTTATTCCAGTAGAATATTTATTAAAAAAAGAAGTGTCAAAAAATTGGATTATATTTTTTACGTCACTATTTTTTAGTTTGGTTCACTTACCTAATTGGTATCAGGTTATTGCCACATTTTTATTAGGATTATTATGTTCTATTATTTACACTAAAGAAAGAAACTTACTGTATCCAATAATAATACATTTTATTTATAATGCATTCAGTGTTTTCATTGGATAAACAACACAAATCCCGATCTCGCGGATTTGTAATCCGTGAGCAATAATAAAGAACCCACCGCAATGCGGTGGGTTTTTATTTTAGAATAGTTTTCAGTTTGTTTCTGGCAATAAAAGCATCAATAAGCGTAAAGACATAATCTTTGTCTTTGTCGGACATTTTATTGACTTCCTTTACTTTTCCCGCTACGCAAAGTCTCCCGACTTTGTGCGGATAAAAATAACCCACCGCAGTTGCGGTGGGGTTTGTGTTTTATAGAGCAGCTACATTTTTATTAAGGAAGTCTTTAAATTTTTTGGTGGTAAGCATTTTTTCCCAAATACAACGGAAATATTGCCGAAGTAGACTGGAAAACAGGCGTAAGCCCAAATGAATCTCTTAAAAGATAGGAATATGTATATGATGGTTTTAACCGTTTATCGGCAGGATTTTATCAGAACGAAACCAATCCTTCTCTGGGAATATTACGAAAAAGCAACCTATGACCTGAACGGAAACATTAAAACCATTAAAAGAACCGCCCAAAGAATGGGGGCAACTGCCCTGTTGATCGATAATCTTACGTATGATTATGAAAACAGCAATATGAGCAACAGGATAAAATATAATGTAAATGGCAATATATATGTAGAATCGGATGGTTTTCTTGAGTCTCAAAAAGTAAATGTGGGAGATATTATCAAAGTTAAATATTCAATTGATAAACCAGAATTAATGATCACAGAATTTAATGAGTATTTTTAATCTCCCCCATTGGCGCAAGCGTCACGCTCGAGCCGGTAAAATAAAAGAACCCTCGCAAATTGCGAGGGTTTTGTCTTTATAAAAACGGCGGCATATTTATTTTTAGGTTTTATCGCAGGTTTAGAATATAATAAAGCTGGTTTCAGAAAACACGGCAAAAGTAAAATAAAATGATACAAACAATTTCTATTTATACTTAATGAATGTTGCGTAAACTTTCTTTTGTTTTATATCGGTTGTCACCGTTGAAGAATTGAATGTGCTCCTATCCTTCTTTTTATGGTTTACAGACCCCGTATTTGATTGAGAATTGCTGATTGTTTCCTCTTCCATATTAAATACAACAGCATCTGCGCCCTTTAATTTAGCAAGATCAGTAATTTTTCTCTGTACTTTTTCTAATGACCGAAAACCTTGTCCCAGTTCGGTTTTTCCCATCACCTCGTACTTCTTTTCAATATCGTTAACATCATAATATTCATCCACTTTTTGAGTAGGAGCATACGATTTTCCAAAATATTTTTGAGCATTAATAGTGTTTGAAAACACAAAACCTATCAGCACAATCAACAATGATTTTTTCATTTTTTGTAAATTTTAAATGATTATAAATTTGATGAAAATTATTATTTCAATAAGAACTATACTACAAATGTAGATCGATAAACCAAATTGATAGGCCCACAAATAAGTGAAATGATTAAAATCAAAGTTGAAATGTCAGCAAAAAGATATGAATGAAAACGTATCACCATCTGAAATTGCAAAATTAATAATCCAGCCACTGTTTTAGCGCCGTGGCTTTTAACCTGCTCACTACAATTTTCTCCTGGCACTGCTTCACATCCAATTTTAATTTTGAGTTGAAATAATTATGCACTTTCACAATAGAGTTGATATGAATGATATATTGACGATTGGCTCGAAAGAAATATTTTGGATCCAGCTGCTGTTCCAGAGTTTCTAAAGTGTGTGAAATGATATTTCTGGTACCGTCATAAGATATACTGAAAGTTACACCCAATTCTGAATAGAAATAAGCAATTTCGTTAACATTTAACAAAATGAAAGCATCCCGATGAGGCAGTAAAAATCTTGTTCTGTATTCCTTCATCTGAAAAGATTCCAGAAGATTTTTAATGACTGTTTGCTGTTCCGTTGAAGATTTCTCGAATTGCTCAAATTGTATTATTGCCGCTTCCAGCTCTTCACATTCTATTGGTTTCAGCAAATAATCAATACTGTTGTATTTAAAGGCTTTAAGTGCATATTCGTCATAAGCAGTTGTAAAAACTACCGGAGATTTTACCTCTATAAGATTGAAAATTTCAAAACTAGAGCCGTCTGATAAGCGAATATCCATAAAAATCAAATCCGGCCCGTCTTCTTTTGAAAGCCACTCCACAGATTTTTCTATACTGCTCAAAATTGTAACAACTGTATATCCGGGTCTTATTTTCAATAAGATTCTCTGCAGACGTTGCGCATTTACTTCTTCATCTTCAATAATTAAAATTCTTTTGATTGACGACATCATATTAAAGGTATTTTTACGGTGAATGCAGTTTCAGATTTTTTTATTTCAGGCTTCCCTTTTGAGAGTAAAGCAAGTCTGGCCGTTATATTTTCAAGCCCGATTTGCGATGAATGCGGCTTTTTCAGTAGCGGAAGTATGTTGTTTTCTACAGTTAATTCAGCAGATTCATTGACGGAAATTTTTATGATCAAAGGATTTTCTTTTGCAATCCTATTATGTTTGATTGCATTTTCTACCAATAATTGTAGCGTTAGCGGAGCTAATTTAAGATCCAGATTCTTTGCATCTACCTGTATTTCAAAAATAACTCCATTGCCTATCCTGTGCTTTAACAAAAATAAATAGGATTGCAGAAATCTCAGCTCGTCCCGTAACGAAATGAGCTGTTTTTTTGAGTTGATTAAAAGATAGCGATAAACTTTAGCGAAATTTTCGGTATACTCAAAACCAAGTTGCTGATCTTTCAGAATCAGCTCAGAAAGTACACTCAAATTATTAAACACAAAATGAGGATCCAATTGTAAGCGAAGCGCGTGCAATTCGGTTTCCGCAGCTATCTGCTTGTTTTTTGCTGCACTTATTTGGTATTCTGCAGCTATTTCTATTGCTGACTTCCAGTTGGCTGCTAAGTAACCCACTATATTTATTATGCTGATAATCAACGAAATAAAAACCATACTTAAAAGATATTTCCATCCGTCATTTTCTGAGATATTAAGCTCATTAAAATTTATTTTTGAAAACTTAAAAATTACCGTCATCATTACGGAAAAAATGAGGATCAATAAGCTTGTAAAAAATATTTGTGTAACTGTTTGCACAAATAGCCTTCCTAAGGCAAACTTTGTCCAGGGCATCACTCTGTTTAGCCGTTGATCAATATACAGGCATAGAAAAACCATTGCAGCACATATCGCCAAAGTACCGATCATATCAAACAGTATTTTATAAAGTGGCAGATTAAAATAGTTCTCGTGATAATTGACAGGTTGTATCAAAAACGGAAGCAAATACATCCCTGTAAAAGTGATAAAAATCAACCCCGATTTTTTCAGCTGGTCACTTCTTTTACTGTTCATTTGATAATCCATAGAATGTTCCAATTTAAGCAAAAATTATTTTTCAGTGATGCTCTTTAGTATAATAAAAAAGGAAAGCGAAAAACTTTCCTTAACAATAGATGATTGACAGCTTAATAGAAATTGACGTGAAAACTCATCATCAAAATATTTCGAATCCTAAGCCAAGTTGTATCTGTCTGCCGGTTGCTTTATTTTCTGTTCCGCTTATATCATTCAATCCCCAAACATATCGAGCCGAAATAATAAAAGGCCTTATATTCAAATCTACACCGCCTACAAGACCAATATCTGAACTTCTGAAAAGTTTTGTTCCGTTTTCAAGTATATTTTTATCAGAATCTGTTATGAAACTGAATTGCGGACCGGCAAGAAATGTCAATGCGCCCTGGCTGTTAATTCTGAACAACACAGGGATGGTAATGTAATTCAGTTTTTTACCTCTTCCAAAAGAATCAAACAGAACATCACTGTATCGATCGGATATTTGTGTATTAGACTGATTGAATTGTACTTCCAGCTGCAGCCCAATCATTTTAGAAAAATCATAATACGCATATCCACCCAGCTGATAACCAAGTTTATACTTTTCACTGAAAGACTTACCATCAATTTTGGTCATATTCGCTCCTGCCTTTGCTCCTAAATGGATCTGTGCATGTGCGCTACAATATGCAAATACCAACGCACTTGCTAAAAAGAACTTTCTCATTATAATTAATTTTGTTTAGTTTCATTTACAAATTGATTTACGAAGTTAAGTCGGAGGCCTTCCATAGAAAATCGGTATTGCAATGAACTGACAATATTGGATGGTAAAGTGTAGAACCTTGAGAATAAAATAATAAATGCTGTAATTTTTGTCGGCTAAATCGTAAACATTTCTATAAGTGTTCTCCGCCGGCGCAAGCGTCACACTTAAGGCTAGATAAGAAAAGAGGCTGTCTCGAAAGTGAGACGGTTTTTGTAAGGATAAAAAAAGAGTGTCAAAGACCCTTCCTCAGCTGGTATGAACGTATGGTTTGTTTTAAAAAAAAACTACCGCATTGTACTGCCATAAAAAAAATTAAACTTTTTTAATGGCAATACAAAACGGTAGATTATTTATATCTGATAGAATGAAAACTACTTCTTCGCTTTTACATCCACAGCAATTTCAATATCCTTGCTGATCATCCATTCTGCAGTATCGGCTTCGGAAGTCCCGAACTTGATCCCCCAGTCTGCCCTGTTTACCGTAAACTTCGCCTGAATAGAAGCCGAAGTTTCCGTTACGTCAACTTTAGCCGGGAACGTAACATTCATTGTTTTTCCGGATAACGTAAGATTTCCGCTTACTGTTTTGTTGGCACCTGCAACCGCATCTGCAGAAGCGTTACTAAGATCCGTTACACTGGTAATTTTGAAATCCGAAGTTGGATTTTTTGCCGTATCGAAAAAATCAGGATTTTTAAGATGGGCTTCAAGATCTGAATATTTCTTGTCTTTTTCCGTAACAGAAGCAGGATCAACTTTAATGGAATTCATATCAATCACAAAATTTCCTGCGGCAAGCTGCCCTCCTTCAATACTCAGGTCACCCGATTTAATGTTAAGAGTTCCCCAACGAGGAGCCAGTCCTCCTTTATGGAAAGCCTTCCAGTTCACTACAGAAGCAGCCGTATCTACAGCCAGCATTTCCCCTTTGCTTTCAGCTACCGTCTGTTCCTGGGCAGTTGATGCATTTTCAGCAGTTTTTTCCTTAGTACATGAAGCGGCAAAAAGACCTACTCCAACAAGAGCAATAACACTCAGTTTTTTCATATTTCAATTGTTTTAAAAGTTTATTACTGGTTCCCGAAATTATTTCCGGATTAATTTTTCAAAAGTAGATAACTTCCTCATGCTGATTCTTACCATACATCAAGAAATCAATCCGGTATAAAATTTCAGCATATCAATATAAGAAAAAATATCATGAACAGCTCTTCTGTTTTAATAATTCCTTAATGAATAGTACAGGTTTTTCTATTGTCACATCATTTTAAATCATGTAAATTTGCGCACTAATATTCCAATGAAACTCAGATTTATGACAAAAAAAATCATTTTCCTATTAAGCATGCTGATAATTTCCTGCAGTTTACAGGCGCAGGGTAAAGCAGAAAAAGCAATCGAAATCTTTTCTGAAAAATATCCCCAGGAAAAAATACACCTCATTTTAAACAAAAACAGTTATGTCGCAGGAGAAAACCTTTGGTTCAAGTCTTTTGTTTTTGACGGGTACAACCTGTCCTCCATTTCCACATCCTTATTTGTAGAATTATACGACAGCAATAAAACCCAGATCAGCAAAAAAATCCTTCCTCTGCTTAACGGACAAGGCAGTGGAAACTTCACTTTACCCGGAAATTTAAAAGAAGGAATGTATTACATCAGGGCTTATACAGCGTGGATGTCTAATTTCAGTGAAGATTTCCAGGCTTTGCGACAAATTGCGGTCTACAATCCTTCATCCCCGGGGAAGCTTGTTTTAGACGAAACTTCAAAATGGACAGCTTCCGTTTTTCCGGAAGGCGGAACTTTTATAAACGGAATCAATACAAAATTTGCCGTTCGGTTATATTCAAAAGGCATTACACCGTCAGACTGGAACGGATATGTTGTTGATACGGAAAATCCTGATGTTAAATTAGCCACTTTCAAAGGTTTCGATCAGAACGTAGGAACATTTTCCTTAACTCCGAAAACAGGAGTAAAATACCAGGTAGTCCTATCTGATTCTAAAGGAAACAGACAGGTTGTAGATCTGCCAAATGTTGCAGATTCAGGGATAAACCTTCAGGTTTCAACCGGAAATGATGCAGTAAAATTTTCTTTAAAATCTAAAAATATCACATCCGGAACATTATATAAAGTAATAGGTACCATCAATAATCAGTTGGTTTTCAAAATTAACTCAGAAAAAATTCTTGAAAAAAACTATTCTATTCCTCCGGAACAACTTGTAAACGGAATACTCCAGCTTACAGTATTTGATGACAAAGAAAATATTGTGGCTCAAAGGCTCATTTTTATGCAGCCTGAATTGCTAAAAATAAAAAAACCGGAAATCCAACTGTCAAATCTTGACAAATCTCCAAGAGCTCCAAATGTATTTAGCATTGCTCAGAATGAAAATAATAATGCTTATACGGTACTTATAATTGATGGAAGCTTGGAAAGCTCTGAAGACGACTTCAGTCTTTTGAGCACTTTATGGCTTACCGGGGATATTACTTCCAAAATATATAAACCGTCTCAATACTTTACCTCAAATCATAATCCTGAAGCGCTGGATGCTCTTCTAATATCAGAAAAATGGAAAAGATTTGATTGGCAGACTATTATGTCGGGTACATTTCCAATCATCAGTTATAAGCCTCAGCCTTATATTACTTATAAAGGAAAAGTGACAATTCAGGGAAAACCTGCACCGGATACCGAATTAAATCTCTTATTTGAAATTCCGGAATACGGAACAAAATTGTCTCAGATAAAAACCGATGATAAAGGATTCTTTAATCTAAAAGGATTGATTTTTGAAGATATCCTCAAACTTTCTTACCAACTCAACGACGCCAAAATACCCAAAGAACAGGTTCAGGTAATTTTTCAGCCAGATTATTCATTTATCCCTTTAAAAAAAGTATTACCAGAAAGCAATTACACGCTTATTAAGCGTCAAACTGGAGACCAGCTTTCTGAGTCTGTTAAAAGATATATTGCAACAAAACTTTCACAGAACAATATTGACGAAAAAGCAACGCTTATTGAAGAAGTAAAATTAAAAGCCAAGAAAAAAGACAAAACAAAAGAACTTAATGAAGAATTAAGCAGCCCTTTGTTCAAAAGTATGAATGAAACTGTTTTCGACTTTGTGAATGACAATAACTCGGCAGAAGGCTACATCAATATTTTACAATGGCTCCAAGGAAGAGTTGCCGGACTATTGCTAGAAACCAATATGGGCAATTATATTCCAAAGCTACGGGGAAACACAGTAAATATTTATCTTAATGAAATGAAAGTAGATCCTTCACTAGTTAATTCAATTCCTGTATCCAGTATTGCAATGGTAAAAGTTATTAAAGATTATTTTGCAGGCAGCTTTGGAGGCGCAAACGGTGCTATTGCAATTTATACTAGACGAGGTGGAATGACAACTGCAAATAATTCAGAAGCTCTCACAAAACTAAAACAGTATGTTTTACACGGCTTCGATAAAGAAGCTCCTTTTGTAAACCCGGATTATAATGATGAAAACTTTAAAAATATTTCCCAGGATTTACGGACCACACTGTATTGGAATCCTTATTTAGTACCAAAACAGAACGAACCGCTAAAAATACAATTCTTCAATAATGATGATGCTAAAAATTTTAAACTCATCATTATGGGGTTCGATACAAAAGACTATTTTCCCATCTATTATAATGAAATTGTTAAATAAAAACTAAATGAAAACAGTACGGTTGGTACTGTTTTTTGTTTTACAATACATTCCTGTTTTATAAAAAGTCAGTATTTTAGCCGATTAAATTTTACAATGAACGCCACACGTTATATACAGCAGACTCTTGATATCCCGGAAAAAAGCATTACCTCTACCCTTCAGCTTTTAGCGGAAGACTGTACCATTCCCTTTATTGCCCGTTACCGGAAAGATAAAACAGGGAATCTGGACGAAACACAGATTGAGCATATCTCAAAGATCAGCAGACAGTTTGAAGAGATTGTTAAAAGAAAAGAAACCATCCTGAAATCTGTGGAGGAGCAAAATGCCCTCACGCCCGAATTGAAGCAGAGAATCGATGAAAGCTTCGACCTGCAGGAGCTTGAAGATTTATACCTTCCCTTTAAAAAAAGAAAAAAAACCAAAGCCGATGCGGCAAAGGAAAAAGGATTGGAGCCTTTAGCCAAAATCATCATGAGCCAGAAAGCCCAGGATCTGCATTTTTTAGCCCCAAAATACCTTAATGATAAGGTTGAAACTGAAGAAGAGGCGCTTCAAGGGGCCAGAGACATCATGGCTGAATGGATTAATGAAAACATGTATGTCCGTAAAAATCTCCGAAGGATATTCCAACGAAAAGCGGTGATTACTTCAAAGGTTGTAAAAGCAAAGCAGGATGAGGAAGATGCCAAAAAATTTTCGCAATATTTCGAATGGGAAGAAAACCTCAGCAGGACTCCCTCCCATCGTCTCCTGGCAATGCTGCGCGCAGAATCGGAAGGTTATGTGAAAACAAATGTCGGGATTGATAAAGCTGAAGCCATTGAGTTTATAGAAAATGCTATTATTAAATCCAGCAACGAATCGGCAGAGCAGATTGCATTAGCCATAAAAGACAGTTATAAACGCTTGCTGGAACCGGCTATTTCCAATGAAACGCTTCAGGAAGCCAAGGAAAAAGCAGATAAAAAAGCCATCGAAATTTTCTCCGAAAACCTCACACAGCTGCTTCTGGCTCCGCCGTTGGGAGAAAAAAGAATCCTTGCTATTGATCCCGGTTATAAAAGCGGATGTAAGGTTGTTTGCCTTGACGAAAAAGGTGATCTTTTACATAATGAAACCATCTATCCTCATGCACCGCAAAACGAGTCAGGAATGGCCATGAAGAAAATACGGTCTATGGTAAATGCCTATAATATTGAAGCAATTTCCATAGGAAACGGAACAGCCAGCCGTGAAACGGAATTTTTCATCAAAAAAATTGCTTTCGACAAACCGCTGCAGGTTTTTGTGGTTTCTGAAGCCGGAGCATCCGTATATTCTGCCAGTAAGATTGCCCGTGAAGAATTTCCATCGTATGACGTCACCGTTCGTGGTGCCGTTTCCATTGGACGAAGATTATCAGATCCTTTGGCAGAGCTTGTAAAAATTGATGCTAAATCCATCGGTGTCGGGCAATACCAGCATGATGTAGACCAGACTCAACTGAAAAATGAGCTGGATTCCACTGTTATGAAGTGCGTGAATTCAGTGGGAATTAATCTCAATACAGCCAGCAAATCGCTGCTCAGCTATGTCTCCGGAATCGGCGAAAAAATGGCAGAAAATATTGTCAGCTATCGTGCCGAAAATGGTGCTTTTGAAGACAGGAAACAGCTTAAAAAGGTTCCGCGGCTGGGCGAAAAAGCTTTTCAGCAGGCTGCTGCATTTGTGAGAATCAGCAATCCGAAAAATCCTTTGGATAATTCTGCCGTACATCCTGAAACCTACGGAATTGTGGAAAAAATGGCAAAAGATTTAGGCATCAAAACAAACGAACTCATTGCCAACAAAGAAAAGATTGCACAGATTAAACCTGAAAAATATATCACAGACGATATCGGAATTTTAAGCATTAAAGATATTTTGAAAGAGCTTGAAAAACCCGGACTGGATCCAAGAAAAGCAGCCAAAGTTTTTGAATTTGATCCGACGGTAAAGAAGATTACCGATTTGAAGATCGGAATGATTCTTCCCGGAATTGTCAACAATATTACCGCCTTCGGATGTTTTGTAGATTTGGGAATTAAAGAGAGCGGACTGGTACATATTTCCCAATTGAAGGATGGATTTGTCTCCGATGTAAATGAGGTAGTAAAGCTGCATCAGCATGTTCAGGTAAAAATAACGGATATAGATGAAGCCCGAAAAAGAATACAGCTGAGTATGATTTTATAAAATTATTGTGAAAATATCAGAAATTAAAGAAAGAAAAGTGATTCACAGGCCGACTTTAGATTTTGACAGGTACGGCAAAAGGATCTATCATGCATATGAGTATTATCTGCAATATAATCCCGGTTTTAAAGGAAATGAAACCCAGAGATTATTTGCCAAATGGTTTGATATGGCTTTATTTTCCGCACTTTTCTATTATTTGTTTCATGAAAATATTCTGATAAGTATCGGATTATCCATTCCGGCTGTTATTATTTCCGGAGCGATAACCGAATCGTATTTCGGGACAACGCCTGGAAAAAAAATATTCCGGATGAAAGTAATTGATGACGAAGGCAAATATCCCGCTTTTATTCACTCCTTAAAAAGAAACTTTTTGTGCCTGGCTAATTTATTTCCCATTTTCACGGAATACCGCTCAAGAACCACAATAGGGCACAATACGGGAATACAGATGAACTTCAGAATGTATCTGAACAATAAAATCTGCACAACATATGTTGTAAAAGAAAGTAAAATGGAAGAAATAAGAAGTTTATTGGATGTGGAGCAACCGAGAAATAATAATCAGATAGACTCCTGAAAAACAAGTAAGATATTTCAGACTTAATTTTAGGCATAAAAAACAAAGCCGGCTGAGTTAGCCGGCTTCATTATTATTTTTTAGATTCTTCAACAGAAACTTTTCTGAAATCCTTGAAAAGCTTGCTTAGTTCTAAAGCTGCTTTACGAGCTCTTGTACCAGCTGCTTTGTTTCCTTTTTCTGCCTGTTGGTTGGCTTCATTTGTAAAAGTTTCAAATTCCGCGTTGATTTTTTCAATTAATTCTTTCATTATTTTAAAATTTAGGCTGCAAATATATGTTTTATGGCAATTCCAGCCTAATAGAGAAGAAAAAAAATAGAATAATTAACCAAATTTAATCTGTCTTTGATAGTTTTAATGAGAATCAGTGATATAAAGATAAAACCTGATTTTTAAAAACATAACAATTAAATATAACATCTTTCAATGTAAGCCAGGTAACAATAGTGCCATGTCGAATAAATGCATATTGTAATGTAAAAACGGATTATAAGTAAAATTGATTGACAGAGCTTTATTTTCTTGAACGTAAAAAGTTCATATAAGACAGCTGATTCGTCTGAATGGCAAGAAAAAATAATGTTAATAAAAATTCTTTGTGAATTTGAACGAAATTAAACTAGATTAACATTCATCAGATTGAGTCTTTGTACATTTGCTAAAGAATAACAGAATAATTTTCATCTAATAATATTATCAACTTTAAAAATTAAACAAAATGAGTACACTTACATTAAAAGACGGAACAGAAATTTTTTACAAAGATCAGGGGGAAGGACCAGTATTGATGTTTCATCACGGATGGCCCTTATCTTCAGACGATTGGGATGCACAGGTAATTTTCTTTCTGAAAAGAGGTTACAGAGTAATCACACACGACAGAAGAGGCCACGGAAGATCAAGCCAGAATATTTACAATCACACCATCGAGCAATATGCTTCTGACGCTGCAGAACTGGTAGAGTTTTTAGATGTAAAAGAGGTAGTGCACATCGGTCACTCAACAGGTGGTGGAGAAGTGATTCGTTATGTTAACAAATATGCTAACGGAAGAGCTAAAAAAGCAGTATTGATCAGTGCGATTCCTCCGGTAATGGTAAAAAGCGAAAATAATCCGGATGGTGTTCCGATGGAGGTTTTCGATAATATCAGAGAACAGACCATGAATAACAGAAACCAGTTTTACTATGACCTGACTTTCCCTTTTTACGGTTACAACCGAGAAGGTGTTGATGTAAAAGACGGCATCCAGAGAAACTGGTGGAGACAGGGACTAATGGGCGGAATCGTAGCGCATTACGATGGAATCAAAGCTTTTTCTGAAACGGACCTTACTGAAGATCTTAAAGCTGTAGATATTCCGGTGTTGGTACTTCACGGTGAAGACGATCAGATTGTGCCGATTGAAAATTCAGCCATCAAATCTGCGAAATTGTTAAAGAACGGAAAACTGATTACTTATCCTGGTTTCCCTCACGGAATGCCGACAACCGAGCATGAAACCATCAATAAAGACATCCTTGAATTTATTCAGGAGTAAGTATACATTAAATAAATTTTTCTAAAAGAGTGTTTCTGTTGATTCACTCTTTTATTGTTTAAAAGCTAAAATGTGCCTTAATAATTTCATTAAAAAGTTCATCAATTTTGAACATTTAAAAGGCACATCAAGGAAAAAAATCAGGATTCGCCCGTAAGTTTCCTAAGCATTCCTTTGAAAATTATACCGTGAAAAGGCAAAACAGCAAACCAGTACAGCCTTCCGGAAATTCCATGCGGCCGGAAAACAGCTTTCTGCCATAATTTACCACGATAGATTTTGAACATCAGCCAGGCTTCACCCGGAAGCTTCATTTCAGCAAAAAGAATCAGCCTGCCCTCCTTTCGGTCTGCATATAGAACCCTCCAGAAATCCAGGGCGTCACCTTCGTGAAGCCTGTCCGGATGTGTACGCCCGCGTCTAAGACCCGGTCCACCCACCATAAGATCCATAAAACCACGTATTTTCCATAAGCTTTGCCCGTACCATCCGTTACTGCCGCCAAGCCGGAAAATCCTTTCGATGCATTTTTCACGGTCGTCGTACGTTCCGCTTCGGAGATCGGTAAAACAACCGTAATGAGGGACTTCCATAAAGTCTTTAAGGCTGGTATCCCTTCTGCTGCTGATAAAGCTGTCTTTCCAGCTGGAAGCAATTTCATTTGCCTGAATTTTCGCCAGTGTTCTCTTTAAAGCCGTTTCGTAGGAAAATGGCTGTATTCCGGTAATACGTTTTATTTCGGCGAGGCTTTCGGGTCTGCAGATTACTTCAATTTTCATGCTTCCTACCAGCGCTGTCGCAAGATTGTATGAGGTGGAAGTGATAAAATACAACCAATAAGAAGAAAGTTTCGGCGTCATGACCGGCAGGGTAAAAATCCTTCTTTTCAAGTTTCTTATCCTGGCAAATTCCAGGAGCATCTGTTTGTAGGTAAGCACATCATCACAGCCGATATCAAAACTTTGATGATAGCTTTCTTCTTTAAACAAAACAAAGATGAGGAAATCAAGAACATTGGCAATTCCGATAGGCTGGCATTTCGTATCGAGCCATCTTGGAGCCACCATCACCGGAAGCTTTTCTACCAGATCCCGGATGATCTCAAAAGAAGCGCTTCCAGATCCGATAATAATTCCTGCCCTTAAAACCGTAACGGGGACTTTAGATTCCATTAAAATTTTTTCGACCTGAAATCTCGAACCCAGATGTTTTGAAAGTTCTCTTTCATTGACAAGTCCCGATAAATAGACGACATGCTGACACTCCGTTGTTTCAATAAATGCGGCAAAATTTTCAGCACATTTCTTTTCAGAATCTTCGTAATCATTACTGTTGCTCATGGAATGCATGAGATAATATGCCCCGGAAATATCTTTTGGAATATTTTCCAGGGTTTCAGGCTTCAGGAAGTCTACTTCCACAATTTCAAGCAGGGATTCGTCGATATCCGTATTTCTCGAAAACCGGCTTGCATCCCTGCAGCAGCACACCACTTTATACCCTTGTGCAGCAATAACGCTGACCATCCTCTTCCCGATATATCCGGTGGCTCCCGTGAGCAGTATCTTTTTCATAATGATTCTGTGAATTGATTTTTTTTATCCCCGAAAAAATCATACCCTTTCGAGAAGATGGCCGAAATAATCTTTCTTTTTGGCAAGATAACTTTCATTCACTTCATTAGAATCGATCTCAAGAGGCAGTCTGCGGTCGAGAATAATTCCACTGTTTTCCAATGATTTCAGCTTGTCCGGATTATTGGTAAGAAGGTTTATTCTTTGAATTCCCAGGATTTTCAGGATCTCAACGGCAACATCGAAATTTCTTCCGTCGGCAGGCAAGCCAAGCATCAAATTGGCCTCAACGGTATCAAAGCCTTTTTCCTGAAGCGCATAGGCTTTCAGCTTGTTGATTATCCCGATGTTTCGGCCTTCCTGTCTCAGGTAAATAATAATACCTCCGTTTTCAGCCATAAATTTCATTGCGGCATCAAGCTGTTGTCCGCATTCGCATTTTTTAGAATGGAAAATTTCTCCCGTAATACATTCCGAATGGAAACGGACATTAATGGTTTTGTTAAAATCTGTGTTTTGTGCAACAAGAGCCAGCTGCGGATTCCAGTCGGATTCATCTTCTGAAAAAGCATACATGGTGAACATGCCGAAATCGGTTGGTATATTGGATTTTGCCTGTATTGTCATCATAATAATTTATTTAAGTGATCTATATTATACAAATTTATACTTTATTTACATATAAAGTAAATTAATTTACTAAATTTGAATATTAATTATTTTCAATCGAAAAATAAAAGTCTATGAAAAATATTGTAATCGTCGGCTGCGGAAGCGGAATCGGATTTGAAACAGCAAAAATCCTTTCAGAAAACCATCAAATCATCGGAATTTCCAGAACTAAAAATCCGGAGCTTGAGAATATAAATATGAAATTTTACGAAAAAGATATTTTATCAGATAACTTTGACGACATTGAGTTCCCTGATGTTCTCGACGGATTGGCATATGCGCCGGGAAGCATTAACCTGAAACCATTCAACAGGCTTTCGGAGGAAGATTTTAGCCATGATTTTACCATCAATGTTTTGGGAGCCGTGAAATGTATACAGAAGCTGCTTCCTAATCTTAAAAAATCAGGGAATGCATCAATTGTTCTTTACAGCTCTGTGGCGGCGAAAACAGGAATGCCTTTCCACGCTTCCGTTGCTGCGAGCAAATGTGCCGTGGAAGGACTGACAAGAAGCCTGGCTGCTGAATTTTCGGCTCAGAAAATAAGAGTTAATGCCGTTGCCCCTTCTCTAACGGATACGCCGCTTGCTTCACAGCTTCTTTCAACACCCGAAAAACGTGAGGCTTCTTCAAAAAGACATCCGTTGCAGAGAATCGGTAATGCGAATGAAATCGCAAGGCTCACTGCCTTTCTACTTTCAGATGAGGCTTCGTGGATAACAGGCCAGGTTTTCGGGATTGACGGAGGTTTAAGTACCATAAAACTATAATACCCGGTATAAAATGATATTTTTACTATAAATTTGCATTATGAATACTGATTTTTTTATCGATCTGCTCCATCAGGTAAAAGATTTTGAAAGTTCGGATGCATACAAACCGAATTCGAGTGTTGAAGACTTCCGTCTCTGGCTGAATGATAAAAAATACAGGGAAGAAAGCCCTACTAAGTTATTTACCACCGAAGAACACCAAGTGGCGTTTACGGAAAATGAAATCTGCAAGCAGGTTTTATTGCTGGGAAGATATTCCAGGCAGCTGATCCGGAAAGGCCTGGGAGAATTCCCGAATCTTGCTAATGAAGAGTTCACCTATCTTTACCGACTGAAAGATGAGCCAAACCTTACCAAAATTCAGCTTATTGAAAGAAACGGCCATGAAAAACAGACCGGAACGCAGATCATCAAACGCCTCCTGGAATCCGGAATGGTGGAGGAAAGGAATGATGCGGACGACAGACGAAGCAAAAGGCTGAAATTAACCTCCAAAGGAGAAGAGCTGTTTCATGAATCGGTAGAAAGTGTAAACAGAACGTCCCAGCTTCTTTCAGGAAAACTGGCCAAAGAAGAGCGTGAAGAGCTTTTAAAACTGCTAAAAAAACTGAATGAGTTCCATTCTCATCTTTATCACGAGTACAGAAATTCCGGTTTTAATGATATGATTCAATTATTATAAGAGCTGATTTAATTTTTTTGTGCTAAAATTGTATTTTACCTACCAATATTTATTTACAGATACAAAAAGTTCAATATATTTGTTTTTATTATATCATTAAAAAGAGAACTTTCAAACCATTCCCCGTTTCAATGAAAAAATATATTGGGTTTTTATTACTCGTAATGCTTCCGTTTCAGGCGTACAGTCAGCAGGATCTATCTGCAGATGAATTATTCGTAAAGGCAAGAACAGCCGCATTCGACGAAAAAGATTATACAAAATCTATTGATCTTGCCAGACAGGCATTGCAGAAAGCGCCCAATTATACCGATATTTCCGTATTTTTAGGAAGAGTGTATACCTGGAATAAAGATACCGAAGCTGCAAGAGCTGTTTTTGAGGAGCTTGGGAAAAGAGAAGTTCAGGATGAAGATTATTTTATTGCGTACGCTTCACTGGAATACTGGAATGATGACAATATAAAAGCCGTTGAAATTGCAGATAAAGGATTAACTTACCATCCGCAATCTGAAGCATTATGGCTTCTGAAAGCAAGAGCGTATTTTGCCGAAAAGAATTATACAGAAGCTGAAAGTGCGGTTAAGAGTCTTTTAGCGATTAACCCTAAAAATACGGAAGCGATCAATCTGGCAGTAAGGATAAATGATTTGGCAGCTAAAAATGCGGTCAGTGTGAATTATAATTATTCCCATTTTGATAAACAGTTTCCGGATGATTGGCATATTGTAAGCATAGGCTATAAAAGAGTTACTTCAATAGGATCTGTAATCCTGAGAGCCAACTATGCCAACAAATTTGCTGAAAACGGCATTCAGGCAGAGCTGGAAGCATATCCAAGGTTATCCGATATGTTTTATCTTTATGTAGGCGCAGCTTATTCCAATGATGTGGGAATCTTCCCGAAATACCGTACCGGAGTTTCATTAAATGCCAATCTTCCGCATAGCTTTGAAGCGGAAATCGGTTACCGGCAGCTTTATTTCAGCAATAATATCTGGCTGTTCACGGCTTCTGTTGGAAAATATTATAAAAATTTCTGGTTTAATATTCGGACTTATATCACTCCTGATAATAAAAATATTTCCCATTCTTACACCGGAACAGTACGCTACTACACCAAAAGCGCACAGGATTATTTTGCAATCCAGATCGGAACGGGAATCAGCCCGGAAGAATCCCGAAATAACCTTTTGGAAAATGAAACTTTTAAACTGAAAACCTTCAAAGTGGGTGGCGAATATAATTTCTCTGTTAAAAGAAATTTATTTTCAGTAGGCGCCATGTACTTTAACCAGGAATACAGGCCCAATGTAAAGGGAAATCAGTTTGATGTTACTTTAGGATATACTCGAAAGTTCTGATTTAATGGTATAAAAAATTAACAACTTAAATGTATAAGAAAGGTTTAAATTAGTTCAATTTAAACGCAAAAGTTAGCTGATCTATTTTGTTAAAAATTTAATAACCATTAAACTCATCCACCTGTCTTCTTCCTAAAATTGGTAAATACTGAATCCGGCATCAGCTTTTGAGTCTGATAGAATTTGGAATTCATTCTTTTAAACTGGTCGAAACGCCCTTTTACTTTTTTTAGGATATCAGGATTATCATAACTTTCTTCATTCAGATTATTAAGAATGAATAGCTTATTGTCATGCAAATAATATTTATCGGAAACAAAATCCGTGAGAAGGCTTTTACTCTGCATGATCGGGTAATCTGATTTCGTAATTTCAGCATCCGAAGACAATCCATTTCCAACCCATGCAACGTTAGATGGCGTGCGAAGATTATAATTTTTACGATAATACGCCAGAAAAGCAGGTGCAATATCAAAATGACTTACCGTTTTAAGGAATTTTTTAGGACCTTTCAGCAATGGTGAATAAATCATCATCGGTACATGGAACCTGTCAATTTTATCCTGGATAATAATTTCCGGCATACTGTGATCTCCGGTGATAAAGAAGATGGTATTGGCAAAATCCGGTCTTTTACGATAGTTTTCAAAAAACTGTTTTAAGGCATCATCTGCATTCAGGACTGAGATCAGCTGGTTTTTGTACTGTCCGGCCCATTTTTTCTGTTCGGCGGTTAAAAGATTCGAGTTTAATCGTTCGTTATATATTTTCTCATAATACGCTTTGTTATTAATTAAAAACGAATTGTGTGTTGAAAGCGTAAGAATCATATTAAAATATGGCTTAGCCTGCACTTTCTGCACTTCAAGTACTTTTCTGAAAACAGCCTGATCTTCATATCCCCAGCTATCGCCTTCATAATTAGCGGGAAGTCTTTTGTAGCCTTCACCGTAAGAACCAATGTCTACAATATGGTTAACTTTACTGTATTGCAGATAATTCCTGTAGTTGTCAAAATTCAGGTTACCGCCATAATAAAATCCTGTTTCAAAACCGTTGGCCTGAAGAATATTGAACAGGTTAAAATGATCCGGGATTTTTTCTGTTTCAAGAAATCCGTTTTTACCAAAAGGCAGAGATCCTGTGAGCGAAGGCAATGCAGCAAATGTTCTTCCCGCAGTACTCAAACCGTTTTCCCAGTAAAGACTCTTGCTGGAAAGGGAATGCAGGAAAGGCGTAAAATTCCCGACGTATCCTTTCGGAGAGGTGTACGCATGCCCGAAACCTTCCAGCACCACAAATACAAGGTTCGGGACGTTTTCGGATCTGTTTAAATGCGCTCCCAGAAAATCCCGGGTATCTTCTTTTTTCCAGAAAGGAAATTCCTGATTCAGCATTGTTTTACCTGGCCCTAATTCTTCATCATCGCCCAAAAATTCTGCAATTTCAGGATGATCGCTTATAAAATTTTCTCCATTGGCTTTAAAGAAATATTCCCATTTGCTTTTTGCAGCATTCTGGCTGAATTCATTAGCCTTTTCCAGTGTTTTCGGCTGTATGGCTTCCGAAGGGATAAAAAATGCGATTAATCCCAGCGAAAGAAAAGCCACTCCGGGGTAAATTGATTTGAACCCCGAAGAACGCCCGGACATCCACAACGGGATCAATGATACCGCCAGTAAAATCGCAAACAGCGCATAATTTTTGAAGTTGAGCATTCCGCTGGCCTGAAGAATCTGTTTCATTTCTTCTTTGCTGTAATAGATCAAATCAGCGCCCAGTAAATTTCCTGTTTCGGAAAAGTAGAGAAATAATATATACTGCAAGACAACAACAATTCCGCAGGCAGCTATTGCGAGCATTTTCGCCCAGCTTTCCTTAATATAATTAATAATCAGATACAGAATCCCGAATCCGAACATCAATTCAAAAATAAAAAGCAGGTTGTCTGCAAAAAGAAAGCCCACTACCGACGAAGTCTCTATATTTGTAAACATATACCGATACCAGAGCCATTCTGCAAGAATTCCGACAAGAAAAAGAACACAGAAAACAGATGCCAAAGCGCCCCATTTTTTAAGCCCGTGCTTCAGAATAGCCCATATTTTTTCTTTCAGCGGTAAATTTTTAGTATTCTGATTAAAACCTTGCCTCGTCATTTCGCCCCAGCCATGAGATTTTTTAAAATAATCGATAAAGCCGTTTACGCCTGCTCTTACAACAATCGGGTGAAAGTAAAACGGTTCTGAAAAAGCCGTCCCGATAAGCGCAAAAAAATCTTTTCTTTTCCCGTAAACCTGGCGGCTCACCATGTCTACCAATATTCCGTACACCGAATAGAGGAATCCCATCGAAAGCACGAGTGCAAACAAGACAAAGAAGAAAGGCCAGTTGATGATTCCTAAAAGAAGAAAAATGATAAAAACAATATACCCTGAAAATTCTACCAGAGGTCCTAAAAATTCAAAGAGAAACCAGTATGGAAGGCTTATCATTCCTAATTTTTTATATTTAGGATTAAACATCATTTTGCGATGTTTCCAGAGGGTTTCTATGGTTCCGCGCATCCAGCGGTTCCTTTGTTTTTTGAGGATATCTTTCGTTTCCGGAACTTCAGTCCAGCACAGGGGATCGGGAATGGTAATTACTTCGTAAGGTTCCTTGCGTTCTTCCATATACTTTCTCATCCTTACGACCAGCTCCATGTCCTCTCCTACCGTATTCCTGTCGTAACCTCCGCAATCCAGAACAATCTTCCGATCAAAAATACCGAATGCCCCCGAGATCAGGATAAGCCCTGAAGCTCTTGACCAGGCCATTCTTCCCAATACAAACGCGCGGATATATTCCAATGCCTGTGTTCTTCCCAACAATGTTTTCGGCATATTTACACTGACCACTTTTCCGTCTTCAATGACGCAATTGTTTGCCAGCCGGATTACACCGCCACAGGCAATGATCTTTTTGTCGGTCTGTTCAAGAAAAGGTTTTGCCAGTCTCAGAATGGCATCCTGCTCGAGGATACAGTCCACATCAATACAGACAAGATAGTCTCCGGAAGAAACATTAATCCCGACATTCAAAGCATCCGCTTTTCCTCCGTTTTCCTTATCAACGACAATAAGTTTTTTAAAAGCCTGATTCCTGCTTTTGTAGATTCCTTTAATTTTATTGGTTTCAATTTTTCCCTGTACAAAATAAGAAACGCATTCCAGATCGTAAGCTTCAATAAGCTTCTGCATAGAATCGTCCTTACTTCCGTCATTGATGATAATGATTTCAAGATTATGATAATATAGGGAAAGTAAGGATCTTACATTTTCAACAATGGTCATGCCTTCATTATACGCAGGTGCGAGAAGGCTGAAAACAGGCGCATTGGGATTGGCAGCGATAATGCTGTAATCGGTAAAAACATTTTCTTTTTTATAGCGTAATACTGCTCCGAGTGCATAAATTCCGACCCAGCCGTAAATAATTGCTACTGCTGTACCGTACAGTAAATACAGCCATATAACTACATCATATACAATGTGTGAAAATTCTAACATATTTTTTCCTGCAATGCGTATTTAATAATTTCAATTAATTCTTCTGAAGAATCTTCCTCTTTGGCAAGTTCTGATAAATAATCGCCATGTCCCAGTTCATAGAGGGCCTGCGCAGCATTTACCTTTATTCCGGAAGGAACATCCTTGGAAAGCTCTTTTTTAAGCAGATCTATACAGCATTGGTCTTTTGATATTTTCATCACCCTGAGAATTTCAATACGGACTTCATCCGGCTGGTCGTAATAAATTCCGGAAAGATACTGTACGGTTTCGGGATTTTCCAGTGACATGAGTGTCTGCACAGCTTTAACCCTTACTTCGACTGAAGAAATATTCAGCAATCCTATGAGTTTGGGATAGAAATAAAGCAGCTGAAACTTTTTTATTAATTTCAGGGTGAAAATAATTACCGTATCGTTGGTACTTTCAAGCCAATTGGATATTGCACCTTCGGAATCTGCCGGCAATGAAGAAATGGATAGCAGAAACCTGAGCTGCTGCCATTCTGAAATCCTGGTTGGGAAATTGTCTAAAAAATGGAGACCTTCAAATCCTTTGAAACGAACCATGGCGTATTGCGCTTCCTGGTAAACCTGGGGTGAAGGATGATACAGATACTGTTCAATCTTCGGAATAGCGTCCTGAACTTCCATTACGGTAAGCTCCCGTATTCCTCTTGCGATAAGGTAAGCTTTTTTCTGGCTGAGTTTTTTCATCGCTTCTTTGCGGAGATCGTATTCCCGAAACAGATCGGTAATTTTATTTTTTGCTGCTCCCGAAAATTTTTTCTCCGAATCTACCAGCTTCTCCAGAAACAGATTCCTGAATGAAGAGTTTACTGAAAGGGCTTTAAAATAGATGTCTTCCGGAATTTCATCTTCCGCATACACTATAACATCGGATATTTTCTTATTGATCACTTCAGACCAGCCGGCTCTGCGTACCGATTTATTATACTCTATGATATTGTAAATAAGTACAATTAATGCCAGCATCAAGACTAATGATAACATCACGATAAAAACGACAAAAAGAAAATGAATCGATGAAATTGCCATATCTTTTATTTTGACAAAAATCTTTTGACTCTCAACATCAATTCACTGGGGCTGAAAGGCTTTACGATAAAATCTGATGCTCCCAGATCAAAAGCATTAAGCACCACCTCTTCCTGTCCCATGCTGGAAAGCATAATTACGGGAATATCCTTCCCCATTGATTTTATTGCTGAAAGGATTTCTATCCCCGAAGCGAAGGGCATCATAATGTCGGTAATGGTAAGATCCACATCTTTTTCCTTTAATGTTTCAATAGCTTCTTTTCCGTTTCTGGTCAAAATTACTTCATGCCCTTCTTTTAACAATTTATGTTCTATTGTTTTAAGAATCAGCTCATCATCTTCGGCGATCAAAATTAGCATAGCTCTGATTTTTTTTACTTTATTAAATTGGTTATGATATGTATCCCTCTTTGTACTTCTTCTTTTATTTCCGCATTCATAGCAGAAAAATCCAGTTCTTCTTCTGCCATCTTCTCCCATTTCAGGGCGCATTCAGCAAGCTTGAAAAGCCCTGCAATACCTCCTGTTCCTTTAAGCTTGTGGAGAATCATCCTGGTTTCAGCAATATCTTTTTCCTGCGCCGCTTTTTGAATATTTTCTTCTACCTGGGTAAGCTCCTGGATCAGCAGATTGAGAAACATTTCCTTGAAATCTTCGTCGTCATCGCCAATCTGCTCATTTAGCATATTGATGTTGATATACTTTTCAGGCTTTATCCCCGGCTGATTTTCCTCAATAACCTTCTTATCAGGTTTTTCATTTTTACTGCTTGCTACACTGATGTATTTTTCAAGCATCTCCTGAAGGTCTGCCTGTCTTAGCGGTTTCGGAAGAAAGTCATTCATTCCGGCTTCCAGGCATCTTTCTTTTTGGCCCAGCACATTTCCTGCGGTAACCCCAATAATCGGCACATCAGCATAATCCGGAAGCAGGCGTATCTGCTGTGTTGCCTCAATACCGTTCATTACCGGCATCTGCACATCCATTAAAATTGCGGAATATTGCTTTTTCCTGCATTCTTCCAAAGCTTCCAATCCGTTTACGGCTTCTGTAAGATTCGCATCTGGAGCTATGGATTTCATCATCCTGTTATTCAGCACCATATTTACCGGATTATCGTCTACCAAAAGAACTTCAAGATTACTCATGAAAGAATGCGTTTCATTGTCAGGATGTTCCTGAGGTTCAACTTCTGCCACACTGCTATGCGCCACTCTTCTGAGTGTTTTGTATAAATCATCGGATTTAATTGGCTTCAGCAGGAAATAAGAATTATCTTCTTTTTTGAATGAGTTGATCACATCATGTTCCTCTGAAGAAGTATGAAGAACCACCAGTGGTGAAATTTCTTTTCGTTGATTAAATAATTCCCTGATTTTATCAATGGTTTCTAACCCCGAAATAACCGGCATGTGGTAATCCATCAGAATTACATCGAAATGTTCGCCTTTGAGGAGTATTTGCAGCGCCTCCATTCCATTGGCAGCGAGTGTGGATTCGATATTTTTATACGCAAGCATGTGCTGGAGAATGATTCGGTTGCTTTCATTATCATCCACTACCAATGCTCTTTTAATTGTAACTTCTTCTTCTTCCTGAATCTCAGACATTTCATACGGAATCTCGATATCAAAGAAAAATACGGAACCTTTATCCGGAGCGCTGATCAGAGACAGATGGCTTCCCATATATTTCAGAATATTGTTGGATATTGTAAGTCCGAGACCTGTTCCGCCATATCTTTTACTGATGGAACTGTTTTCCTGGGTAAAAGCGTTAAAAATATGCTTCTGTTTTTCAACGGGAATCCCGATTCCCGTATCTCTCACAGAGAAGCGTAATGAAATATTTTTATCATCCATCCGGAGTTTTTCCACCTTTAACTCGATTTCGCCTTTTTCCGTGAACTTAACGGCATTTCCTAAAAGATTGATCAGGATTTGTTTTAATCTTGATTCATCAATTAAAACTGTTTTCGGAAGCCCGGGCTCGATATTCAAAAGAAGTTCAATGTTCTTTTTTTGCGACTGGTACAGGATTACATTAATTACCTGGCTTACCATGTCATAGACATCACTTTTTTCAATGAGAAGCTCCATTTTCCCGGATTCTATTTTAGAGAAATCAAGAATATCATTGATGATGTTGAGCAGGTTTTCCCCGGATTCGTTGATGTAATTCAAATATTGTGTCTGAATTTCATTAAGCGGTGTTCTGAGAAGCAGGTCTGAAAACCCAATTACCCCGTTGAGCGGAGTCCGGATTTCGTGGCTCATATTGGCCAGGAATTCAGATTTTGCCTTGCTCGCCATGTCTGCTGTTTTCTTGGCATTTTTCAGCTCTTCGTTTATCAGTATGGCATTGGTAATGTTTTGTACGGAAATGATGATACCACCTATCTCATCTTCGTTGAGATACCATGGGCCTACCTTCAAATCGTAATGCTGAATTTCGTCTTTACCATCAATTTTTAGGGCAAAATCTTCGTTTGTGTATGTTTCACCCAATAAAGCATTTTGATATATTTTTTTTCTTTCCTCAGGAACATCCTGTGCTGTAGCAAAGAGATTCTTACCGATAAGATCCACATCATTCATATTAAATTCTTCTCTCCATTGGGTGCTTACGGAAACATAGTTCAGGTCTTTATCAAACATCGCCAGCGGAATCGGGACATCGGTGACAAATGACTGCATCATGGCTTCTTTTCTGGTAATTTCCAGCAACATATTTTTGAAAGCATCAATATCCTGAATAATTCCGAAAACCCTGCTGCACACTTCTCCTTCAAATTCAGGAAGCCCTTTTACCCTTACCCAGATGGTAACTCCGTCATTGCGTACAAGCTGAAATTCTTCATCGAATGGAATGCCTTCCGTAACGGCTCTGCTAAAGAGAAATTTCATCCTTTCACGGCTGTCTTCTTTATAGAATCCTATAGCATTGTCAAAATCCGGCTGGAAATTATTTTTAATTTTATGAATTTCTTTGGTACTCTGGGACCAGAAAACAGTGCCTGTTTTCATATTGACTTCCCAGCCTCCTACCTGGGCCACAGAGCTGGTTTGCTCCAGCATTTTTTTCGTATAAATGAGGTCTTTTTCAAGCGTCATCCTTTCGGTGACATTAAGCGCTGTGCTTACTACATACGGTTTTCCTTCCCTATCAACCTCCACCATATTATGGTACATCCAGATCAGCTCTTCGCCTTCTTTGGTTTTGAGGATCATGGTTCCGAAATCTTCGTTATTTTGCTTAATGCGTTCAAGATACTGTTTCAGCAAAAGCCAGTTTTGTTCGGGAACAAGATCTTTAAGATTAAGGCTTTTAACCTCATCTGCGGAATAATGTAATGTTTCTCTTCCTTTTTCATTTACGGCCAGAATGTTTCCTTCCATATCGTGCATGCTCATGAGGCCGATGGCATTTTCAAAGAAACTTCTGAAGCGTCGTTCTGAACTTTCCAGCTGGCGTCTTTCTTCAATTTGCTGGGTGATATTAATTCCGAAACAGAATATTTCCGAGTATTTATGATTTTGTGTAAGATACCATTCTACGATTACTGAGCTGCCGTCTTCAATTTTTGTAGAGGTTGTAAATGTAGCCTCTTTCATACTGCCTGGAAATTTTTCAAGTTCCGGCAAAGATTTTATATCTTGTTCTAAAAGGGTTAAGAAGTTTTGTTTTACAGCTTCTTCCTTGCTAACTGAAAAAATTTTTTCAAAAGAGGGATTAATATCTTTCAGTATAAACCGGTTATCCAGCACACAAATAAGATTATTTGAAATATTAAATGTCTGCTGAAAATATTCTGCATTAATGGTTTGCCTGCTGCTCATCAAAAGCCTGGTAACCACGCTACTTAATTTTCTGAGTGCCGAGATCTGGCTTTCTGTTAAAGTTTTGGGTTTAAAATCGATTACGCAAATCGTGCCAAGAGCAAACCCTTCGTCATCAATAAGTGGCACACCGGCATAGAAGCGAATTCCGCCTTCTAAAATTAATGGGTTACCGGAAGATCTTTCATCCAAAAGTGTATCCTCAATAATTACAACTTCCCCATTAGCTATTGAATACTGGCAAAGCGTGTTACGCCGGTCGACAGAATCAAAAGAAAGCCCTATACAGCTCTGAATCCTCTGTGTATCACTTTCCATAATAGCTATAATAGCAGAGGAGCTGTCTGTAATAAGACATGCCGTTTCTGCAAAAACATCCAACTCCGGATCTTTACCCAGATTGATGAGATCAAGAAGCTCTAGTTTTTTTACTCTTCCAGCTTCATTTTCAGGAAAAGGGTAATTACTCATATTGATAACTAATTTCTTTCATAATGTTAAATATAATTAGAAAATTGCTAAAAAAATAGTTTTTTATAAAGTTTTAGCCTTATGTCACATTAAAGAGATTAGCATTTTCGGGTTTAAAACTAATAAAAATTTAGCTGAGTATCCAAAAAGCATATTAGTTCTGTGTTAATGTGGTATTTTTTTATTTATATATTATTTCGGAATTATAAAAAGCTCCCCGAAAAAGCGAGGAGCTTATAGAAATACTGCAAAATGAAGTAATAGATAATTCAAAGGTATTTGATATCTAAAAATATTTTTATGATTTTTGTCATAAAATATATCTTTTTTCTTTTTTTACAGGATTATGATATTGATCTTTTTTCATGATGTTTATCAAGCTCAAGCTTAAAGCAGCCAAGTATGAATTCTGTGTAATATAACTGTGCATTTACCTGTTTCGTGCGGGAGTGTAGATCTAATTTTTCCGAAAGAATGACCTGCCCTTTATACACGATTGCAAAATAGGCATACAGCTTGTTTTTAGATTCCGGAACCGGTGTGGCGTATCCTGTAACGGCAATTGACCAGTCGGTTTTAAAAATCTTTGAAATGTTGAGCGCCATTGTTTCGGCAATATTCGGAGAAACGCAGTCGCATGCAAGCGCTTCGGATTCATCTACATTCAGGAGATTTATTTTCTCATCAGGAGTGTATGCCGTGATGCCGCCTTTGTAAAAACGGGAAGCATCTTTCATCTGCGAAAAAGAAAACTGCAGAAATCCTGAAGTAACGCTTTCCGCCACAGCAATGGTCTCTTCTGCTTCCAAAAGGTAGTTTCCGATATATTTAAACAGATTTTGCAGTTCCATAATAAAATATATAAGAGATCTTACGGAGAGTTCTTCTGAACTGATTCCGATTTTTGAATTTTTTAAAATCATTAATTCTGTCTATTTTGTAATTGGTTTTGATTTCGAAATCTTTATACTCTTCTTTTTGCCATGCATTTAATCTTAGTAAATCTTACAACTTCTTACAACATTTGTACTGTAAGATCTTGCCGAAAGGCTTGAAGCTGTGTATGCAAAAGGATTGCCAGTAACAAACGCCAGGTTTAAAATTGTTATCTAAAAAATAATTGCAGCGGGTAGAGTTGCTTCAATAAAAGTATAAATGAAACTAATCTAATTTAGGAAATGTGAATTATAGTTCATATGATCCTGATCAACAGTGAAAAATTCTGTTTTAATAAAAAACAGATGATGGAAATTCGGGAATAAAATTAAGAAAGCTAATATTTGTAGGCTTAATTCAATTTTTAAAAGATTCAGGAAATAATTAAACTAAAATTTTGCAGCTCTGGAAAATCAATAAATGCTGAGAAAATAAGAATGTGTGCCTTATGAAATATCAATTTTAATTTTAACTTTAGCCTGTAAAGCAGTCCATTCTGATAATTGATGAGTTTGTAAACTTCTTCAGGTGTAGTATAATTTTCGGGAACTTTGTGATTTTTGATTTTTCTAATTTTTCTTCTCTTCATTGTTTCGTAGATAACTTCTGCAAAAGAATCTTTCGCAGACTGCTTAGAACTTGCCTGGGATATCCCTGCCGAATGTAGCCTGTATTTGTATAATACTTTATCAATATACACCGCATCTCCCAATTCTAAAACTTTTAAATACAAGTCTTGATCTACTGCCCTTTTAAGATGTGGATTAATTCCTTCTGTTCTTAAGTAAACTTCTCTCCTGAATGTAAAAAAATGAGCCGCCTGAATGGGATAATTAAAGAAATAGCGATTATTATAAATTTGTTTTGTATGGCCATAAACACTTTTTGGTGACAGATTCTCATCACACAACAGCATTTTAGAATAAGCAGCCACAATATTGTCATCTGAAAATTTTTCGACTGATCTTTCCAATGCTTCCGGGAATAATGCGTCATCAGGATCAAGAAATCCGCAAATCTCACCGGCAGCATATTTCACGCACATACCTTTGGTAAAGCCACAACCTTTATTTTCAGTATTCTTGTAAAGCCGGAATCTGGGGTCATCCTTTATAATGGATTCTATAATTTCTATTGAATCATCTGTAGAAGCGTCATCAACAATAACGGCTTCCCAGTTTGAGTAGGTCTGATGCATTAATGAAAGGTAGCATTCCTCAAAAAATTTCCCGTTATTATAGTGTGCGATCAGAACTGAAATTTTTTTCATCGTTTAGTTTTATGGTTTAAATTTAATAAAAAAACAAAATTGCAGGAAGAAAAATATTAATATTTTGTTAAATGATATTTTCCGGAACATAATTCAGTTATATATAAAAACAATTTATCCTTATCTCCTGAAATTAATTTAAAAGCATGCTTAGTAAAATCAAGAATTTTGTAATGTTATTATGTAATGATTTAAAAATCGAATGGTTAATATAGTATAAATTAATACCATAAAATATAATATGATAAAATTTATTACTAAATTTACCCATAAATAAATCTGTCATGCAAGAACAATTAAAAATCACAAAGGAAAAAATATTTGAATTATATGGTGATTATCTGTTAAATCACGGAGCAAAACCAAAAAATGTCTATCTATTTGCAAAGGAAAATAATTTCGAAGAGATAGAATTTTACCATTATTTTTCAGGATTTGGACAAATTGAACAAGAAATTCTTAATCATCTTTTTATAAAATCATTGGAACTCGCCGCGGAAGTAAATACCTCCCAGGATGTCACTACCAAAGAAAAACTTCTGAATGTTTATTATATCTTCTTTGAAAATCTAACCATGAACCGTTCTTTAGTTTTATCAATTTTGGGAAAAGACAAAATTCAGAATATAAAAATCCTTCAAAACCTTCGCGAAACACACAGGCAATTCATCAGCACCTTAGATTTTAAAGAATGGGAAATGTTTGAAAAAGCCAAGCAGGATATCAGGAAATTCAACGAAAAATCGAGACAGGAAGCACTTTGGCTGCACCTGGTTTCCGCCATAGATTTTTGGAAAAAAGATACTTCGCCAGATTTTGAAAAAACAGATATCTACATCGAAAAAACCATCGACACCGGTTTTGAATTGCTTGAAAACGAGCCTCTGAGAAAAGTGTTTGATCTTGGAAAATTTCTCTGGAAAGAAAAATTTAAAATGAGCTGAATCAGATCTAATCCCATTAAACCATATGCATGGAAATTGTAAAGGCGAACAGATTGTCCGACAGCTGGAAAAAAGCAAAGGAGGTTATTTTTTCCTGATCCTAAATGCTGAAACAGTGGAACAATTCACACACAAAAAGCAAACAAGGCTCATCTGCAGATTAGATCATAAAATTTCATTTCAATGTGGCTTAAATCATTATGGAGACGGCAATTTTTTCATCATTATCTCTTCCAAAAATATGAGAGCAATTGATAAAAACGCTGGAGATATGATCTATTTTGAAATTTCTGAAGATCCGAATCCGCTGGGCGCCGAAATTCCTGAAACAGTTCAGATCCTGCTTGAGCAGGATGCAGTACTGAAAGAAAAATTCGGTTTGTTAACGGATGGAAAGAAAAGAAGTATCCTTATACAAATCAACAAAATAAAAGACATCGACAAACAGGTTTCCAAAGCTATTGAACTGATTAATAACCCGGATCTGGGAAGGCCTAAAAAATTGTAGAAAGAATTATTTGGGCAGCTATTTCCGCCCTCCGTTCCCGCTTTTTTGTGCAAGGCTCTTCCCAAGCTTACAAAAAGAGCTCCACTCAGGTCGGGCTGCAAGAATAAAATAACAGAAATAAGATTTGAAGTGCTCCGTAGGAGCAGAATCTGTGTAGAATAAGGATAAAAATATGGGAGAACTCCGTAGGAGTTCAATCTTAAAAATGAAAATTGCACTCCTACGGAGTGCTGAAAAAAGAAATATAACAGATAAACAGATAAAGCCCCCAAAGGAGCTTAGTTCATCAAGCATACTTTAAACAAAATTTAAAAATGAAAACACTCAATAAAATTCCAACAGGAAAAATTGAACGGACAGGCAGCCTTCTCAAAGCAGGCGCGAAAGTCGGTGTCAATTATCTGAAATATTATGGAAATAAAATCACGAAAGATGAAGACGAAGCCCGTAAAATACTCAATAAAGACAATGCGTCAGACATTTATGATTCACTGAAAGAATTGAAAGGTTCTGCCCTTAAAGTTGCCCAAATGTTGAGCATGGAAAAAAATATCCTTCCGGTGGAATATGTAGAAAAATTTTCGCTTTCACAATTTTCCGTTCCGCCTTTGTCGGGATCGCTTGTAAAAAAAACGTTCAGAAAATATTTCGGGAAAAATCCGGAAGACATCTTTGATGAATTTTCTTCAGAATCGGTAAATGCTGCAAGTATCGGGCAAGTGCATACCGCCAAAATCGGTGATAAAAAATTAGCCGTAAAAATCCAGTATCCCGGAGTAAGAGAAAGCATTTCCAGTGATCTGAAAATGGTAAAACCCATTGCCATGAAGATGTTCAATATCAAAAAAGAAGGCTCGGAATCCTACTTCCAGGAGGTAGAAGACAAGTTATTTGAAGAAACCGACTACAATCTGGAACTCAAACGAAGCCAACATTTTGCTGAAAAATGCCAGCACCTTCCCAATGTAAAATTTCCGTATTATTACCCGGAATATTCGTGTGAAAAAATCATCACTATGGACTGGATGTCCGGAATTCATTTCTCGGAATTTACTAAAAAAGAAAACAGCCAGGAAGATTTAAATAAAATCGGACAGACCCTTTGGGATTTCTACATGTACCAGATGCATATCCTGAAAAAGGTTCACGCCGATCCGCACCCGGGAAACTTTCTTATTTCGGAAAATAAAGAACTGCTGGTTATTGATTTTGGCTGTATCAAGGAGATTCCGGAAGATTTTTACATCCCTTATTTTGAACTTGCCCGAGAAGAAAATTTGAAAAATCCTGAAATTTTCCGGGAGAAATTATATACACTGGAAATTCTTCGCAGCGATGATTCTGAAAACGAAAAAGAATTTTTTGCCAAATTATTTTATGAATTGCTGGAACTGTTTACCAGACCTTTCAACCAGGAAAAATTCGACTTTTCCGATGAATCCTTCTTTCAGGAAATCGCCGATCTCGGACAGCGCTACGCCAAAATAAGTGATATGAAAGGAATAAATACCAACCGTGGTTCCCGGCATTTCATTTACCTGAACCGAACTTTTTTCGGACTTTATAATATGATGCATGATCTGAAAGCGAAAGACATAGCAATTAATAATTTTAAAAATTACAGTTAGTGATGTTTAACCGCAAAAGTCACAAAAGATATTGATGAATTTTTAAGTTATTCAAAAGTTTAAAAATAAATATCGAAGATTATTGGAACTTTAAATTTAACATTAAGGAATTTAGATTCTATTCTTAAAAATTTAATCAAATCAATTGACTGCTTTATCAATCAGCTTGATTAGCTAAAATTCTTAATGTTGAAAAGAATAAACAAGTTTATTTTAATTAAGGAATTTAATTATAATCGAATAAATAATTAAAAATATGCCTTCAGGATTACCGTTCAAAATCTGTGAAGTTTGCGGACTCTCTTTCAATTGGCGTAAAAAATGGAAGAAAAACTGGGACGAAGTAAAATATTGTAGCGAAAAATGCCGAAGAAACAAAAAATCAACATCCTCTGGTTTACCAAAGATCTGAGAACGAGAGATTCTGAATCATTATACCACATCATGCAGGAAGATTTGCCTTTTCTTGCTGTATATGTTTTTGATACTGAATCTTTACAACAAAAACAATTCGGATTTCAGAAAATCGGGAAGTTCAGGGCAAAATTTCTGCTCGAAAGCGTGGAAGATTTAAAAAAGAATTTAGCCGAAAAAAACATTCCTTTTCTGGTAAAATTTAACAAAACAGAAAATGTTTTCAAAGAAATTTCGGAAAGATTCGAAGTGGTAAAAATTTTTTGTCAGCAGGAATGGACAAAAGAAGAAGTTGATGTACAAAGAAAAATTGAAAAAGTTATTCCGGCTGCCATTTGGGAAAAATCGTATTCTCAATTTCTTTTACATCCGCTTTTTGTTTTTAAAACGTTGAATAAAATTCCGATGCTTTTCACCACCTTCAGGCAGAAAATTGAAAAAAATCTGTTGATCCGTCCGGAATTTGAATCGGAAAACCTGATGTACGATAAAGAAAATATTGCTGTTGAAAGTGATAAAATTTCATTTCAGTCTTTAGGTTTTGAAGATTTTAAAAAAGATAAAAGAAGTGCTTTTCCGTTTTCCGGCGCTGAAAATGAAGCTTTAAAGAGATTGCACTTTTATTTTTCGGAAACTCAAAATCTGAGCTGCTACAAAGAAACCCGGAACGGTTTGACGGGAAAAGATTACAGCTCCAAATTTTCTGCGTGGTTATCTGATGGAAGTCTTTCTGCGGTAACCATTTACCACGAAATCAAAAGATACGAAAAAGAATTCGGAGCCAATGATTCTACGTATTGGCTGATCTTTGAATTGCTTTGGCGGGATTTTTTCAGGTATGTTTCTTTACAGCATAAAAACTTGATTTTCCGCAAAAACGGAATTAATCATCAACAATATTTCGCTGAAAACAATGAAGCATTGATTCAAAAATGGATAGCCGGAGAAACGGATTCCGATTTTGTGAATGCGAATATGCTCGAATTAAAAAATACAGGCTGGATGAGTAACAGAGGCCGTCAAAATGCAGCTTCCTACTTCTGTAAAACGTTGAAACAGGACTGGAGAATAGGTGCCGCTTACTTTGAAGAAATGCTGATTGATTATGATGTTCACAGCAATTACGGCAACTGGATGTATCTCGCCGGCGTAGGAAATGATAATCGAAATCGTATTTTCAACCCTGAAAAACAGGCAGAGTTCTATGATCCCAACGAAGAATTCAGACAATTATGGCTAAAAAAATAAAACACACTGCCCAGATTATTTTTCCGCATCAGCTTTTTGAGGATACGGATTATCTTGATAAAAGCCAGCCGGTATTTCTGGTGGAAGAATTTCTTTTTTTTAAGCAATATTCGTTTCATCAACAGAAAATTGCTTTTCACAGGGCAACGATGAAGTTTTATGAAGATGAACTGAAAAAATCAGGTTTCGAGGTGGAATATATTGAGAGTTCATCTAAATTTTCAGACCTCAGGAATTTAATTCCGAAACTTGAAAAAGAGCAATTTAAAACCATAAAAACCACTGATGTATGCGATAACTGGCTGGAGAAGAGACTTCGAAAATCGAAGTTGGAAATTGAAATTTCGGACAGTCCGCTTTTTATCAACACCAAAGAAGACCTTAAAGATTATTTTGAAGGTAAAAAATCCTATCATCAAACCGACTTTTACAAGCAGCAGCGCATCACCCGAAATATCCTGATGAAAGCCGGAAAACCGCTGGGAGGAAAATGGACGTACGACACGGAAAACCGAAAAAAATACCCGAAAAATAAAAAAGCGCCTGCCATTCATTTTCCGGAAAACAATACGTATTACGAAGAAGCAAAAAAGTATACCGAAAAATATTTTGCCAAAAACTACGGAATGCTTACCGACGAACAGCTCTACCCTGTCACTTTCAAAGAGGCCGATCAATGGCTGGAACAGTTTCTGGAAATGCGTTTTCATGAGTTTGGAATATATGAAGACAGCATTGTGGAAAAGGAACATTTTCTGCATCACAGCGTGCTTTCCCCGTTGATGAATGTAGGATTGTTGGCTCCTGAAAATGTTTTAGAAAAAGCGATGTCATTTGCTAAGGAAAATGATATTCCGGTTAATTCTCTGGAAGGTTTTGTGCGTCAGATTTTAGGATGGAGGGAGTTTGTACGCGGCGTTTATGTGTATCAGGGAAGCTATCAACGAAATAAAAATTACTGGAAACATACAAAGAAAATTCCTCAATCTTTTTATACTGCCAAAACAGGAATCCGCCCGATTGACAGCTCAATTCAGAAAATCCTGAAAACCGGTTATGCCCATCACATCGAGCGGCTGATGATTTTTGCCAATTTCATGAATTTATGCCAGATTGATCCCAATGAAGCCTACCAATGGTTTATGGAAATGTTCATCGATTCTTACGACTGGGTAATGGTTCCGAATGTGTATGGAATGAGCAGCTTTTCGGATGGCGGAAAGATGAGCACGAAACCGTATATCAGCGGAAGCAATTATATTAAAAAGATGAGCGATTATCCGGACGGGGACTGGGCAGAACAATGGGATGCGCTATTCTGGAATTTTATTAATGATCATCAAGATTTCTTTGCTGAAAATCCAAGATTGGGAATGATGCTGAGAACACTGGAAAAAATGCCGGAAGATAAACGAAAACAGCATTTAAAAACAGCGAAAGAGTTTATTGCAAAATTGAAATGATCTTTTAAGCCGAAAAAGGAACAAAAGAATTTATTGTAATAAAGTGTTTCAAAGTATACAAAAGAGTTTTTTCTGTTTGGGATGAGTCCCGAAGGGACGAACTAACTAAAATAGGATGAAATCCTATTAAATAAATATCAACTTCAAAAAGCTCAGCCTGACAACAAAAAATAACCGTTAGTATTAGAAATGTCATCCTGAGTTTGTCGGATGATGTATCAATACAATTTAAAAAATGAATAAAAACCTCAACTTACAGCAAATCGACAGAATCATAGAAATGGCGTGGGAAGACAGAACGCCTTTTGAAGCCATACAATTCCAGTTTGGAATCAGCGAATCTGAAGTGATTGAACTGATGCGCAGTGAGCTCAAAGAATCGAGCTTTAAGCTTTGGAGAAAAAGAGTGAATTCCGGAGTGAGCCAGAAGCATTTGAAAAAAAGAAACGAAGAAATCAATCGTTTTAAATGCAGCAGGCAAAGGGTAATCAGCAATAATAAAATTTCGAAACGATAACGGATAACAAAAACCAAAGCATAACTTTTGCTTTGGTTTAATTGATAATAGAATTTAAGGATAATTACTAGCCTTTATCTCGATTTGATCTATTCATATTTAGAAAAATCAACGGCAAATATGCATCTGTTGACCTGGCTTCCGTTTTGTGCTCCGGCATTCGGCTCATATTCCGTAAGGCTCCAAAGGTAATTATACTGGGATTCATAGTAAAGAGACTCTGCTCCGTAAGGCCATCGGTAACGTACCGTATCATCAGCTCCGTCTGTATAGCGTGCTAATCTCGCATTCGAGCCGTAAGAATTGCTTGGAGATCCGGTACACGAAAGCCACGTTCTGTTTCCTTTCCGGAAAACGCCCTGTATTCCATGCGCGTGATTGTCGGTAAACAGACTGTTTTTAGGAGCAACTTCTATAATTCCTGTATTTTGAAGTATCCCGCTCGTATTAATCGGAAAGCCGAATACTTTAGGAACAATGGAAGCATCGGAACTTCCTGCGTAATATTGGCCGGTCCATAACTGGGTTGCTTCATCATTAACCTGTACCGTAGAAAAAGGATTGGCATTATTGATCTTCTGATACCCGATCTGTGGCAATATATAGCGATAATTAAAAGCGAATAAATTACCGTTGGCATCTTTACCACATTTGTTGTCGGTTGTATCACCGGTACTCACTTCAATGATTTTATTCAGATCGAAAATACGAACGCCTAAATTCGTACTGCTGAGATAAATTTTATCTTTAAAATAAGCAATTCCACCGGCATGGACGTTCAACGGCGCATAAGAACCATATTGTGAATACGTTATCGCATTGGCTGGAATATCAGGCTGTACCAAAAGAATATGACGGTACGTAAGATAGGTGCTTGAGCTTGGGCTGATGTCAATCAGCGTAATTCGGGAACCTTTGAATTCGGCATAATCTTTTGCATACCAGCTCACCAGCAGATAACGCACACCATCTTTGGTAAATCCTGCAATTCCCTGAGGCCTCCAGATGGATGTGGTTTCATCGTCGGTATTCCAACGAATTCCTCTCACCCTGTTTTCTTCAGGAATGTTGAATCCGTAAACTTGTGTGTAAGCGCTTCCGCCAATTGCCTGTCGGTTTTTATCAACCTGAGCCGGATTTAAAAAACTAAAACCTGAATTAATATACGCACTTGTATCAACATACGCATTTACCGTGACATCAGCTGCTGCTTTGTTGGTGGTTTTTGATGAAATTTCATCTCCTGTTGAAGCTGAAGCAATGTCATTGTTCTGGCATCCGATTCCGGTTACGGCAAGCAAAAGCATCCATCCGAAGAGTGGTTTCTGAATCATAAAAATTTAATTTTTAATTGTTATAAATTGCCTGCGAAACTATCGGATTCTGCACTTATTCGGATCTCATAAAAGTTAATTATGTATTAAGTTTATGGTTTAATAATTAATAAACATATTTAAAATTCAATTTATTATTTAAATTAATCATTCAATCGCATTATCAGAATAGCATTACATATAAGTTTACCATCAATGAAAATAAAATCAAAACGAGTAACTCTTTAAAATAATTGTATTTCTTTTTATAAAAAGCAGAAAGAAAATATGAAATCACTAAAAAGAAAAGCCCTATTGTTGTTAAAAATAAAGTTCTGGTTATAAGCGCCGGATAGAACTCGTTTTCAACAATATCTTCGAAGCCATCCTGAGTTCCCAGCCAGAAATTGGCAAAAAAAATCAAACCCATTATTGCTAAAACATATACTATAGATTTTAAAGTTATGTAAACACTATCGCTTTTTATTTTTTCCATTTCTGTTATTATACTAAGGCTTTGCATATTTCATTCGCTTTATCAATTGCGTGGAATGATAACCATCAAGAGAAGAGCCTGCAACAGTACCTGCTTTTTCAATATTAAAAATACCCGGCTCATCATCCCAGATTTCAACAGGAAAATATAATTCCACAACTTCACCGACAACCAATAGCGTATTGTTAATCTGAATAGGAATAATCTCTTGGAGTTGTAAGCCAATCTGTATATTCGATTCCCGGACATACGGCGCTAAAAATTCATTCTTATAATCAGCTTTTAATCCGACAGCATCAAATTCCGATTCTTCTCTTTTGTACCGTGCGGAAGTCTGATGCGCTTTTTCAAAAATATCGGTATTGACGTGGTTAATTGTATAATACCCTATTTCTTTTATGTTTTCAAGAGTATGTCTTTCGACAGAATCAGGTCGGGAGATAAAGCCCATTAAAGCAGGATCGGCGCCCAGATGAATCACCGAATTAAATATTGCCAGGTTAGTCTGTCCTGTTTTGCTCACGGTTCCGATTAGATTAAGACTTTTAAATCCACTCAGAGAATTGATCAGTGCAGTTCTTTTCCTTTTTTCCAGTTCGGAGATCTGCCGGTTGGTAAAATGCGTTAACATCAATGATTAAATTTAAATTTTTAATGAATTATAATTTTGCTAAATCTTTAAAACACCGCTTTTTTCTTCAGCACTTTAAAAATAATATTCAACAAAATAAATACTGCCGTTACAATAGCCGAAATATAAACCATGTGATTGGAATTCTGGTAAGCTACTGCAATGGCGATCAACGCCCAGACTGCTGCTAAAGCAAACGCGCTCATATTTTTTTTCCAGATCATGTATAAATGGATCATGGCTGCAATAACGAATAATGTAAGTGTCCAGGAAGTTTCCGAAATACCGAAACCGTTCCATTCAATCTTCTTTAAATACGCCGAAATATTGGCAATTAACGCCACAGAAATCCAGCCCGAATAAATGTAGAAAGGCCAGCGAAGAAAAACAGCAGTTTTAATATCCCCGGATTCTATGATATTTCGATTATTCTGAATAATCTTCAGTAAGGAAATAAATAAAACAACCATAATCGGAATGGTAAGCAGCGTATATTCATACAGCCACGCTATAATCCACAAACAGTTGGCAAAGCATGAAATGACAAACCACCACCTGATGTTTGCAACGGTTTTATCTTTAGCATCATTATTTTTGGTAAATGGGCCGTAATACACCACAAACCCCAAAAGACCCAGATAAATAAGTCCCCAGATAGAAAAAGCATATCCCGCAGGCGTAAACAGATTCTGGAACTTTGCTGAAATACTGCTCATCGTTTCACCGTTAAAAATCCCGGTGTTGGAAAGGTAGTTGATGACAATTGTTGCAATTAAAGCAAGCATATTTACAATTTTCAATTGCTTTACCATAATGTATCTTTTTAGAAAGGTTTTTAAGAAATTTACTTTACCATTAAATTACTCATTTTTTTTAAGCCGGTAAACATCAGATAAGAATTTATAAAAGATTATATTAGTACCTTTATCCGAATATAATGCTGTGAGTAAATTGTCTGCTTAAAAAGATAATATGAATCGATCACGTCTACGTTATAATCAATTATACAACAATGTATTCAATCCTTGAAAAATTTATATGCAGTAAAGGTGATATTTCTCGACAGAAGCTTGAGGTTATAAAATCTCTTTTCACACCGCTCAAAACAAAGAGAAACGAAATACTAATTGAGTATGATGAGGTATGCAAAAATTATTACTTTATCAATAAGGGATGCATCCGGCTGTTCACTACTACCAAAGAAGGCACGGACATTTCAAGATATTTTGCTTTTGAAGGAAATTTCGCCACGGCTTTGCCCAGCTTTATAGATCAAAAACCTGCCCATGAATACCTGCAGACCATTGAAAAATCACAGCTGTTGTGCATTTCGAGGAGCGACTTTTATCACCTGGTTGAAACGATCCCTCAATTCGCAAAAATATATACTGAAATTCTGGAGCTTGGATTTATCATTGCACAAAAGAGGATCTACGGATTTCAGGGTTTTGATGCTTTAGATAAAGTGAAATGGATGATCGAATATCAGCCGCAGCTTCTGCTTCGGGTATCGAACAGGATGGCTGCTTCATATCTCGGAATATCACCTTCTACCTTAAGCAGGATAAAATCAAAATTATAAAAACGTTGACATAGGACAACGTTTTTGTTTTTTGGGGTTGTTAATTTTGTAATGAATTGAATATCCCTTAAATAATTTAAATCAATACAAATGAAATCATTCATCATTACAATCTTATTTACGCTTTTATCAATAGGAACTTATGCACAGAAAAATAATTTTCAGCTGTCAACGCACATCCTTGATGTGTCCAAAGGTATTCCTGCACCGGGAGTAACAATAAAACTGGAAAAATACAATCAGCAGTCAGAAACCTGGACTTTTGTAGATGAGAAAAAGACAGACGCCAATGGAAGGATTTCAGATTTTCTGCCTTCTGTAAATCCAAATGCCGGTATATTCAAACTTATTTATTACACCAAAGATTATTTCAACAAAACCAATACAGAAAGTTTTTATCCTTTTGTTGAGGTAGTGTTTGAAATTAAAGGTAACAATCATTATCATGTTCCGATAACGCTTTCGCCTTACGGCTATTCCACTTACCGAGGAAGCTGATTGATTAAATTTCTGCTTAAAAACTTACTTAAAATAAGAGACTGCCTTAAAATGACAGTCTCTTATTTTTTGGGTTCATAAGCGATTAGATGACTTCTAATTCTTTACTGTACGCTTTTTTATCAACGTAATCGGTTATATGGTTCATAGGAATCAGATCCAGTAAATCATTTACATTAATTGTTTTATGCTCTTCCAGAATACTTTTCACCGCTTTGGATGCTCCGGGATACGTTGTCAATCTTTCCAGAAGACCATATACATTGACCATTTTTTTATGGATATTTTCTTCATCTCCGCCGAACCAGGAACCATTGAAATGATGGCTCACATAATTTTTAGGTAAGTCCTGCGAAAAATAAACCGACGGATATAAAGTAACCTCATGCTTCAGCTTTTGAATAGTATCGCTGTAACGGTCTGCACCGTATTCTTTTTCCAGCATCTCCGAGAAAATATCGGTATTGATTCGTTCTTCAAAACCATCCTGCTGATTGTAATAATCTACAAAATCTTTAGCCAGCTTATGATTTGGCTCTGCCATCCAGAATGCCGAATACGGAACCCCTTTTACCTCGAAACCGCAGACTGCTTTTTCATCAAGGAATTCGTCCAGAGGCAACTTCAGTTCCATATCGGTGTCCATATAAACGCCACCGTGTTCATACATCACTTTGGATCTTACATAATCTGAGACAAAAGCCCACTTTTTTTGAGCAAATGCTTCTTTTACATAATTATTATCCTCTAAAGGAGCATTACTTTCATTCCATTCAATGATTTCATAATCCGGATGAATTTTTTTCCATGTAGCAATGCAGTGTTCTGCCAGCTCATCTTTAGGATGCCCTCCAAACCAGCAATAGTGTATTTTTTTTGGTATCATAAATTAATATTTTTAGAATTGGTCTGATTTAACCATACAAACTTTAAACCTTTATATAAATCAGAAGAAATAAAATATGATTTTACCTCAGTTTGTGGTATTTATTATTTAAATTTTTGCTAAATCTGTTCATTTTATATCCGATAGGTACGATATTCGATACAGCATTGAATAATATATTTTCTGTATGGAACATAATTCAGATAAACGGTATCAACCCAAATCCTATGTTGAAATTTCCACCCCTGAATGGGTAAAAAACGCCACCCTATATGAACTTAATATAAGACAGTTCTCGGAAGAAGGCAGCTTTAAAGCTGTAGAACAGCAATTGCCGCGGCTTAAAAAACTGGGGATCGATATTATCTGGCTGATGCCTGTTCATCCCATCGGAGAAGTTCATCGTAAAGGAAGCTTAGGAAGCTATTATTCCGTAAAGAATTATTTTCAAGTTAATCCTGAATTCGGAACGGAGGAGGATTTCAGAAACCTGGTAAAAGCAATTCATGATGAAGGGATGTTCGTCATTCTGGATTGGGTAGCAAACCACACCAGCTGGGACAATGACCTCGTTACAGAGCATCCGGAATGGTACAGAAGATCAAGAAAAAATACCTTCCAGTCCACAAGGTGGCGGGATTATGATGATATTATCGAACTGGATTACAGCTACCCTGAACTACGCCGGTATATGACCGATGCCTTAAAATACTGGATCACAGAATTTGATATTGACGGCTACCGTTGTGATATTGCCAGTTTTGTTCCGATTGATTTCTGGGAAAATGTCAGATTAGAATTAGACGGCTTGAAACCCGTTTTTATGCTGGCTGAAGGTGAAGACCGCGATCTGCACCGGAGAGCCTTTGATGCTACCTATAACTGGACTTTATGGAATATCCTGCATCAGATTTCGGTGAATCATTACAGTGTGAAAACATTAACCGAAGCTTATCTTGCAGAGCACGTATCCGTATTTCCAAAAGAGGCATTAAGAATGAACTTTATTGATAACCACGATAAAAATTCTTGGGAAGGAACGCCTTACAGCAATTTTGGAGATGCAGTAGATGCAGTAACCGTTTTTACTTTTATGATGGACGGTATTCCGTTGGTGTATAACGGCCAGGAAGCAGGGCTTAACCGCTCGCTGGAATTTTTTGAAAAAGATCCTATTGAATGGCAACATCACGGTAATGCAAAGCTTTATTCTTCTATTTTTGATTTAAAGCACCGTAATCAGGCATTGTGGAATGGCCGCTTTGGCGGAGAAATCGTAAGAATCATGAACGATAAGATGGATCAGGTTATTTCGTTTGTACGAGAGAAAAACGGCCATAAAGTACTGGTATTTATCAACTTCAGTAAAGACCATGTACTGGCACAGTTTGATACCTCTTTTGATAAGGGCTTATATTATAATCTTTTCTCGGGTAAAGAACAAAAGGTTGATGATACACTGATTTTGGAAATGGATCCATGGAATTATACAGTCCTGCATCATACACCATAAAACCGAACGATAATCGCTAAATTATAAAATAAAAAAGGAAAAAGCATGCCTGCTTCTTCCTTTAAGGTGACTTTAAGAGCGTTTATTCAAACACTGTTATAGATTATTTGGTTCGCTTAAGTCAAATTAAAAAGTCATTTATAACCCCAATTTTTACCAAATCATATCTTTTTGTTTGTGTTTAATTCAATTTAATTTCTAAAGTATTAACAGCAAATATTGGAATAGTAAGTCTTCCATTGTTTGTTTCTATCTTATAACCAAGACAAAAAAATTGAATCATTTTTGAAAGTTCTATTTGGTTAAAATTATCCAAAACTCACTTTAATTTTATTAAAAGGGTTAATCTTTTTTGATTACCCTCTTACCCTAAATAAATTGTTTTACTACCCGCATAGCTCGCATGGCTGAGTTGGGCATAATACAACAACATTATTTTCACATATTACACAAGCACCATTCCAGATACCTGTAGCACCATTTGTAGCACACCCACAACCAAGACACATAGCTCCCCCTTTAATTGTTCTTAAATTCTCTCTTGATAGTTTTTTTAAATTTTTCATAAAAATTATTTTTTTAGTTTTTTCCTACTCTCTTATAGCTTTTCGGATCACGCTTTTAATTAGATTTAAATATAAAAAATAATTCTGACATAGATGAATTATTTTTCACATTTAATGGCCTAGCAGAAGTTGCTTCATCAAAGAAAATATATTCTGGGGATTTATAAACAGTTCTTGCGATGAACGGTCTTTGTTTTTGGCCAACACTTACACCGACTCCTTTGTTTCCTACTTTTGTATTATAGTTGAAAGGTAAATGTTTTAAACGGAAAACTTTGGCTGTAAGACCTCAAGGCAAAATTATCGCTGCTAATGAATTTCCACTGAGAGAGCTTTTTAAAATGTCTACGATGTGGAGGACATATTTCAGGTAATGATAATGAGGCAAAAAATTCTATATTGTGTTCGATTTTGGCTGAAAAACTTGAATTTCAAGAAAATGCTTTTCGAACACCCAAATTAAATTCCGCACTGAACCAAATATTACTGATTAACAATCAGTTATAAAATAAAAAAAAGAAAACAGCACTTCTAAAAGTGCTGTTTCCCACAGAGTGACCCCGGAGGGATTCGAACCCCCAACCGACGGAGCCGAAATCCGTTATTCTATCCAGTTGAACTACGGAGCCATTTTTATGAGTAATGAGTAATTATTAATAAGTAATCATTGCTAATTTCTCACTACCCATTATTCTTTTAGAATGTAATCTTCACACCGCCCAAAATCTGTGCCCCAAGAACTTTATAGCCTTTATAGGTTTGGTATTTTGAGTTCAGAAGATTATTTCCGAGTGCGAAAATACTGAAATTTTTGTGAATTTTATACTCTGCCGACAAGTTTAAATCGGCATACCCTCCAACTTTGTCATTGGTATCCTCGGTAGACAGGTAGGTTACCGGGTTGCCAACTCCCTCAAGCACAAAGGAATTCGTTGTTCTGTCGCTGGCAAAAATCCCTTTAAAACCAAGCATTAATTTTTGATCCAGCATGGTGTATTTTGCCCCGATGGATGCTGTTACAAGCGGTACATTATAAATATCCGAGTAATTATCAAGGTCAAATTTGGTAAATTTCACCTCCGTATCAAGCACAAGATTGGCTAATGGAAAATACTGAAGGCTTCCTTTGATATCGCTTACATTTCCGTTGTCATAAACGGCAGAAAAAGTATTGGCGTAATTGTATGCAGAACGGTTGACAGAAGTATAATCAAATAAATCATTTGCCCTGAAGAACATGATATCATTCATTTTTCCATACCCCGCAGAAACATCATACTTAAACATTTCATCGATATCTCCTCTCAAACCTACATAAAAATGGTATTTTGTTTCGGTAGGTCTTAAGTACTGATCAGAAACAATGAATGGGTTTTGCTGTAAAAGATCAGCATATGTATTCAATTTAAGACCTCCATCTACCCCACCGTAAAATTTAAATTCATCAGCTGCGGCATACTGGAATTCAGCCTGCGGAAACCAATACGTTTTATTATTTTTCATCTGCTCTGCCATCATAAGATTCTGATTTTTCGAATTCAGGAAGGCAAATGATGAACCTAACATTAAATAAGAATCACCTTTTCTGAAAGTTACTTTCGGGGCCAGATTCAGGTTAACAAAATTGGATGTATTTTTATCAAGAATCGCAAATTCACTTTTCACGGCATCCAAACCTACTCCAAGATCAGCATTCAGATTAATTCCCGATTTCCCGATTTCAACCGCGTGTTTTGAAAGGTTGGCTAAAATGGAAACCTGATTTTCCTGCGCATCGAAATGGTCTTTCAGGAAAGATGATTTCACCCGGACATCATTCAGGATTTCATTGGAATAAAAATCGTAATATCCGTTTACTTTAAATTGGTTAACCCTTTGGTCAAGATCAACATCAGCCGGCTCAAGCGCATAAATTCCATAGTAATTGTAGCTGTCTAAACCGTATTCGGCATTTAAGTTGAATTTCCCTTTATCTCCGTAAGAATTAAGGAAAGCGCCTAATGTTGTCGAGCTTTGCTTGGAATCCCAGTCGTAGACCTTTTTCAGGCCTTGCGTGGAAAGAAAATGAGCATCAACGCCTACTTCAATTTTGTTTTCCAGTGTTTTGGAAAAATTGGCATCGCCTAAAATTTTCCCGTAATTCCCCATTCCGAACTGGATATAATTATTCTGCGCCGAACCTTCAAATTTAGGCGTAACATCCTGTCCCTGGATCGTAGACGTTTTAAAATCCGAAACTGCAGGAACATCCGTAATTCTGTACTGTACAGGATTTTGAGACTTTTCTTCAGGCGGATAATTTTTAATGGTTTCTACAGAAGTCTTCTTTTTTTCGATCTTCTTTATTTCCGGTTCTCTTTTTTTATTGAGAATCAGTTTCTCCTCTTTGATCTGGGAAAATGCCACTGAGGAAAATCCTAAAAATATGATGGATAATAATTGAATTCTTTTGTTCATTATTTTTCTGTATTAATGTAAGAATGTAATAATGTAGCAATCTAACAATGTAATTCAGCTCAAATTGGTAACTGGTATATTGATAAATTGATAAACTATAATATTTTACTTTTTAATCTGCTTTTTCACTTCTTTTGCTTCCGCCACGATCTCAGAGAAATCTTTATAGTTCTCGATAATCTGATCGCAGGTGTAACTTGCCTGGTAATTATCTTTCAGTCCAACATAATTCTTCGCCATCAGCACGAGCGCTTTAGCGCCCCAATATTCTTCGGAAGAATAATTATTGGCCAGCCTGAAAATAGTTTCATTGGAAGATTTGAAAGCTTTTGCCTTATTCTGATAAAATGCTTTTGCATAAAGCGATTCTGCCGCAACTTCCGTATTGGAAGATTTTTCCAGCGAAGCATAGGCTGACTGTGCATCCTTATCTTTTCCGGAATTCATCAGGCTTCTTGCTTTAATCACTTTAGCCGTTTCGATAACGGCTGCAGAATTTTTACCGTTGGCAATCACCGCATCTGCCAGCTTTTCGGCCTCAGAAAAATTCTTTTCTTCCGCATATAATTTCATCAATTCTACATTCGCATAATTTTTTACATTTACGTTTGAAGAATTTTTAATGTTTTCCAGATATCTTCTGGCTTCTGCCGTATCGCCCTGTGCAATATAAATCTGGGCAAGACGCGTCTGCGCATCATCCTGGTAATCATTCTGAACATTGGCAATTTCCTGTAAAACCAGGAGCGCCTTTGTGGTATTTTTTGTCTGGTAATAACTTTCCCCAAGCTCATATTTCGCCTGATAAAGACCTTCTCCGGTAGGATTCTGCGTTAAATACTTCTCGTAATAAGAAATTGCATTTTTGTACTCTTTTTTAGCAAAGTATTGTTTCGCTGTGGAAAGATTGATCTCATCGATTTCAGAAGCATCAATATTAACACCGATATTTCTTGCAAAACTTTCATATCCTGAAACATCGCCATTTTTGGTAAAGATCGGTTTGGCTGCCTGTACAATTTTTTCAGCATAAGCCGTATTTCTGTACTGTTCACCAAGAGATTTTAATTCAGATAAAGCTTTATCGCTCTGGTTTAAATCGATATAATTCTGAGCCCTGTAAATCGAAGCATTGGCAACAAGGTCTCTGTCGGATGAATTTCGGATCACTTTAGCAAAGAAATCATTGGCGTTGGCAAAATCATCCTGAGCGGCATAAGCAGTCCCGATTTCGTATTGGGCATCATCATAATATTCAGAATCCGGATATTTGGATAACAGGTTTTTCAGGTTCGAAATTTTAGCCTGCGTATCGCCTTTAAATCCTAATGCCATGGCCTTTTGATACAGGGTGTAATCTGTAGCATCTTCATTTTTTTCGTAAATAGCAATTGCTTCATTCAGATTATTATTGGCATAATTGATGTCTCCGAGACGAAGCTCCGCATCATTTTTAAATTCAGGTTTCGGATTTTTTAAATATTGGGTAAAATACTGTTCCGCCTGATCAAACTTTTTAGATTTAAAATAAGCATATCCCAGATCGTAAGGAAGCTGCTGCTTCTCCGGGAAATTTTCATTCAACAGCTTTTCATAACGAACGATTGCAGAAGGATAATTCCCTTTTTGATAGTACACCTGTCCGAGCCAGTACAATGCTCTGTTGTTAAATTCTTTATTGATGTTAAAGCCTAAACTTCTCAGAAAGTACTGTTCCGCTTCATCATAATTTCCTTTGTTGAATTCTTCCGTTCCCAATAAATAAGAAACTTCCTGATCGATTTTATCAATTTCAGGGGATGAATTCTGAAGTCTGTCGATGGTGTTCAGCGTTTCTTTATAATTTCCGGAATACAGATACGATTTCACTAAAAGTGATCTCATCTCTGAACCGTTGGTATCCGGATTTTCCGTAATATAATTCTGGATGACCGTGGAAGCGCTTTCAAAAGGATTCCCGATATCATAACTTAATTTCGCGTATTGTTCGTGAGCCAGCTTTTTCACCTTCGGATCGTAATTCATCTGGTAGGAAGAACGGAAAGCAGAAAGGGCTTCCTGCTTTTTATCCACCGCCAGATATGCATTTCCAAGCTGATAATAGGCATTCTGAGCCAATGCGGAATTGCTGTTTAACAATTGATTATAATACGAAACTGCTTCATCATATTTTTTAAGCTGAGCTGCCACAAATCCCATTTCATACAAATCATTTTCCGAAGGGTTTTGCTGAACGCTCAGATAATCCTTAAGGTGCGGATATGCAGAAGTGTAATCCCCTTGCATAAAATAACTTTCACCAATGATTTTATGAACTTCCGCTTTATAAGATTCTGAGATATCTTCATTCAATAAAGCTGTACCTTCCGAAATCGCCTTATCGTAATCCTTGTCGTTATAATACATCTGAACATAATAAGGACGCACAAGTTTGGAATATTTCGGCTGATCTTTCACCGAATCAAAATACTGGAACGCTTTGTCATTCTGCCTGTCGGAATAATACAAATGCCCGAGCATATAAGCAATATCGCCTTTCTGGGATTCGTCTGCCGTTTTGTAAGCTTCTTCAAGAGCGTCCGTTGCGCCTTTGGAATCTCCCATCATGAATTTAGCATATCCTAATTTCAGGACATACTGTGTATTTTCTTCTTTTGAAAGCTGATACTGATTTACTTTTTTAAGTGTTTCCAGCGCTTTCGGGAAATCTTTTTTAGCAAGATAGTAATCGGCTAAAGGTAAATTAGCCTGTGCAAAATACGCCGAATTCGGGTATTCTTTGATAAAAGCGGTTAAACCTTCTTCCGCATAGTTTTTCTGGAGAATGACACCGATCACATTATCAAAAAACTGCGCCGCTTCCCGCCTTGACCTGGACAAATTCTGGTTGTAGAAGTATTGTCGGGCATATTCGTATTGAGAAGCGTTGTATATTTTGGTCTGATAAAGATTTTCAGCAAGGTTGAACCGGTAGTTTTCTTTTTGGGTAAAGTACTGAGACTGCTGTGCATCGGAGATTCCGAAATAAAACACCGCAGCTGCTAAGAGTATTTTTTTTGATTTCATTAATTTTAAATTTTAAAATGTTTAAGACTGATAATCAGCTCTACGATATTTAAAATTCTGCGGAAAATTATCCACAATCCATCAACGAAAATATTGAAAAGATATTGCATACACAAGCCTTTTAACACATTGTTAATAAGTGGATAAATTTTTAAGACATCTTAACTTTTCAGCAAGAAACCTTAAGAAAACCTAAATTGTTTTCAGATAAATAATTACATTTGCTTTTTTCAAATCAAATTTTAGAATTGAATGAGTCAGCTTTTTAGAAGGAAAATCTATTCAGATTCAGACACATCCACAAGCCTGCACAGGGTTTTAGGTGTTTGGGACATTGTGTTCTTTGGTATTGCAGCGATTATTGGTGCGGGAAGTTTCAGCAGTCTGGGAGAGGCAGTTTTCAGGGGAGGCCCCGGCGTTATTTTACTGTATCTGATTTGCGGTTTCGCCTGCGGATTTACGGCACTTTGCTATGCTGAATTTGCCAGCAGAATTCCTACCGCAGGTTCGGCTTATACGTATGCTTATGCCAGTTTCGGGGAACTTATTGCCTGGGTCATCGGCTGGGCTTTGATTATGGAATATTCTTTCGGAAATATCTACGTCGCCTTTTCATGGTCGGATTATTTAACCAGCTTTTTGGAAAGACTGGGAATGCATATCCCGGATTACCTTACCTGCAGCTATACGGAAGCCAAAAAAGCGTTTATGAACGGTTCAGAAAACAAAGAACTCATCAATGCCTGGAAAAATGCTCCGTTGCTGGGAAGTTTAAAATTTATTGTTGATGTTCCGGCTTTGGTCATTAACGGACTCATTACCTGGCTTTGCTACATTGGTGTTAAAGAAAGTAAAAATTTCAATAACGTATTGGTTATCCTTAAACTTGCGGTAATCATTTTAGTGGTTCTTGTCGGTTTTGCCTATATCAATACCGAAAACTGGACGCCAGTAAATCCCGAAACTCAGGTCGCCTCTTTTATGCCGAACGGTTTTGCGGGGGTGATGAGTGCGGTTTCAGGAGTATTTTTTGCCTATATCGGGTTTGATGCGTTAAGTGTTCTTTCCGAAGAAACAAAAGATCCGCAGCGAACATTACCGAAAGGAATGATTATTTCCCTCGTATTATGTACTTTCATTTATATTGCATTAACTTTGGTGTTAACCGGTATGGTAGATTACCGGAAATTTGACGGCGTGGGAGATCCGCTTTCTTTTATCTTTGAAAAAGCTAATGCGAACGTAGCGTGGATGGAGCTTGTAGTATCATTTGTCGCTATTGTTGCCATTACTACCGTTTTACTGGTTTTCCAGATGGGACAGCCGAGAATCTGGTACGCAATGAGCCGTGACGGGTTGATGTCTCCGAAGTTTCAGACAGTACATCCTAAATATAAAACGCCTTCTTACGCAACGGTGGTTACCGGAATTGTAGTGGGTGTTCCTATTTTATTTACCGATAAGAGTTTTATCCTTGATTTTACAAGCATCGGGACTATTTTTGCATTTGTATTGGTTTGTGCCGGTGTTTTGATGTTACCTGCAAAAGAAAAGATAAAAGGCAGATTCCACCTTCCTTATATTAATGGTAAAATTATTTTCCCGGTTATTTTCCTCGGAAGTTTAATCGGCTTTTACTGTTGGCAACCTGAATTTTTTCATACGCTGATGGACTGGAAAGATCCTAAAGAGGGAGAATTCCGAGCTTCGATCTTTTTTTTCATTCTGATTAATCTGGTGCTTTGTGTTGTTACCTTTATAAAAAACTTCTCTTTAATTCCCTTAATCGGTTTGAGTTCATGCCTGTATCTTCTTACGGGGATGAGCCACGACAACTGGTTCTGGTTCGGGCTGTGGTTCGCAATAGGGCTGATTATTTATTTCTGCTACGGATACAGAAACAGTAAGCTCCGAAAAGCTTAGTTTACAATATACAGAGCCGGATTCTTATTGAGTCCGGATTTTTTCAGCTGTTTCAACATTGGCGGACTTCTTGCTTTAGCTTTTGATAATCTAAACCACAAATGCCATGTCAGAAAGAATAAAAACATTTAAAGAATTTTACCAGTTTTACCTTACGGAGCACAGCAAAATGGGTACACGTATTTTTCATTTTATAGGAATTTTACTGGTCTTTTTCGTCATCGGGTACGTGATAAGTTCAGGAAAAGAAAGATTTCTCTGGTACGTACCGATATTCGGTTACGGCTTTGCCTGGTTCAGCCATGCTGTGATTGAAAAGAATAAACCGGCAACGTTCCGTTATCCGCTTTGGTCGTTGATATCTGATTTCAGGCTCTTTTTTGAACTTTTAATCGGCAGACAGAAATTCACGGGAATTCCGGCTCCGAAAAAAACAGAAGAAATTTGAAACTGTTTTTAAATAAAATTAAAGTCAGCTCAAAAGGCTGACTTTTTCATTGATTCTTATTTATCTATAAAATATTTCACATTTTCAACAGGCCTTCCCAGCATGGCTACCGAGCCTTTAATCAAAATGGGCCTCTGAATGAGAGAAGGATTTTCAGCTAAGATGTGTATCCATTCTTCTTCTGAGAGATTTTTACCGGCATATTTTTCAAGATACAGCTTTTCATTTTTTCTGATGATATGAAAAACACTTTGATTGAGTTTTTTAAGAACGGCTTTAATTTCCTGCACGCTTAACGGCTCCTCGATAATATTAATGATTTCAAACGGAACCCCATTTTCATCAAGATATTCCAAAACCGCATTGGATTTTGAGCAATTTCCGTTATGTAAAACTTTCACTATCATTTTAATGGATTTAAATATATTCTTACTTAAATAAATGCAGCAAGAATACTACCAGAATTAATTTAACGATGATAAATCTTTGCTAAAATAACCCGTAAAGTTCTGCTTCAATTTTCTCAAGGATAAAACCGAAATCTTCCGGCTTTTCTACGAAATCAAGATCGTCTACTTCTATTATCAGAAGCTTGCCTTCCGTATAATTAGAGATCCACTTTTCGTATTTTTGGTTGAGCTTGGAAAGATATTCTATACTGATGGAAGCTTCATACTCCCTTCCTCTTTTATAAATTTTTTTTACCAGGTTCGGTACATCAGATTTCAGGTAAATCAAAAGATCGGGTGCTGAAACGAACGATTTCATCAGGTTAAATAAAGATGAATAATTGTTAAAATCCCGGTCTGAAAGCAAGTTCATATCGTTCAGGTTTTCTGCAAAAATATGGGCATCTTCATAAATCGTACGATCCTGAATGATATTTTTCCCGCTTTCTCTTATTTCCTTCACCTGCTGAAAACGGCTCCCCAAAAAATAGATCTGCAGCGCAAAGCTCCACTTGCTCATATCTGCATAAAAATCTTCAAGGTAAGGGTTGTGATCTACGTCTTCAAACTGGGCATCCCATCCGTAGTGTTTAGAAAGCATGGTGGTTAAGGTCGTTTTACCTGCTCCGATATTTCCTGTAACTGCAATATGCATATTTTTCTCCTTAATATTTTTTTATTCTATCAGCTAACTGCCGGCCGATTCCAACACGGAGATATCCTCAATCAGCTTTTGTAAAGAGCTTTCGGCAGGATTTTTATCTTCAATTTCCTGAGTCTTTTTCTCCAGCTTTTCCTCCGGGCTTCCGGCCTCTGCAGGTTTTTCCTCAGGCTGCTTTACCTGCTGCTCCGGTTCTTTCTGTTGTACTTCCGGCTCTTGTTGCGGGTGCGCCCCTCCGTTTTTTTCAAGGCTGTAAAGATAAAGTTTGTTGGCCTTGATTTCAAAATAAGAAAGAGTATTTTTATCCACAATCCGCGCTTCGGGATCCTGAAAAATTTTCACCATTTCTTTTTCCGGAGTGTATTTTAGAATAGCATTGTTGGTAATTGCTAAAATAAATTCATTTTCTCTCCTGAAACGCTTTCCGTTTTCTATCGGTGCCTCAAAGATTTTTTCAAACTTAAAAGTATACACTCTGAAAGCCTGCCTGGTTAATACATAGATCTTATTTTCGTACACAAGAAGATCCATAAGGTCGTCAAAACTTGCATCGAAAGGATAAGAATTAATAATGGTTTCGTTTCTGAAATTGTACTGGATCAGCCTTTTGGTACTTTCATCCAACAGCCACACCTGCTGTAGATCTTCCGCATACGCAATTTTGATAAACCCGAATTTCTGCTTGAAATCCACGCGCTGGATCTCGTTCATATTCTGGTCGACAAATTTAAGTTCCTGAGCATTTTCTGAAAAGAGCGGTACACTCAGCGGATTTTGCACAGTCTGCACTTTAAACGGGACCGTAAGCATCATCTGCCCTATCTGCTTTCCCAAAGAATCGTATTTGGTAAGGCTGAAATCTTTGTTTTTGTAGATATAAAGATTCCCGTAATCATCGGCAAGCATATCTTTAGCTTCTTTCAGCTTCAAGGTGTCTAAAGGAAGAGACTTCTGCGCAGGCATAGAACAGAAAACGAAAATCAATATCAAATATAATACTCTCAAATTGTTTTTAAATAAAGTAGCGCTCCAAAGGAACGCTACAATTTACTATTTTATTCTATTATTTTAAATAATACCAGAATTTTAACTGTAACGGTTTTATATCAAATTATTATTTAATTGCCACTTCATAAATTTTCGGCCAGTTTTTTCCTGTAACCAGCATATTGTCTCCTTTGAAGGCAATTCCGTTGAGAACATCGTCGCTTCCTTTGGTATTTTGTTTTGCAATATCGGTAAAGTCGAAAGTCCCGACTACTTCACCTGTCTGAGGGTTAATTTTTAAAATAACCGGCTGTTGCCATACATTGGCATAGATAAATCCATTGTGGTATTCCAGCTCATTGAGCTGATCGTAAGCCTGCGCGCTTCCTGCAACGGCGATATGTTTTACCAGCTTTGAAGGGTTGGAGGGATCAAGGAAATACAATAACTTGCTGCCGTCTGATGCGATAAGGTTTTTACCATCGTAAGTAAGCCCCCAACCTTCACCCAACACATTGGGATAGGCAAATTCAGATAATAATTTCAGGGTATTTTTATCGTAAATATATCCTTTTTTACTTTGCCATGTGAGCTGGTAGACTTTATCTCCTACAATCGTGCTTCCTTCGGAAAAATCTTCCTGCGGCTGTTTTGTTGAAGCCAGCGGTGTTGTGGTTCCGAGCGTATATTTTAAAATCTGGGAAGAACCATTCTGCCCGTCGCTTTCATAAACGGTATTTCCTTCCACCTGAAAACCCTGAACGAAATTTTTAGGATCGTGGGGATATTCTGCAACAACTTTGTAAGACATTTTTTCTTCAGGATTTTTAGCAAAAACATTAATGGTTGCATCCTGAGTAAGAGTTTCTCCGCCTTTTGTTTTGATGTTGAACGTAACAGGATTATCGCCTAATGTGAAGAACGCAGGATCAATGGTTAAGCTGGAAGTCTCTTTATCCCCGAAACTTATGGAAATGCTTTCGGCTTCATCGGTAACTTCATTAGGGAGGATAAGTTTTTCTCCAAAATGATATCCTTTCTGTTCCATAGAGTTGTTGTAATCTGCCAGTGCATCAAGAACTTTTTTATCATTTTTGCAAGCCGACAACAATAAAATTGCTGCAAAACCGACTATTATATTTTTCTTCATTGATTTCTAAAAATTTTTCCAAAATTAGCAAAATTTATTGCTCCCTGCTAATTTCCTTGCATAGCTTCATTAAATTGTAATATATAATAGATGAAGATCAATTTTCAAGATACCGTTTCAGGCTTTGTTCTATAATTTGTGTCCATCCTTCATTGAAAGCTTTTTCGGAAAAATTTTCGCCAAGATCATTAAAGCCGTTGATATTTTCATGAATCAGCCGGATCAAAGTGCTTTCGGCTTGTGGTTCAAGTTCCCAGGTTACGGTTGTTTTCTGATCTGAAAATTCGGGATAAAACCAGGTATGCCTAAGTTTCTTTTCCGGGATGATTTCCAAAATTTCTGCCTGATGATGGTATTTCCTTTCATCTCCGGGCTCATAAAAATTGAAAACTGCCCCAACTTCCGGAATAAAATCGGGAATATCAAAATACCATATTTTCATTTCGTTTCTGTTGGTTAATGCTCCCCAGACTTTTTCTGCAGGCGCATTCACTTTCTGTTCTATGATGATCGGATGGCTCATATATTTTGTTTTATTGATTTAATGCAACTTTCCTGACATTTTTATCTTTTCATGATTTATTGAATATTAAATGTACTATTTTTTTGACTAGAAATGCGAAAATCTTTCTTAGCTTCCACGGTAAACAAACCCATGATGGATAACCTCTGTTAATTCTTTGTGAAAGGAATATTATTGTAAAAGCCGACCTGAATTTGCCCGCGGTTTCTGTTTTCCTGGATCTGGTTCATATATCCGGCTTCAATTCTCATATTTTTATTAATGACATATCCCAAAGCTCCATACACCCTGTTCCTGTCGAAAACCGGAGTGTCTAAATGCAGAAATATTTCATTGTACGCAGATACATAAAAGGTTTTCGGGACAAGCTCTTTGTTGTTGATCGGTATATTAAATCCTAGAAAATACCGGAACCTCATCCTGAAATCATCTTCGAGAATACGTTCTTCCAAACGGTAACGATGCTGAATATTAAACCTTCCGAACTTTTGTTTCATAATGTATTGCTGGAAAATCCTGTGCTCAATATTTTCTGTTTTTTCGCCATTTACATAAGGCTGGCTTAAAATAAATCCGTATCCTAACAAGATATTATTGTTGTTTTCTGTAAGGTCGTACCCGATTCCCGTGCGGATGAGAAGCTGCTCAAGATCTCCTCCTGCATCGAAATTCCGGTACTGGATTTCATTATGCCAGTTTAATTTTTTACTGATTTTGTTATTTCCAAAATACATATACCAGGCTCCCAAATCGTTTTTCTGCGCTTGCAATGAAGAAATTGCGAACATTAAAAGCCCTGCTGCAATTGATCTTAAAATTTTCATTCCGTTTATTTTTATTACTAAAATCTATTAAATAATTAAAATTTAATATTATTTATCAATAATAAGCAAAATAATCAGGTTATGAAAATGATTTATATCTTGTAATAATTATATCGGTGAGATGTATGCAAAAAAAACCGGCAATTGATGCCGGTGTATATTATTTGGTGTATCTTATTTAAGGATGCTGTTGCATTTTGGAAGGGTCATCGTAATTGACCATCCAGTTAATTCCGAATTTGTCGGTAAACATGCCGAAATAGGCGCCCCAGAAAGTATCAGCCATTGGCATAGTTACTTTTCCGCCTTCAGAAAGCCCGTTGAAGAGTTTATCTGCTTCTTCCTTTGATTCTGCATTGATGGAAATTGAGAAATTGTTGCCTTCCTTAAAACCGGAAGCCCACTCTCCTCCTGTATCGCTTCCCATCAGAATGGTTTCCTGAGAAATCGGAAGACTGATGTGCATGATCTTATCCTTGTCTTCCTCCGGCATTTCTTTACCTTCCATAGGAGGCATTTCGCCAAAAGTTCCTACGTAGGGAAATTCTCCACCGAAAACTGATTTGTAAAAATCGAAAGCCTGCATGCAGTTTCCGTTGAACGTTAAATAAACATTTACTGTAGCCATATTTTTATATTTTTATATAGTTTTTTATCTGTGCTGATCGATAAGGATCATATTTCCGTCGGGATCTTTAAGGTAGATATGTTCAGGCCCGGAAGTGGTTTCATCTGCTTCTTTTTCCAATACAATACCCTGTTCCTTTAAATGCTTCTGGATGTCTCGCACATCATCAAAACTTTCAAGGTTTTGGGCATTCTGATCCCATCCCGGATTGAATGTAAGCATATTACCATCAAACATTGCCTGGAAAAGGCCAATGATGTGATCTCCGTTTTTCAGGATAAGATAATTATGATCCATATTTCCGCCCATCTGGCTGAAACCTAATTTTTCGTAAAAATCTTTCGATTTTTGAAGGTCTTTTACACTTAAGCTGATTGAAAAAGCTCCTAATTTCATATGTTGTTTTTATTTAAAGCCAATTTATATCCTGCCAGAACCAATCCCCAAACTGCGATTCCAAGAATCCAGAACCAAAGAGGAGTAGGCAGCATGATCATATTATAAATGGTGAAAAAAGTAAAAATTGCTCCACAAATGATTGCGACTGTGGGTTTTCCATCTTTCGCAACTTTAGTAGAAATAAATCCTGAAAGCAAAGCCCCCAACGCATAGCCGATAATAACAATAAATTTTCCCATAAACGGCAAACTTTCTACATACGATTTGAAACCTTCCAGATTATCCGGCCTTAAACCTGCCGGAAAAGGATACAATGCATGACCAAGTCTTTCAATAAGCCATACTCCTACCGATCCCACGATCATTCCTGCTACTACTGCCAAAATTTTTCTTATCATGATTACTGATTATTTATTATTGTTTTAAAATCCAGAGTATTATCATAACTTTTCCAGTTGCCTGTAAGTTTAATATTTTGCGCAACAATTTTCTCGCTGCTTTTATCCCAGCGGAAGGTATATACAAATTCCCCCCTGAACATCCCGGAATGCTTTCCTTTGGATTCTTCGGCAAGTTCATATTCTCCGTAGACCTTTCCTTTTTTACCGGAATCTTTGTATTTTTTAATTTTAAATTTGCCCTCGAATTTGGTATAATTGTTATCTACCTGCGTATAGCCGGAAACAAAATATTCCTGGTCATTTTTTTTATCCTGTTCAGAGATTTCGATTTTAAGCGTAATCTGCTGGTTTTTGCTGCCGATTGTTCCTGTGTAAGATTTGCTGTTATTTAGCCAGACATTTGAAATATCGGGCATTTGTGAGAACAGAAAATTTGAAATAAGAAGGAGAAACAGTACTAATTTTTTCATCTGTTTTGGTTTAAATTAATTACACTCCGAATTGTGCCAGATGATGATTCAGGTGCTTGGCAAACATATTGTTCCATTCCTGCGCCTTTAATTTACCAAAAGAAAAAGACTCTTTGCCGTCGAAAGCTGTTTCTCCCAGCTGCTGTGTTTTCTGGATAAAACCGATCAGTCTTTTCTTTTCTTCTTCAAAATTTTTCCTGTCGGCAATAATGAACTGCGGGGCAGTAGGGCTGTTGCGGGAATATCCCTTTTCACCGACCACTTTGGATTTTACGAATGTTTTTAAGATAAATTTTGCAATGGAACCTGGCCTTCTGTGCTTCTCCGGCTCGTAAACCATTTCATAAGAAACATTACAATGTGCGAGCATCTGGTCTACCGCCATTTTCCCCCATAACGGCTGCGTTTCAGGAGTTAACGTATTAATTCTGTCAATATAATTCTGAATCGTTTTTACATCAAAAATGTTTTCCATAATTAGTAATGTTAAAAAAACAAATATATCAGTTTTTTTGTGATCGTTTTCATTAAATGTTAAAAAGAGAATTTTAAATTTTATAAAATTTTCACAGCCAGCCTACAATAAAAAAACTTCCCATTTCTGAGAAGTTTAAAAATCAAATTTATTCCGAAATATGAACATCGCTTCCTTTGGTATGCGCATTCATTTGCGGAGCATAATAATTCTGTATGGTGGTTATTCCGTTCGAGAATTTTCCGGAAGCGTTGGCTACATAATCATATTCAAAAACATATTTCCCTTTCGGCATATACTGGATATAGAAATTCGTGGAAGCATCTTTTGTGGATTGATAATATCCTAAATTATTTTTCCACTGGTAACCGGACAATACATCTAAAGGTTCAAAGCCTGCCGCTCTCATGTCTTTAATATGAATAAATTCCATCGCACGGTCCGTATTCAAGATCATTCTTACCGTTACTTTATCTCCAACTTTTAATGGCGTTTCCGGAGTTATTTTCTGTAATTCTTCACCGTTGACTGTTTTGATTTTTCTGTACAGTTCTTTCGTGATGGAAAGATAACTTTCAGAAGATTTTATTTTATCTAAATCTTCATAATACTGCCAGAACAAACCTCCCTGAACAATTCCCGGCCCCGGTTTGGTAACGGTAACCTCAGCAAGGCTTTTGTTGAGAACATCCGTTTTTATCGTAGATTTCACATAACCTGTTGCCTGCGTTTCCGGCTTCAGTTCTTTTCCGCCCCACATGATGGTTGCTTTATCGCTTTCAGAAGAAGTCCATGATTTTCCTGAATTTAAAATGGTGAAAATTACTTCAGCGGTTCCTCTGGAGCTTCCCCATGAATTCACTTCTTTCTGTGTGATGAGCCATATCTTCATGTCTTCAATGAATTTCTGATCGTTGGGTTTTAATTTATTGAAAGCTTCCAATGCGCCGGCATGATTCACTACTTTAGAGCTGAACCAGCCCCAGTCGTCAAGATTCTGTTTCCAGTAAATACCCTGCGTTTTTGAGTCTACGGAAGTTTCTTTTAAATAATTCATCAGTTTATCCGAAACATCTTTCAATCCGAAATCATTCATCAGCAAGGCGGTACGATGGAGCCCGAAGAAGGTGAAATCTGTAATTTTTGCTGTTTTCGCTTTTTGTTTTACCAGAGATTTTATGGTTTCACCTTTTCCTTTTAGAGGATATTGGTTTTCCCAATAGTTTCTGGCATCAAGATACTCCAGCGTCCAGTTGTTCAGGCTACTTTCTTTACCTGATTTGAGGGAAGCCGAGGTTTCATATTTTGCGACTTCATTATCTACATACTGAACCAGCTTTTTCACCAGTTCATTTTGTTCTGAACTTTGGTATGCTTTTACATGATCTTTCAGCCATAGATTGATTTTTCCTAAGTTTTTAAGAATGTACAATGAAGTGGAATATGAACTCGGATATCCCGGATACCAGGAGAAACCGCCATCCGGGTTTTGGAGCTTTTTAAGATCATCCCAATCCTGGTTGATCGAATTTTTCATCGTATTAACGTCAAACAGCAATGCTAATTTCTGCATCTGCTCTTTCTCATTATGGCTTTCCAGAACCCACGGTGTCTCTTCCAGCAACAACTGTTTTAACTCCTGATTTTTCTCAAGATTGGAGTTTAACAATCCTTTATCCTGATATTCATCAAAAACAGCTTTCATCTTTGGATTGGCCTTAAAAATTTCTGATGCTAACACATCCGCAAACCATTTGTTAAAGATGACATCGGCTGAATTATTGGGATCATTTTTAAGGCTTGGCAACGCAAACATAATTTCCCAGATCGGATTGGTCGTCAGTTCCAATGTATTGGAAACATTAGAAATCGTTGTTGAAGTCGAGTTTTTGAGATTTTCAAGTGTAAATGTTTTGGTTTCACCTTCTTTTACGAAAACCGGAACGGCATCTGTTACAAGCATTCTGTTTGGTAAAACAGCAACAGCTTTCTGTTCGCCATCGGAAAACTGACCGGCTTTGGCAACCACTTTTAAAATAATCGATGAAACATTTTTAGGAACTTTTACTTTCCATGTTAATGATGAATTTCCTTTTTCATTCAATTCAAAATTCTGAACGTTTGAATCTAATCCGAATTGGGAAGAAATATCTTCGTTGGTGAAAGCATCAAGGATCTGTAAGCTTGCCGAACCGTTCAATTTTTTATCGGTTAAATTCGACAGTTTTGATTGGAGATTCAGCTCATCGCCTTCTCTTAAAAATCTTGGATAATTCGGGGTTACTGAGAATTCTTTCTGAGTTATCACTTCTTTTTCCAATGTTGCTGCTTTGGCATCTTTTGTATGCGCCAGGAACATTAATTTCCATTTCGTCAAAGCTTCCGGAGAAGTAAACTCGAAGCTTACGTTTCCTTCGGAATCGGTCTTTAAATCCGGATAAAAGAAAGCGGTTTCATTAAGATTTTGGCGAACCGGAATATTTTCCAAAGGTTTGTCGTCTTTATCATAATAGAAATCATCAGTATACTCTTTTTTTTCTTCTTCCGTTAATTGTCTTCCGGAATTGATTATATTGATAGCCTCATCACTAATTCTCATACTTGCGATTTGCGTTTTGTCCCTTTTTGAAGCCATTGGAGCCGGACTGGCAACACCGCGTACTACCACTCCTGATGCTTCTCCCGGAAGTCCGTTAAAGTAGTCTCTGTCAAACCAATTAAAAGCTGGAATTACAACTTCCTCTTCCGGCATATATTCCAATCTTTTCTGATAATATTGCTGATTAAGATATTTTCTGATGTCATAAGAAGTCACCATTGAAGTCTGCACAGATAAGCTATACCAATTGAATCTATGGATAACAAATTTATCCAGAGACATATCGTACATATTGGCCAATACTTCCGCATTGATTTTCTCCTTTTCATTTCCTGAAACTTTTACAGACCATTTTTCTTTTGAATTGGGCTGAATTTTATCCCTGAACGTAATGGTTTCAATTCTTAAAGGCTGTTCTGCATCTTTTATCGCAAGATTGACAGTTTCCGTCTGAACATCATTGAATGCCACCACCTGGAACTGAACATTCAATGTTCTTACATTTTTATCTTTCGGAATGTCTGCCGTATACTCTACAATCCCGTTTTTAAATTCCCTAACTTCTGAAATTGTTTTCCCTGATCCGTCCTGAACGAAAATATTCAGTAAAGCATCAGGAACGGAAGAATAAATAGTAAACATAGCTTTCTCACCTCTCGTAAATTCTCTTTGAGGCTGTAAAACCGTTAGGAAAGTTTTCTGATTCGGCTTTAACGATTTTTTATCCCAGACGCTGAAATTCTGAGTGGTTTTTATCGTATCTTTCCCTTCGATATTGTACAGTTCAAGCTGATAATCTCCGGCTTCCAGTTTTCCAAGATCAAGAAATTCTTCATTTCTTTTTGTATCATTAAGAATAACAGAAGCTGTTTTCCAGTTTTTAATTTCATCATTTTTATCGTAAAAATCATGCGGAAACTTGCTGATGAAGTCCGCCTTAGAGTATTTCGGCAAATCCTGAACTTCGGATTTGAAATTATTCCTGAAAATCCTTTCCGGTGCCTGCAGCTTTGATAGCTTTACCTGATACGATTTTTTAAGGTTTTGTTCATTATAATTTTTGGTTTCAACTTTCAGTTTTATATTTTCATCGGAGAAAACATCTTTAATTTCTTCAGCCTGGATGTAATGGGAAACTGAAGCTACTTTTAATTGTGTATCGGCAGTCTGCGTTTCGCCGTTGATATCTGTAACAGAGGCATTGATTTCGTAATTATCAATCTGAACCCCTTCTATCTTTTCATCTTTTTTAAGGTCAAGCTTAATGATAAATTCTCCTTTTTCATTGGTTTTTGCTTCTCCTAAAATTGAGTTTTCGTTATCATCATCCTGCGGATACCATGAAAAATATCTCCAGCGGATATTGCGTTTTTTGATTTCATAATTTACCGTTGTATTGCTTAAAGCAACTCCGGAAAACATCATGGTTTTGCCTTTCAGCTCGATGGTTTGTCCGTATTTGTACTCGTCTTTTACAGGATCAAATGTTACTTCAAATTTTGGCCTTTTATACTCCTCAACGCTGAAATCTTTATATCCTTCATTGGTATCGGTTCTCAAATAGAAAGCTCCATTTAATTTACCTTTCGGCAACATAAAACTTCCGTGATAAGAACCGAATTCATTGGTGGTAAATGTTTGAGCAGAAACATCCTGGCCATTTGCATCCGTTAACGTTATTTTTTGCTGCAATCCTGCAACCGCAGATTCAATTTCTTTATTGATACTGGTGTTAATCACTTTAAAATAAACCATTTGCCCCGGTCTATAGATTCCCCGGTCTGTGAAAATATGAGCTTTGCTTCGTTTTGCTTCTTTATCCTGATCGATATTTTGGATTCTGCTTCCGTATACCTCCATGATCTGAAAATTGTTTGTTTTCGGCTGCCCGATGAGGAAGGTTCTGTAATAATCCGAACCCGATGTTTTTGGAAACATAAAGACGCCCTTATCGTTTGTTTTACCTTGTATTGTGTTGACCTCTTTATTAGAAACAAATTCATAAAAGGTAAGATTTTCATTGGTAAGAGGTTTTCCGTTTTCGCTGTGAACCAGCTTTAATTCGTTTGATAACTGATCTCTTTCCGTCTTCAACTGGTAAGTAATCCTGTTATCCGCAACCAGAATATAAAAATCTTTGTCAGCATCGGCATCTTTATCGCTGATTCCGTGAACGGTATATTCTGCAAGATAAATTCCGGGCGGAAGAGGTTGTATTTCCAGCGATGTTTTGTGATTTTGGTAATCCTTAGGATCATTCAGCTGATATCCCTCTTTTCTAATAAGATTCTTTTTAACACTGGTAAATGTATTGGCATAAGGATTTTTAGCATATTTTAAAAAGGATGTCAAATCTTCCTTCACTTCATAAATATTGATGGAAAAAGAACTCACATTTTTATATTCTGCCACAAAATGAATCGGTTTGTTGCTTTGGGTCTGCTGCTCGTATTTGATATTCAAAAACGGGTTTACAATAAGATTTTCCGCATTATTGATATTGGTTATGAAATCAGATTTCGGGTATTGTTTTTTTGCCTGGGCAGCCACTCCAAGAGCATCCTTCTGCTTTTTATCAGCAATCAGCTGATTGATGATATCTTCCATGATCAGAACTTTATAATCGCCTTCCGCATCGGATTTCAATAGATTTTTAAGCTGCATCAGCCTATCCTTGCATTGACCGAAATTACAGTTTTGCTGCAACTTTTTGTGCATAAAATACAGTTTGGAATTTCCGGTGTTCTGAGCAATTAATTCATCAAAATCTGCATTAATTTTAATACGGTTTTCTTCGAGCTCATTTTTGGTGAAAAAATCATTATTGGAAAGAAATTTGATTTTTTGGGTGGAATACCAGTCCCATAATGTAGGGAAATAGGAAATATAATCGCCGTCTGAAAAAGCCTTCTCGTATTTTTTCAGAGCAATTTTTCTTAATTTATCTTTTTGGAAATCAAGCTGCTGGTATTTTTGATATAAATAATTTTTAAAATCAAGCCTGCTCCAGGTTTCTATTTGTGAAAAATCCTGGGAATTGATATTGGTACGCTGTCTTATCTGCCATGAATGTTCATTGTAATAATCCATGAAAAAACTATTCAGCAAAACTTCAAAGAATATGCTGTCATTGCCTTTCAGCTGTTTTTCAACCTCGGTAAGTTTTTTGAAGAACTGACTTGCCGTATCATTTTTTTCATCATCCTGAGTTCGGTTGATAATGCTGAATTCTGCCTTTAAAGACTGAATAAGCTGTATCATATTATTGTCTTTCATCGCCTGTTTCTGTATTTCTGAAATGATGGGAAGATTAGATTTATACGCTCCTTTCTGAGAATTTGAAGCTACTTTTTTCCACTGCTCATCGTAATATTTCTGAGCAAAAACTACCGAAAAATTCAGCAGGAGAAGCAAAAGCATAAAAATCTTGGAAAATCTTTTCATATATGTTATTTTTGATAAATGAATACCTTAAAAATACTGAAAAAATCCGTTATAGACAGTCAATTATATGTTTCTTTAACGGGAACCCTTTTTGCAGTATTTTTCATGCTGGAGCAAAACACATTCCGTTATCCCACGGTTTTCCTGATTTTTATAACATATTTCAGTGGCTATCTTTACACCAAATACCAGAAAACAAAACATTTTTCTAAAATTTTAATGGTAAATGCTGCTGCCGGAATTATCTGCTCGTTTTTAATTATTCATAATCATAATGAAATACGATTGATAAAATGGGGCATCATTGTTTTTCTGGGACTCCTCTACAACAGTTTTTTCCTTGATGTTTATATCCGGAAAATCCCTCTGCTCAAGGTATTTTATGTAGGACTGGTCTGGGCATTGATGAACTGCTGGCTTACCCTGCCGGAATTTAATATCCCGATATTTCTAATCAGCTTCCTGTTCATTACCGCGCTGGTTCTTCCGTTTGATATCCGTGATATGAAAGTAGATAGGGTGAAAACATTCCCGGCTCTTGTTGGTGTTCAGAATACCAAATACATTGCATATGTGCTGGTATTTTTAAGTGTTATTTTAGCTTCACAATTCCTCAGCTTCAATGCTGCGGTTTCTTTTTTCTTTTCAGGTATTATTACATTTGTTCTTATTTATTTCTCTGAAAACGAAAGAGATGATGCTTATTTTTCCTTCGGAGTGGAAACCTGCTCTGCACTTCCTTTTTTATTTTCAGTAATAATGAAGTATTTTTGACAAATGATTATCAAGAAACTTTCGCTGTATAATTTTAAGAACCATTCTGAAAAAAGATTTGAGTTTTCACCGCAGATCAACTGTTTTGTGGGAAACAACGGTGTGGGAAAAACCAATATTCTGGATGCGCTTCATTATCTTTCGGTAGGAAAAAGTTTCCTGGGAAATACCGATCTCAATAACATTAAGCACGAAGAAGATTTTTTCACTATCGACGCAGAAATCATCAATGAAGACCGTGAAGATGTCATTAAAATTTCTCAGCCGAAAGAAGCCAAAAAGATCATCAAAAAAAATGATAAAAGCTATGACCGGCTTGCTGACCACATCGGTTATCTGCCGAGCGTCATGATTTCTCCCTACGATTCCAATCTCATTTCGGATTCCGGGGAAAGCAGAAGAAAGTTTCTGGATTCGATGATTTCACAAACCGATTCTGAATATCTGTTTGATCTCATCCAATATCAGAAAGCCGTGCAGCAAAGAAATGCGTTGTTAAAATATTTCGCTAAAAACAGGATTTGGGATAAAGATTCCCTGGAAATTTATGATGATCCCATTGCCAGAACCGGAACAAAAATTTTTATAAAACGCAGGGATTTTGTTGAAAAACTTAACCCTATTGTTCAGAGTTTTTACCAGATTATTTCGGGAGGAATGGAACGGGTTTCGGTAATTTACGAATCTCATCTCCTGGAACATTCATTTGAAGATCTATTGAAGGAAAGCCTGGAGCGCGACAGAATGCTTACCTATACATCAAAAGGGATTCACAAAGATGATCTTCTGTTTGAGATGGATTCTGTTTTGATTAAAAAAATCGGGTCACAGGGACAGCAAAAGTCTTTTCTTATTTCTCTAAAGCTTGCCCAGATGAGCCTTGTAAAGGAACTCACCAAAAAAACGCCGATTCTGCTGCTGGATGATATTTTTGATAAGCTTGATGACAACCGGGTTTCGCAGCTGATTGAACTGGTAAACCAGGAAAATTTCGGACAGATATTTATTACGGATACGCACAGAGAACGTACCGAAAATGTGGTAAAAAAAATTAACGAGGAAAGTATTATTTTCGAATTATAATCTATTTGATTGAAAAGAATTTATCATGAAAAAGAGTAAAAAACGAGAATATCAATCATCGGAGCTTGTGAAGTCTTTCGCAAGAATTTATGGCTTTGAAGGTAAACTGATTGCTTTTGAAATTAAAGATTTTCTGGAAGAATATCTCGATGAGAGCCTTTTCAGGGAGATAAAGAGCGTAAATATTGAGGACAAAACAGTGATTATCAAAATTCACTCCCCGTTATTGAAGAACGATTTTCAGATGCGTAAAAGCTTTTACCTGAAAAAATTCCAGGATAAATTTGGTATTGATCAATTTAATGATCTTCAGATTTTGTAGGAATTTTGCTGCTCATCAGATCATCCGTCTTTTTATCCAAACCGGATTGTAAAGGAATGAAAAACCTTAGCGGATTTTTCAGGAAGTACCTGAAAATTCCTTTGTAAATTTCACTTACCTGACCGAAATTAAGCTTTCTTGACCTGAATGCCAGAAACATAGATAAACCAAAGCTGACTGCAAAATTTAAAAACCCGATCAGGAAAACGGTAAAGAGTGAGATGCCGAATGTATA
>NZ_JAYLAA010000020.1:0-107167 GCF_035819015.1 Chryseobacterium salviniae | reverse complement strand
TTTTTTTTTTTTTTCTCCGCGCCCGCCCCCCCCCCCCCCCCCCCGAAACCAAAAAATGAGCTCAGACAAAGCTCCAATCGGGGCTAAGGTGGCAGCCCGTCTTATAAATATTTCACAAAATTTGAAAATCATTTAAGCAGCAAATAAAAAACAGGCGCAAACTCAATTAATCAGAATGGTAAGGATAAAACCTTATTTAAATAAACAAATCCTCTTGACCGTTGACTTTTAATTGTCTATTTTTGAATCCATGAAATTTTCTACAAAAGAACTACTGGAAGGAATACGATCAGGAAATAAACGCCTGATTGCAAAAGCCATTACCTTAGTAGAAAGCAAAAAAGAAGAGCATCGCCTTCAGGCAGAAGAATTGCTGAAAGAGCTGATGCCTTTTACGGGAAATTCCGTCAGAGTTGGAATAACCGGTGTTCCCGGGGCAGGAAAATCCACCTTTATTGAAAATTTTGGCAGATTGGCAATTGCCAACGGGAAGAAAGTGGCAGTTCTGGCTATAGATCCGAGTTCGGCCATCAATAAAGGAAGCATCCTGGGCGATAAAACCAGAATGGAAGAGTTGGCGAAAGAAGAAAACGCCTTTATACGGCCTTCCCCAAGCTCAGGATTTTTGGGAGGTGTTGCCAATACTACTTTTGAAACCATGATGATCTGTGAAGCTGCCGGCTACGATTATATTTTAATAGAAACCGTAGGTGTTGGTCAGTCTGAAGTTTTGGTCGCGGATATTACAGATGTTTTCCTGTTTTTAAAAATAATCGGGGGCGGGGATGAGCTTCAGGGAATTAAACGCGGGATCATGGAGATGGTGGATATAATCTTCATTAATAAAGTGGATAAGGAAAATCTTCAGAAAGCTAAAAATACGAGGCTCGAGTTAAAGAGAGCCTTAGACTTTATTTCTCCCAAAGAAAAAAACTGGAAAATTCCTGTCTTATTGGGTTCTGCTTTAAGCAATGAAGGCCTTAACGAAGTTTTTGAAAAAATTGATGAGTTCATTACGCTGAAAAACAAAACAAATAGGTTTGAAGAGGTAAGAAACCAGCAAGCTGAAAAACGTTTTGAATATTGGGTTCAGGAATATATTTTGTCTGAAATGAAGAAAAATAATTCTTTGGAAGAAGCTTATCTTCAGCACAAAAAAAATGCTTCCGCACTGGTTTCTAACCCAAGTACCGAAGCAAAATTATTTGTGGAAAAATTTTTATCTAAGAATTAATTTAAGGCTGAACTTTTTGTTCTTCATTTTTTGTAATATATCCGTCGTATGAAATAGGCTGTCTGTCGTTGCTGCTTATAGAAGTAAGAGCCCGTCCGGATTTTGAAACTTCAATAATGATCTCATCAACGGTTCTCACATCATTAGGTTTAATTTTTATTATCCAGTTTCCTTTTTTACTCTGACTTTTATTAACGGTAAAATCCTTTGAAGTAAATCTATAGCTGCTCTGCGTCGTATTCCCGTAACTAGGGTTAAAAACTCGTCCGAAATAAGGAAGTACAACTTCCAGATTATCTGGTTTTAGATCTATCGTGTAATTACCTCCTGTAAGATCAAAAATTCTTGTACTCGGTGAATTTGGGAGTGATGTTGCAATATTGATAACATCATAATTAATAGGATTAGCCCTCTGTGCATGAAACGAAAAATCCTGTGAATTTACCAAGGCCGTTACCACTTGAGGATCCATGTTGCTTTGTGAAGAGCAGTTTTCAAAAAACACTAAAAAGCCAAGCATGCATATAATGGAGATAAACTTTTTCATAATAATAAATTTAATTTGTATTAAACAGCAAATTGTATGCAAATATATGATGCTGAAAATTATTTTGGAATAAAAATTGTTAAGGTTGAACTAATAACACTTGAACTATGAAATTTATAAATTTATTAGAAATAGGAGCTGTTGCTCTTATGATTTCGGCTTGTACCACCAATCCAATAACAGGAAGGTCTTCCTTGCAGCTGGCAAACAATTCACAAATCCTCACAATGTCTGCTCAGGAATACAGATCTACATTAGGAAAATCGAAGGTGATTACAGGTACTGCAGATGCGAAAAGAGTGGTAAGTGTAGGATCGAGAATAAAATCTGCAGCAGAAAGATACTATCAGTCTATCGGCCGTTCGGGAGATCTGGCCAACTACAAATGGGAATTTAACCTTATTCAAAGCAATGAACTAAACGCATGGTGTATGCCTGGCGGAAAAGTAGCCGTTTATACGGGAATTCTTCCGGTTACGAAAAATGAAAACGGATTAGCAGTAGTAATGGGTCACGAAGTATCGCACGCTTTGGCAGGTCATGGTAATGAAAGGATTTCTCAGGCCATGGTTGCCCAATACGGAGGTGCTATTTTAGGAGGAAGTATTTCTAATGCACAATGGGCCAATGTTTTTGAAGCAGTATATCCTATTGGCTCACAGGTAGCTTTGCTTAAATATGGAAGAAACCAGGAATCTGAAGCAGACCAGATGGGGCTTTACATCATGTCAATGGCCGGTTACGATCCAAGGGAAGCAATCCCTTTCTGGCAGAGAATGGAAGCTGCTTCAAAAGGTGCAAGGCAGCCGGAGTTTCTGTCTACTCACCCGAATCCGGAAACAAGGATTTCAGATATCAACAAAAATTTACCGAAGGCCTTGGAATATTACAAAGCTTCTGGCGCAAAAATGTAAATAAAAAAGAAATTTTAATCTTGAGTAAGGCCTTATTGAATTTTTATTAATTTGGTAAGGCCATTTTAATTCAAACTATTTAAGCACAACACTATGAAAAATTTAACAATTACAGGGCTTATTCTTTTAGCATTATCAATACTTTTATTTTATCTTACAGCAAATAATTTTACTCTGAACGATTTGGGGATGCCTCACATTATGGGAATTTTGGGAGGTATCGGAATCGGATTGATCATTGGCGGAATGGTAGGCTATGTAAGCAAAGGAAGTGCAATAAAAGCAGAGCAGAAAAGAAGAGCGTTCAAACAGCTTCAGCAGGAAAAAGAAGATCTGGAAAAACGAGCTGCAGAGATTGCAAGGCGTGAAGCGGAGCTGGATCTTAGAAATCAAAATCCTCAGGTCTGATGAACTGAGGATTATTATATTTATCTGTAAAGTTCTAAAACTTATAACCAACACCTACCATGAAAAGGTTAGGTCTGTTGTCATACCGTATCTCTTCGCCAGAAACCCGGTTAATAAAATTTCTAGAATCTTTGCTGAAAGCACCTTCATATCTGGCATTCAGAATTAATTTAGAGATTTCGACCTGGGCTCCAAACTGATACCCTACCGTGAAATTATCTCTCGCATTCTCTCTAAAATCGTTGAAGGTATCTTCTTTCGCTAAATTATAGCTCGCTACAGGCCCAATAAATACACCCACTGTATTTCCTAAAATATTATACCCTAAAAGTACGGGAAGATCAATCCTGCTGCTCTTAATGTCGAAAGTTGTATTGGCGGCAGTAAATTCATTTTTAAAATTGGTGTAGTACAATTCCGGCATCAGGAAAAATGAGGTTGGCAATCCCACTTTTAAGGAAAGACCCACGTTGAAACCTGCATTGTTTTTGCCTTCGCCTTCAATGGCCTGGTTTACCGTTCCTTTGATATTCTGCCAGGACGGAGATCCTGTAGGAAAAATCAAGTTTGCCTTTCCTGCCAAAGAAATCTGTGCAGAAGCAAATAGGGAAAATCCTATTAATGCTATACTAAGAATCTTTTTCATTGTCTTCTATTTTTGTAATTGTATTTTCAATCGTTTTATTATTCTCAAGCAAATATTCTCTCAGTTCCTTAAATAATTCCGAAGAATATACAAAGTCAATGAGGTTTTTATTGCCCGCGGTAATCAGGATATCTTTATTGCCTTCCCACTCTTTGATTCCTAATCTCAGGTATACAATTTTCTCGCCAATCGTCATTACGGAATTCATATCATGTGTATTGATGATGGTAGTGGTATTGTATTCCTGCGTAATTTCCAGCAGCAGATCGTCAATTACATTGGAAGTGTAAGGGTCTAGACCGGAATTGGGTTCATCACAGAAAAGATATTTAGGGTTGTTTACAATCGCTCTTGCAATGGCAACACGTTTCTGCATCCCTCCGGAAATTTCTGAAGGAAATTTTTTATTGGCTTTGTCGAGGTGTACTCTCCCAATAACTTCAAAAACACGTCTTTTCTTTTCCCTGAATGTTAAATTGGTAAACATATCCAGCGGAAACATAATATTTTCTTCCACTGTTAAAGAATCAAACAATGCGCTTCCCTGGAAAACAGTTCCGATTTCTGAACGCAGATGCTGTTTTTCTTCCCTGGACATTACATTAATGTCTTTGCCGTCAAAAAGAATTTCTCCTGAAGTGGGCTGATAAACATTTAGCAGGCTTTTAAGGAATACCGTTTTTCCGGATCCGCTCTGCCCGATGATCAGATTTACTTTTCCTTTATCAAAAGTTGTTGATATCCCTTTAAGTACTTCAACCTGATCAAAACTTTTTTTAAGATCTTTTACCTCAATCATTTAGCTTAATATTAATTGGGTTAATAGTAATTCTGAAAGGATAATGAAAACCATTGTCCATACTACTGCCTGTGTACTTGCTCTCCCTACTTCCAAAGATCCTCCTTTTACATTGTATCCGAAATATGAAGGTACTGTTGCTATAATAAAAGCAAAAACAATTGTTTTTGTAAATGCATAATAAATAAAAAGATTTGGCATATACATCTGTATTCCCACGATATAATCATTGGTGGTCCAGTTTCCCGTTAAAATTCCTGCTATATACCCTCCGCCAATACCAAAAACAATACTTATTGCAATGAGGAGCGGATTAAATACTACGCACGCTACAATTTTAGGGAAAATAAGAAAGTTGGGAGAGTTTACCCCCATAATATCCAACGCATCAATCTGTTCGGAAACCCTCATGGTTCCGATGCTGGATGCGATATAAGAACCCACTTTACCGGCAAGAATAAGGCTGATAATAGTTGGTGAAAATTCCAGTACAAGAACAGCTTTTGTAGCATATCCCACAAATGATGGCGGAATAGGGAATGATGAGGCATCAAAATTATTAAACATTTGAATGGCCACAACTGCTCCTACGAATATGGAAGTGAAGATAACCAAGCCAAATGAGTTGACGCCCAAGTCGTTGATTTCTCTCATGAGCAGCTTCCAGAAAACGTTCATTTTCTGTGGTTTCTGTATAGATTTACCGAGAAGGATGATATATTCTCCGACTGCTGTAAAAAACTTTTTTAACATTCTGCTAAATTAGACTTTTTTATTTATAAAATTATAGAATGAGTCAAGATCAGGCTCTATGAATATTCAGTATATCATAATGTAGACCAAAATCTTTTATTTTGCATTTTTATCTCCGCCTATTACCAGTAAAATGGTTTTTAAAATAATAACCAGATCCAGCATAAAACTCCAGTTTCTTACATAAAATGCATCTGCCAGAATTCTTTTATTCATTTCCACGGCTACATCTCCGGCATCACCGCGCAGCCCGTTTACCTGGGCAAGGCCCGTAATTCCAGGCGTTACCATGCTTCTCAGGCTGTAACGGCCAATTTTCGGTTTGTAATAATTGTCTACTGCAAGCATATGAGGCCTCGGCCCAACAATTGACATTTCGCCTTTCAAAACGTTAATGAACTGCGGCATTTCATCAAGGCTCGTTTTTCTTAGAAATTTTCCGAAAGGGGTGATCCTTTTATCGTTTTCTTCCGTTGTTTTTGTTAAAGAATCTTCATTAACTATCATTGTACGGAATTTTATGCATTTAAAAACTTCTTCATGAAATCCGTACCGCTCCTGTATAAAAAATACGGGACCTTTAGATGTTATTTTAATTAAAACAGCAATAATAGGGAAGAGCCACGAGCATATTCCAATCAAAACAACAATGGAAAACACAATATCAAAAATTCTTTTCAGCAAATAATTGGAATAATATTCCAGCGGATATTTTGCCTGATTAAGAACCGGCTGTGTCTGTATATACCCCATGTCATAAAGAAAAAAATCAATTTGTGTAATATTGGGTATAAGCGAAATGTGTACTTTATTGGCTTCTGCAACCTTAAAAATTTCTTTTTCGGTACTGGGCGTATAAGAGTTTTCTAAAGGAATGAAAAGGGTATGAATTCCGTTTTTCTTCCAGAATTCTATCAGCTCATCTGTTTTGATTTCCTCTTTTGGATATTCGAAAATTTTGTAACCGTAATCTCTTCTGTCTTTTAATATATTTTTTAAAACTTCCGTAGAGCTGTTTTCCTGGATAAACATAACATTCCGGTGGTTGATCCCGAGGCTTCGGAAATACTTGATCCCGAAAAATATCATTGACCGCACTAAAAAAATAAAGAAGAAAAGATAAAATGAAAGCCAGTAAATATCGGAATTAAAAAATACATTATAGCTTACCTTTCCGATTAGCAGGACTCCCAGAATGAACAATAAAAAATGAATGAAGATTCTTTCCAGAAACAAAGTATAGGTAAGGTTTCTGGGTATATTGTAAATTCCTGTTCTTCCGCTTAAAAGGATCCAGAACAAAAACAGCAAAGCTAAGGAAAATGCATTTTGGTACCAGGTTTCCTCATTGTATTTCAGGTTCTGATTTCTTGTTAAAAAAAAGAATATGAAAATAGATGCAATAACCACAAGGTCAAGCAAAATAATGATTGATTTGAGATATCTTGAATATCGTATTCTCTGCATCTATCGGGATTAACGGAAACGAAAGGCTAATTTACATATTTTTACGGAATATTCAGATACTTATGGGTCTGCACTGAAGCTCTCCATTCCGGATGCTGCATAATGAAATCTGTAATTTTAGGGTACATTTCATTGCGTTTGCTCCATTCGCTCTGAAGGTACAGCGTACACTTTTCCGATACTTTTGCTGCCTGTTCCTGGGCGAATTGAAAGTCATTGTTATTAAATACGATAACTTTAAGTTCATGTGCTTTCTGATAAATTTCCTCTTTAGGAAGTCCTGTTTTTTTAGGAGATAAGGTAATCCAGTCGATCTGTCCGCTCATTGGATAAGCTCCTGATGTTTCAATATGGATGGAGCAGCCCAGTTCTTTTAATTTAGATGTTAAAATATCAAGATTCCACATCAATGGTTCTCCTCCTGTTAAAACGATTGTTTTACAGTATTTGGCTGCAGTTTCTGCAATTTCTTCTGCATTCATCAGCGGATGCAAATTCGGGTCCCAGCTTTCTTTTACATCACACCAGTGGCACCCGACATCGCATCCGCCCAGTCTGATGAAATAGGCGGCTTTCCCGGTATGTGCTCCCTCTCCCTGAAGAGTGTAAAAATGCTCCATTACAGGGAGCATTTTACCTTCTTTTAATAATATGTCTTCTATTAAATTCATTTCCTCACCCTAAATCCCTCTCCAAAGGAGAGGGATTTTTCCGCATCTCCAAAGTTGAGGCTGATTATTAATATTTAGTCGTTATAGACCGAAGTTTTATAGGCAATAATGGTGTTTTTCATCAGCATTGCTCTTGTCATAGGTCCGACACCTCCCGGAACAGGCGTAATCCAGCTTGCTTTTGCTGCGCAGCTTTCAAAGTCTACGTCACCTGCAAGATAATATCCTTTTGGGGAGTCGTCGTCTACTCTTGTGATCCCTACATCAACAATTACGGCACCTTCTTTAATCATATCTCCTTTCAGGAAATGAGGGTCGCCGAGTGCGGTAATTACGATATCTGCTTTTTTAGTATATTCTTCGATATCTTTTGTATACGAATGCGTTAAGGTAACCGTAGAATTTCCCGGGAAATCTTTTCTTCCCATAAGGATACTCATCGGTCTTCCAACGATTTTGCTTCTTCCGATGATTACGCAGTCTTTACCTTTTGTTTCAATATTATATCTTTCCAGTAAAGTTAAAATTCCGAATGGTGTCGCAGGCAAGAACGTATCCATTTCCAATGCCATTTTCCCAAAATTTTCAGGATGGAAACCATCTACATCTTTTCTTGGATCAATTGCGTTGATGATTTTTTCCTGATCGATCTGATCCGGCAAAGGCAGCTGAACGATAAATCCGTCAACGGCTTTTGATTTATTTAATTCATCGATTTTTTCCAATAATTCAGATTCAGAAACCGTGCTTGGAAACTTAACTAAGCTTGATTGAAAACCAACCTCTTCACAGTCTTTTACTTTAGCATTGACGTAAGCCTTGCTCGCTCCGTTGTTTCCGACAAGAATCGCTACCAGGTGTGGAGCTCTTCTTTTTCCGGCAACGATTTTTTCAACTTCAGCTTTGATTTCCTGCTTTATTTCTTTGGATACTTTTAATCCGTCAAGAATTTCTGCCATTTTTTATTTTATTACTTTTTATTGTTAGATTTTAAGGATATTTTTCCGGATTCTGGTGTGTGCAAAAGACGGAAATTACATAAACAAATTTTTTAATTTCATCGATGTGAAATAAAAGTATGTAAGGGAACTTTTTAAGAGGAAGCACTCTGACATCATCATATCTAATTTGAAAAAAGGATTTCTTTCCAATTGATCATATGCTTTTGAAATTTGTTTTTCAAAGTTGGAAGCTACAGAATTAGAAATATTTTATAATAATTTATAGCTTCCAAAATATCCTCATCTGCTTCAGGATACTGGAAAATCTCAAATGCCATGATCGTTTTTCAACTTTTTTAAAAATTCTCTGGCTGGAGTGAACTCTTTATGATTTTTAGCTTTCCTTTCATCAATAACTCTTTTCATTTCATCCGTTACTTCAAAATCATCCTCATTTTTTTCAAAGCTGATTTTCATTTTTTTCAAAAGATTTTCCATTAAAGTTTCTTCTTCCTTATCTTTAAGATATATGGTAATGGTAGTCATTTGTTTTATTTTTAATCAAAATTAATGAAAATCAGCAACAATTTATTTGTTTGCTTTATAATAATTAATTAACCCATTCGTCGAAGAATCATGAGCGCTAACCGTTTCATTACTTTCAAGTTCCGGTAAAATTTTATTCGCTAAAACTTTTCCTAATTCCACCCCGAACTGGTCAAAGCTGAAAATATTCCAGACCACACCCTGTACAAAAATTTTATGCTCGTACAATGCAATTAACTGTCCTAATGAAAAAGGAGTTAATTCGTTGAATAATATCGAGTTAGTTGGAGTGTTTCCGTGGAAGACTTTATAGTTTAACAAGAAGTCAATTTCCTCATCAGATTTTCCTGAAGCCTTTAATTCTGCTTCAACTTCTTCTTCTGTTTTTCCGAAGGCAAGTGCCTCAGTCTGAGCGAAAAAGTTAGCCAGTAATTTATTCTGATGATCGGAAACTTTATTAGGACTTTTTGCGTACGCAATAAAGTCTGCAGGAATCAGTTCCGTTCCCTGATGAATTAATTGATAGAAAGCATGTTGCCCGTTTGTTCCCGGTTCTCCCCATATAATCGGTCCGGTTTCATATTCTACAAATTCACCGTTTCTGTCCACACATTTTCCGTTACTTTCCATATCCCCCTGCTGGAAATAGGCCGGGAAACGGTCTAAATACTGTGAATACGGAAGGATAGCATGAGTGGTTGCTGCATAGAAGTTTCTGTACCATATTCCGAGCAGTCCCATTAAGACGGGAATATTTTCATTAAAATCTGCTGTCTGGAAATGTTGATCTGTATTGTAAGCTCCTTTTAATAGCTGTTCAAAATTTTCATAACCCACTGCCAGAACGATGCTTAATCCGATTGCACTCCATAAAGAATATCTTCCGCCAACCCAATCCCAGAATTCGAAAATATTTTCTTCTGCAATTCCGAAGTCTTTAACTGCCTGAACATTAGTAGATAAAGCAACAAAATGTTTTGCGACATCTTCCTGTTTTCCAGCTTTTAAAAACCAGTCTCTCGCCGAATGAGCATTCGTCATAGTTTCCTGGGTAGTAAATGTTTTGGAAGCAATAATGAACAATGTTGTTTCAGGATTTAAATTCTTAACAACTTCCGCAATATGATTCCCGTCTACATTAGAAACGAAATGAATGTTTAACCTTGTTTTAAAATGTTTTAAAGCTGAAACTACCATCACAGGACCCAAATCTGAACCGCCGATTCCAATGTTAACGACGTCTGTGATTTCTTTTCCGCTAAACCCTTTATGATCTCCTGAAATAATGCTTTCGGAAAAAGATTTCATATGATCCAGGACTCTTTTGATCTGCGGCTTGATATTTTCTCCGTCTACCAGAATTTCTTTATCGGAAAAATCTCTCAAAGCCGTATGCAAAACGGCTCTTCCTTCCGTCTCATTGATCTTATCACCCGAAAACATTTTTTGAATAGAGTCTTTCAATTCACATTCTTCTGCAAGATTTAAAAGAAGGTTCTTCGTTTCTGAATCAATTAAATTTTTAGAATAATCAAACAAAAAATTCGGTCTTTTGATCGAAAATTCATTGAAACGATTCGGATTGTCCTGGAAAAGGCTTCTCAGATCAAAATCATTGTTGGCAAATTGTTCGTCTAAGGCTTTCCAACTACTTGTTTGGGTAGGATTTATTTTTGATAGCATATATTTAGAAATTAGGGTTTTGTGATTTCAGATTCAGGATTGTTGAATGCCAAATCCTCATGCAAAATTATTGATTTGCAAATTTACGGAATTTAGTTCAATGGTGGTATTGGATAATTAAAAATCAGATGGTAGGCTGGGACTAATCTTAAAATCAGTATTTTTAGTTCAAATTATCTTGAATGACAACCCGAAGAAATTTTATCAAAAAATCATCATTAGGATTTGGCTTTTTTGCTTTGCCGGCTTCTGCAAAATTTATTTATAAAGAGGAGTATATTTCAAAACGTCCAGGAATTTCCCAACGGAAATTTACTTCAGAAGCAGTTGAGAGAACCATTAAAACCGTTAAAAAAACAATCGCCGATAAAGAATTGGCATGGATGTTTGAAAACTGTTTTCCTAATACATTAGACACAACGGTAAAATTTTATCATAAAAATAATAAGCCTTACACATACGTGATCACGGGAGATATTGACGCGATGTGGCTCCGGGATTCTTCGGCGCAGGTGTATCCGTATTTGAATCTTGCTAATGAAGATGAAAAATTAAAAAATCTTTTAAAAGGGGTTATCAATAAACAGGTGGAATGTGTGCTTCTTGATCCGTATGCCAATGCTTTTTTTAATGATGCAACCAAAATCAGCGAATGGAAAGATGATTCCACCCAGATGAAACCCGGAATTCACGAAAGAAAATGGGAAATTGATTCTTTATGTTATGTCATGCGTTTGTCTTACAACTACTGGGAAAAGACAGGCGATTATTCAATATTTGATGCAGACTGGAAAAAAGCAATGCTTCTTATTTTGCAGACTTTTAAAGAGCAGCAAAGAAAGGATTCAAAAGGATCGTACAGATTCCAGCGATCGAATGGTAATCCTTTAGATACCCAATTTGGCGGCGGATACGGAAATCCAACCAATAAAGTAGGGCTTATTCATTCTTTGTTCCGGCCTTCAGACGATGCTACTTTTTATCCGTTTTTAATTTCTTCCAATATGTTTGCAGTCGTTTCTTTGAAGGAAACTGCGGAAATTTTTTCTAAAATTTTGAATGATGAAAATTCTTCGGAGCAATTTAGAAATTTAGCCCAAGAAGTGGATGAGGCTATCCAAAAATATGCTGTTTTAAATCATCCGGAAGCCGGAAAAATTTATGCACTGGAAATTGACGGTTTCGGAAATGCTTTGTTTATGGACGATGCGAATGTTCCGAATTTACTGTCCATCCCTTATTTGGGATACCGATCTCAAGAGGATGAAGTGTACAAAAACACCCGAAAGTTTTCTTTAAGTAAATCAAATCCGTGGTTCAGTGAGGGCAAATTTGCCAGAGGAATCGGCGGGCCGCACATTGGGGAACACAAAATTTGGCCTTTGGGGTTGATTATGCAGGCTTTAACAACGGATAACGATGAAGAAATTATCTCCTGTTTAAAAATGCTGAAAGCGACTCATGCCGGAACTGGATTTATCCACGAATCATTTGATGTTGATAATCCTAAAGATTTTACAAGGTCGTGGTTTGCCTGGGCCAATACTTTATTCGGCGAACTGATCCTTCATCTCCATACAACAAAACCTGAAATTTTAAAGAGGGAATTTTAAAAACAACCTCCGATTAACCCGGAATATTATTTTTAGAAATTAAGATCATTTAGATGTAAAAAACATTAAGAATTTGCTAAAGTGAATATGTTTCTTAATAATTCTTAACAACTTAAATGATCTTAATGGTAAAGATTGTAAAATTTTAAAATATAGAGATAACCCGAAGGTTAGGATGGCTTATGCTTCTGTATTCGGATGCTTTTTCACGGGCTTTCTTTTTCTTGCAAAATAGAAAACTGCGGCTCCTATTAATAAGATTGGCCAGATGGTAATTAACCCCACAACAATTTTCTGAATTAAATAGTATCCTTCCACAAAGGCAGATTTTGCACTGTAAATAAAATCAAACTTATATTTATCGTCGATGCTTTTTGTATTGGTAATGGCAATTTCAGCAACCCTGATTTTTGGTTCTTTTATATAAACATCTATCGTGCTGTATTTCAGATTATCGGTTACATCCATATTGGCTAATTGCTGTTGGTTGCCTTCGGCCATATTCTGGTTGTCAAGTTCCACTTTATCCTTATTCGATTTCAGCTCCGAAATATTTTTGCTGTTCTTTTCAATTCTTTTGCTTTCAAGCTGTGCGTATTTGATGCTTGCTGTTACATCTTCCGCATTGATGATCCTTGAATTAAGAAATAATTTTTTATCATTGATTTTGGTAAGCAGCTCACCGAGCTTTTCGGTGGGAACTCTCAGCTGCATCCTGTTTTCGGTCTGGTATTTCTTTATCAAAACAGCATTTTCATCCGATGTATTGTAGGTGTCTTCCGAAACGACGTTGCTCTGAAGGCTGCTCTTTGTTACAAAACCTCCAAGTTCCTGCACGGATTTTTCAATGGAGATCGTGGTTTCATAAACGTCATTTACCTCCATGTTTACATCGGCGGTCTTAATAAACTGCTTATCTTTTACTTTCATGGTGGCAACGGAAGAGATGCTGTCTGAAGCAATTGCTACAGTGTCTGCATTGGCATACGCTTCCATATCGCTTGATGCAACTTCTCCCTTTTTGCAGGAATATATTCCCAGTAATAATGCGGCTGCCAATGATAATCTGATGTACGTTGTTTTCATAATATTGATTTTTAATGTTTTTGCTTAATCCAAAGTTCAGGCTGAATCTTTTGTAACAGTTGGAAATCGGCGGTAAACAATTTGTAAAAAAGAAATTTTTTTTTAATGATTTAAAAATCAGGTGTTTGTAAAATAATTAGGTTTTAGGTACCTCATTTTCGGATTAATTTTTGCTTATCATTTACATGTCAAACACACAAAGAATTATTATGTCAAATACTTTTTCCAAAATCAGAAACGCCATAGAATTATTCAGATCGATAGACTTTGATCAGCTAAGTGCTATTTCTCAAAAAGTAAACCTTCCCAAGCTGATGGAAAACTTCTCCAAGCTGGATGATAAACAGCTTTCAGGAATGATGAAAATGCTGGATCCAAACAGGAAGAAAAAAGACCTTCCCGCAATTGACGGTGATTTTTACGATATCTATCATACATTGAGTCCGGAGCAGAGAGAAATTCAGCGTAAAGTAAGGGAATTCATGGAAAAAGAAGTAAGGCCTTTGGTTAATCATTACTGGCTGAGGGATGAATTTCCACACGAATTAATTCCCAAATTCCAAAAGCTGAATATCTGCGGCGTTACCTATGAAGGATATGGCTGTCCCGGATTGCCTTTTCTCATGGAAGGCGTTCTGGCTATGGAAATGGCACGGGTTGATGCTTCCATTGCGACTTTTTTTGGAGTACAGTCCGGCCTTTCTATGGGATCGATTTACATCTGCGGATCTGAAGAACAAAAACAAAAATGGCTTCCACAGATGCAGAAATTTGAAAAAATCGGAGCGTTTGGCTTAACAGAACCTGAAGTCGGTTCAGGAGCAGCAGGAGGTTTAACCGTGACTTGTAAAAAAACACCGGAAGGATGGATCCTGAACGGACAGAAAAAGTGGATCGGGAATGCAACGTTTGCCGATGTTATTATCATCTGGGCAAGAGATCTTGATGATGGGGAAGTAAAAGGATTTATTGTTGAAAAAGACAATCCCGGATATTCCGTAGAGAAAATAAAGGGAAAAATGGCTTTGAGAATCGTTCAAAATGGATTGATTACCCTAAAAGACTGCCTTATTACTGAAGAAAACAGACTACAAAATGCCAATTCTTTTAAAGATACCGCAAAAGTTTTGCAGATGACAAGAGCAGGGGTGGCCTGGATGGCGACAGGCTGTGCAAGAGGAGCCTACGAAAGCGCATTGGATTATACCCGAAAAAGAGAACAGTTCGGTAAACCGATTGCTTCTTTTCAAATGATTCAGGGACATTTAGTAGAAATGCTTTCCAATCTTACGGCGATGCAGACAATGGTTTTCAGGCTTTCCGAAATGCAGGATGAAGGAATTTTAAAAGATGAGCACGCTTCTCTCGCAAAAGTTTTCTGTACTATGAGAACGAGAGACATTGTATCAAGAGCCAGAGAAGTAATGGGTGGAAACGGAATTTTATTGGAATATGATGTCGCCAGATTTGTCGCAGACGCAGAAGCTATTTATTCCTATGAAGGAACAAAAGAAATCAATTCCTTGATTGTCGGGAGATCAATCACGGGATTTAGTGCATTTGTGTAAAGTCAATGGTCAATGGTCAATTGTGAATTTGCTCGCAAGTGAATTTTAAAATTGACAAGCACCGCAAATTGACAATTGGCCATTCATCTTTTCAGCTTACGAGATGCTTATATTTTTCTCTATTATCAATAATCATCCAAAGGTTGATAACAAACATTACTCCGGCAATTGCCATTCCCATATCAGATTTATCCAGCGTAAAGACATGCGCTACAATTCCTACCATTACCGGCAGAATGACAATGGCTCCCAATGCTCTTGTTTTTGGAAAGATAAACAGCAGCCCGCCAATAACTTCAACCGCTCCCACAAGAGGCATCAGCCATGAAAGCTCACTAAAAGCACTGAAAACTTTCATTTGCTCCGGGGTTGGCTTATCCATTGGCATGTAATTTAAGAATTTGTTTAATCCGGCATTAATAAACATTAATCCGAAAAGAAGAGACAGGATAAATTTTACGGCTTTCATAAATATTAATTTTTTATTAAAGTTAAATAAAATTATAATTCGTTGATTAAAAAGCTGTTAATTTTAAAACTCTCTTTATTGGGAAATATTTTGGTTCCGTATTGTCTGGTTTTATATATTTGTATGACAAACAAACTAAAATCTTATTATGAAAAATCTTCAGAAATTAAACCGAAACACATTGAAAACTATTAAAGGAGGAAATAGTACCGATATCGGATACTGTCCGGACAATCAGACGTACATTCCCTGCGATGAGCTTTGCCCTAACGGAAGAAATCCTCTTTGTGCAATTCAAGCATAAAAAAAAGCCTTCAGAAATGAGGGCTTTTATATTTATAGTAAAAAATTGTTGATTAATTGAGCTTAATCCATCTCTTCTAAAGTTATTTTTTTGGTAATTTTATATTTCTTCTTTTTCTTATCCGGCTTTTCTTCTTCACCGAGTAGTTTTCCCCAAGGCTGAAGTCCTTCAACCCTTTCAAAAATAATTTTAATAATAGCGATAGCCGGAATACAGAGAAACATCCCTGCAATTCCCCAAAGATGCTCTCCCACCAGAATTCCTATGAAAGAGAACAGCGCATTAATTTTTACTTTTGATCCCACCACAAAAGGGAGTACGATATTTCCATCTATGGCATGTACAATGACGTATCCAATCGCAACATAAATGCATGTGGAGGGTGTATTGGTAGCAAACGCAATAAAACAGGAAATAAGAAGCGAAATGAAAATGCCGATATAGGGAATCACATTCAGCAAACCGGTAAGAACTCCAAGCAGAATGGCATATTTTACTCCTAAAATAGTAAGCAGGATCGTCGTAAGGATCGAAACAATAATTACCTGAATGCAAAGGCCGATAATGTATCTTTTTGTCATTACTCTTACTTCCGAAACTACTTCCTGAACGCTGGCTTTATGCTTTTCACTAAAAAAGATTAGTAAAAAGCAAAAATAAGCAAAACGGTTAAAACCATTGCTATACAAGGCTTTATAAAAATAGTAGTCTTAGTTCGGAAGTCGGTGTCTGATAGGTTTTGGGCTTAAAATGACAAGGTTAGGTTACTAATTCGTTACCGATTGATAAAGGTAACTATATAGCTTAACCGATTATATTTCAGTCTTTTGCACCTCTTTTTACATTCCCTTGTAACTCAATGTAATTTAATTTTAAACGTTAAACATTTGAGTTATGGAACAGACAAAAAAATCGACGTTCAAACTGCTTTTCTACCTAAAAAAGAACGAATTGAAAAAGAACGGTAATGCTCCGATTATGGCACGTATTACCATTGACGGAACCCCTAAAACTTTCGGAACAAAGTTAGAAATTGACCCCAATAATTGGGATTTAAAACACGGAAGAGTTCAGGGCAAGAGTGCGCAGGCATTAAGTATCAATAAAAAACTGGATAATATACGTGGGCGTATCGACAAGATTTATGAAGATATGTTGAAGCACGAGGGCTTTGCAACCGCCCAAAAAGTAAAGCTATCGTTTTTGGGTGTTGGCGTAATGGATGATGCAATACTTAAAGTCTTCAACGACCAAAATGAGGATTTTAAAAAATTGGTCGAAAAGGAAGAACGCTCACAAAGCACCTACAACAAGTATATCACAGTTTACAATCATCTTACCACGTTTATAAAGGAACGCTATCATCGTGACGATATGGCTTTTCGGGAATTGACTTCCGATTTTATCCGGGAGTTTGATTTTTACCTCCGGTATGATTTGCAGTCCTCCCACAATACAGTTTGGGTGTACACGATGCCTGTATTAGCCCTTGTGGAACTGGCTATTAAAAAAGGCTTGATACGTGATAATCCTTTTCAGGATTACGAAATCAATATGGAAGAAACCGACCGGGGCTATATCCTTAAAGAAGATGTTGAAAAGCTGATGATGTGCGTACCATCGCACCAACGGTATGAACTTGTAAAAGACCTGTTTATTTTCAGTTGCTTTACAGGACTTGCTTATGCGGATATTAAGAAACTGACAAGGAACAACATTCAATCATTCTTTGACGGTCATCAGTGGATTATCAGCAGGAGAAAGAAATCAGATATTGCTTCAAATGTTCGGTTAATGGAAATCCCTAAACGTATCATTGAGAAATATCAGGGTACGACAAGGAATGAATTTATCTTTCCGGTTCCGACCAATGCAACCTGCAATACTCACATAGGCAAACTGGTTGAAAAGGCAGAAATCATTACGGAGCAAAAAGTAACTTTTCACACGGCAAGGCATACTTTCGGAACAATGTTTTTGACCGAGGGCGTACCGCTTGAAAGTCTTAGCAAAATGATGGGGCATAAAAATATTTCCACCACACAGATTTACGCTAAAATCACAAGCCAAAAAATCAGTAAGGATATGGATTTAGTTACCCCTAAATTCAAGGCAATGGAAGAAGCGTTTATGATGGCAATCTAATCAGCTTTTATCTAATCTCAATGAGCAGAACTTAACGGTTCTGCTTTTTTTATGCCTATCTTTTTGTGTAGGTAAAGCACATTTATTTTCCTCTACGCAATCCAACGCTGTAAAAGAGCTTATTACCTACTTCAGAAATAGAAAATTGAAAAACGAAACCCTTATCTAACGCTCCCTGCTATTCCATTTTTCAAATCCCTATTACAGGCTATCATAGCCTGGTCATTAATGCCATAAAAATTTAGGACAGAAAATTTCCACAATCAACCGGTAAAAAGGCAGCTAAGTTATAGCGGGCAGCCACCTCACACGCCCAACCAAAAGACTACGGCATAATGGCAAGGCAAAATGCTGGCTTCGCCGAATTGCTGTGTGTTGCCTTGCCACCCTCCGGGACTTATTCCGTTTCCTTTCGGTTTTACGCTGTTGCCCGCTTGGATTATCTGCTTTCTTTTTTCCGGTTTTTCTTTTGGAAAAATTTATGCGAAGCGAAGCGGAGCAAACCACAACGGGAAGCGGGAAACGAGAAAAGCGAGTGAGTAAATAACATTTTTTCAAACATCAAAATTTTAGCATTATGGCACACAACATCAATTTCAACGAGCAAACAGGACGTCATTCATTCTTTAGCGTTCAACAAAAAGCGTGGCACGGTTTGGGGCAAATCGTAGAGCAATACCCAACAAGCGAGGAAGCAATAGTACACGCAGGTTTAGATTACGAGGTTATCAAATCCCCACTGTTTACACAGGGCAGAACAATGAGCATAGGCGAAAACGGAGAACTGATTGAAGCCAATGACATCTTAGTACCTAACAGTTTCGCCACCCTCCGCACCGACACCAATACACCGTTGGGTGTAGTAGGCAAAGACTACCATATTGTACAAAACCGTGAGGCGTTCAATTTCTTTGATGCTATTGTAGGCGGAGGCGAGGGAATATTGTACGAAACCGCAGGAGCATTGGGTAACGGGGAGCGTATTTTTATTACTGCCAAGCTGCCCGACTATATCCGTGTAGGTAACGGCGACGATGTTACAGAAAAGTACATCTTCTTAACCACAAGCCACGACGGTAGTGGAAGTATTACCGCAGCGTTTACACCTATCCGTATCGTATGTCAAAACACCCTGAACGCATCATTGCGGAGTATGACCAATGTAGTGCGTATCAAACACACGTCAGGAGCAAAACAACGCCTCGAAAATGCTCACAAGGTTATGGGGCTTGCCAACACACTAAGCACGCAGTTAGAGAACATCTTTAACGATTGGGCTAAAGTAAGGGTAACAGACCGAGAAGTAAGAAAGCTAATCCAGTTGGCACTTTGCCCGAACAAAGAAACGCTTAACCTGCTCAAAAAAGGTGCGGAAGATGAAGTTTCCACCGTGTTTAAAAACACCGTAGATGATGCCTTTGAATACGCTATGATAAGCGACACCCAACAAATGGCAACTACCAAAGGCACATTATTCGGGGCTTACAATGCTGTTACAGGTTACTTTCAGAATGTACGCAATTACAGGGATGGCGAAGCCAAACTACAATCTATTGTAATGGGCGGTACAGCACAGCTAAAGACACAAAAAGCCTTTGAACTGTGTACAGACTTTGCCTATTCAGGAGCAGAGATTTTCAACTTCAATTAATCATCAAAGGCGACTGCCTGCAAAGGTGGTCGCCTACTAAAAACAAAAGATATGAAAGCATTAGATAAAATGGACAACCTCGATAAAGCGGGCTTGTTGTGCAAATTGTTTCCCGCAGAACTGGAGAACCTGCAAAACGCTATAAAAACGCAATGCGACTACTTCCTGCAAAATGAAACCGCCTTTCGTGAGGGTTGGTATCAAAAGGGATTTTTTACCGCTGAATTTTGGTACAGGCTTGTGCAGAATGCACAAAAAGGCATAGACAAGAATGAACCACTTTGGAAACGCCCGAACTGGTTTACAGACCATTTTTTTGACGGACACAATTCAATTTTCGCTATCCACTGCCTGATTGAATATACAGAGGATGCACAATGCGACCCGCAATTAAAACAGGCGATACACCTGCTTTTCGGGAACGACAAATTTTTACAGATAACCTTAAACGATAAATAATTATGGCTAATTGGTGCAACAACTGGGTTGTTTTTGAGGGAACAGCCGAAGCAATAGAGCAGATAACACAGCTATTCAAATCAATGGCTGAACAGGAACAGAAAGACAACTGCGGGCATTTACCCCATTTCGTACAGGACACGCACGGAGATTATTTCTACAATATCAGTCAGGACAATGAAAGTGCGGGTGTATTCCAGTATGAAACAAAATGGTCGCCAAATACGGATGCCGTTAAGCAGATAGCCGAACATTTCAAAGTGAATTTCACACAGGACTATGAGGAATTAGGATGCTTAGTATATGGTCAGGCAATATTTGAAGAAGGAATACTAACGGATACCTGTTTAGATAGCCAGGACTTTGACAGCTATGAATTAGACGAGGAAACGGACACCTACCATTTTGAGGGAACAGAGTACGACAGCGAATGGGAAATACTCGACACTTTGTTAGAGCGTAAAAGCGAAAATCAATTAAACACCATTAAAATTTAGAACGATGAAACTATCAGATAAAGCGACAGCACATATTTTGGTTAAAGCCAACAGCGAATGGGATAATTGCGAGTTTGCAATTATCCACCTATCCGAAGAATGGAAAACAGAACAGGCAAAACGGCTTGCATTAGTTAAGCCGTTAGAGGGCAATCACTATTTCTGCTCAATGAATTACTATGATACAGCAGTAGATTTTTATAGGACAGGCGAAAACGACAACCCGAATATTGAAGAATTGCTAAACGGTAATGAATGGATATTTGTGGAGCTTGACGAGCAAGAGCAGGAAACGTTTACCGTACCTGAAAACCGACTGGACTGTTACAGGCTTGTATTAAGGGCAAACGGTACAGGCTACTATACAGCATACGGGAAGCATACGAGCGAAGAATTTTGGATGGAAGAATTTTTATTAACCCAATTAATTGCTTAATCAGAAAAATCAAATTTCAAATTATGACACGTTCAAATCTTCACATCAAATTGAGTAACGGTAAATCCCTTGTATGCGTTGCCGACAGCAGCAGCGCACCCGAACAGGGCTATATCGTTGAAAGGCTTTTTTTGCCCTTGTTATCCCTTGATAACAGCGAGCAAGAACTCTTAATGCTTAAAGAGTATTGCACGATGGATGAAAGGCGGATAAACGCATATTACCGCTATTTAATAGACCTTACCACTAAAGAAGTTAAGTTTTTTGAAGAGCATTACAGTTATACCAATGACACTTTCAGGAAAGGAAAGGATATAACGGAAAGATACTACGAGTATTTAAAAACGATTAACTAATACAAGCCGCCTGACCCGAAAAGTCGGGCGGCAAAAAGACAGATCCTCCCGATGGTCGGGCAGTCTTTTTGCTTTAAATTGGTGCAATCCCCTTTAGCAAAATGCACCCTTACAAATCCTTTTCATTTTACCAAACAGGTTGCAGCGTTATTGCGTGGGATATTCGTTATCCCATAATTAGATTAGAGTGATTACTTTCTTTCGTGAGTTCAGCGGAAAAGAAAGTAACAAAGAAACCTGCTATTGCGGAAACTGTTTGTAATATTCTTTTGCTACTTCAGCTACACCTGCACTGAAATAACGCCCTCCGTCGTTTAGTACCGTGATGGCTTTTTTGAGTTCTTCGGGGTCTGCGCCTTTCAGGATATACCCTTTTGCCCCGCTATTAAGCATTTTAACCACATCCTGCACATCATCGTTAATACTAAAAGCCAAGATTTTGGTTTGCGGATATTTTTCAAGCAATGCTTTAGCAGTTTCAAAACCATTCATTACAGGCATATTTATATCAACAACCATTATATCGGGAATAACTTCAATTTGCTCCATTTTTTTCAGTGCTAATTTGCCGTTTTCCGCTTCAAATACGATTTCAAAATTATCGTCGTCCCGTATAAAATCGCAGATACCTTTCCTAAGTAAGTCGTGGTCGTCTATCATTCCTATCTTAATTATTTTTTCTTTACCCATTTTCTTCTTTTGATAAAATTGAAAAATCCGTATTTAGACTTAGATAAATCAGATGTTCTGTCAACGTGAGGTAAGCCATTATTAACCGTAATGTCCCTGACCTTAAAATGATTAAGCCATTCTTTAAAGTGTGCTATTTCGTGAGGCTTGAAACGAACAATTTCCCCGTTTTTAAGAGATACGATAAAAACATCAATGCAGAGAGTGAATGCAGATAGATGGGATGCAGGATAGTCAAATTCGGGGTAAAAAATATGCTCATTCTCCATAGCCTTAATGTTTTAGGTTGTGGATGCCTGGCACAAAAAAAGAGCGCAGGCAACTACACTTACCGCACATTGAGGCACTGGTATGCCCGACAACGAATAAGCGAGCGCCCACGCCTTTTGACGTGAGCGTTCTTACTTATCTGTCCCGTTGTCTAAAAATTACCAGTTTTCAATGTGGGACTTAAAGCAAAAACACTTTAAGTATTTTCTATATTTTCGACAACAAAGATACTAAACTCGTGCCTTTTTGACTGCATATAGTACAAAAAAGATTACAGTCAAACTGTTTTTTGTGAAATATAATTCTGTTCAAGTATTGTCAGAATATCGCTTTCCTTATAAATAATCTTACCGCCTATCTGTATATACGGCAGGATATTGTCATCACGGTATTGCTGTAAAGTTCGTTTGCTGATATGGAGCAGCTTACACACATCTTCGCCCGACAGGTATATTTCCCCGTTCATTACAGGACGGTAATTTTTCAATATACTTTCGATACGGGTTCTTAGCAGCGTTATCATTTCCTGATGGGCAATGATTTCGTCATTCTCGAATAAATCCATTTTCAACGGTATTGTACGGCTGTCCGGCTTCGAGCAAAGCCTGTACATCCGAGCGTTTATAATAATTCTTACGGTTCAGTCGGGAATAGGGCAATAGTCCTTTGTCCTTATACGTCTGCAAAGTCCGCTTGGTAATGTTCATCATCAGACACACTTCCTGGTTATCGAGCCATTTTTCTTCTTTGAAAATTGGCGTGTATTTTTTCGTAGCATTTTCGGTCAGTTCCAAAAGTGCTTTCAGCTCATTTTTCATTCCCTCCAGTACGGACTTTTGTATTGTGATTACTTCCATAGTTTGCTCAATTTTGCTGTGGAAGTCGAATTTATAAAGGCTTATTGCAGCGTTGGAGAATGTTGCAGGATTTGGCTTTGAAAGGCAGCGTTTGGCGTTAGTAGTAAGATTTGGTACAAAAAAAGCCCCGAATTTCGGGGCTATGATTTGCTGCTATTTTATTTTGCCAACTTCAGTATTCTATATGCACCTCTTGCCACAATCACGAATACAATTGCCCCAATAATCAAATCCGGATAACTCGAATTGAGCCAATTGACCAATAATCCCGCAATGATAACACCCGAATTGATTATAACATCGTTGGAAGTGAAAATCATCGAAGCCTGCATATGGGCTTCTTTGCTTTTGTTCTTTTGTAATAGATAAAGACAAAGTACGTTTGCAATCAACGCCAAAACAGAAACAACAATCATTGTTTTGAAATCAGGCATCGCTTCTATTCCGATAAAACGTCTGATAACTTCAACAAAACCGATAACGGCTAACAGAATTTGAAAGTAACCTGCAAATTTGGCGATATTGTTTTTTCTTGCAATCGTACCCCCAACAGCAAACAATGCCAAAGCGTAAACAATACTGTCTGCAAGCATATCCAAGCTGTCTGCTATCAATCCCATTGAATTGGAAAAAATACCGAACAACATTTCCAATCCAAAGAAAACGAAATTGATAATCAGTACAGTCCAAAGTAGTTTCCGTTGGTCATTGCTTGTATCTGTTTCAAGAACTGCATTGCTTTCTTCAGTTGAAATCAATGACGTATTCAGGTTTAATGTTTCCAAAGCCGAAAAAATCGGCTCTGGTTTTCCACTATGGTAAACATTTAGTTTTCTACTGGGAATATCAAATTCCAATGACTTTACCATATCGAAATCCTGCAATTTCATACGGATTAATTGCTCCTCACTTGGGCAATCCATTTTAGTTATATTGAATATGGTTTTATTCATCTTCTTAAAGTCTAAATTTTATTCCGCCATTAATGACAAATCCGTCCAATGGTGCATAAATGTCTTTAAATATAGGATTACTAATTGTACCTGTATAAATGTTGCCAAAACGTGTCTGCCTTGTATCAAGGAAATTTTCAAAATTGACATATAACGAAAACCTTTCCCAAATCTTTTCAGCCATAAATCCACAAGTCCAATAGTCTTTTCCTGTTGTTCCATCGTTCAGCTTTTGCGGGCTGAAATAGTAGGCTTCTAAACCAACTTTCCATTTGTCTTCGATTTCATACATTAAAACCGAGTTAATACGGTGTTTTGGGGTTAACGGGCTTTCGGTAGTTGTTGCATTTTGGTGTAACTGTGCATCTGTATAAGTGTACCCTAAAAATAATTTCACATCATCGTAACCGATTTTGATATTGGTTTCTGTTCCTTTTGTATGGATGTAACCAGTAGAGTTTACAAATTGATAGAGATTAGCTGATGGATTTTCAAGTAATAGAGGATTATTCAAATAGGTATAAAAGAATAATTGATTGATACTGAATGACCAACCATCGCCAATATTAGTGCGGTAATTTATATCTGCATTTCCACCATAACTTTTTTCCAGTTTATTGGTTTTATTGTTAATTGGCATTACGTTTTGATATTGTAAGCGTTCGCTTTCTTCGGTAAAGATAGTGGGTGTTTTATATCCAAATCCGCCGCCAATCCTTGATGTTAATCCGTTTGCAATATGGAATAGCGCCGATACTCTTGGCAAGAATACAGCCCCATAATCTATAACATAATCCGTTCTTAAACCTGCTTCCAATTGAAGCCAATCCGTAGCTTTAAAATTATTTTGGACGAAAGCCCCAAATGTGGTTTGGCTATAATCTCTTAACGGAAATACTGTAATCTGCTTTTCTTTAAAATTGTCCGTCCAAATATTAACGCCTGTTACCCATTCTGACTTTTCTTTGCTGTAAGTATAATTAGCTTCCGTAAAAGTGGCTGTTTGCGTTCCCTCAAACTCGTAAGTGGGAATAGCCGTATTGCGTTTAAAATAACTTACACTGTTTTTGATTTGAAAAGAACTGTTTTCATTAATTAAATGGTCAAAAACAAATTGTGTGGAATAGCGTTGTGTTTTGTTTTCTTCAAAATATTGATGCGTATTATCCCCTTTGCCCTTGATGTAAAGTATATCGCCGCCCAAACGGTTCTCTATGGTTGTATTGATGCCAAAATTCAGTTTCGTTTTATCATTGAAGTAAACAAATAATTTAGGGTTCAATACGAAGCGTTCAAACTTTGGAATGGCGGAAAAACCAATTTTTGCAGGGTCATAAGCTCCGTTTCTGTTGTGCGAAGCGAAAATAGTTGTTCCAATTTTATTGAATTTTTGCCCATAAAAACCATTAATGTCTAAACCTCTCCCTGATGTTCCGTTGATATGAAAGCGTAAATCTCTTTCATCAGTTGGCGTTTTGGAAATCAAGTTGACTAATCCTGCTATTGCTCCACCTCCGTAAAGTGTAGAAGTTGAGCCTTTGATAACTTCAACCTGCTTTAAATCAAGTGGCGGAATTTGTAATAAGCCCAAACCACTTGAAGCTCCCGAATAAATCGGAAAACCGTCTTTAAGGATTTGTGTATATCGTCCGTCAAGTCCCTGAATACGGATACTCGCATTGGCACTTGTGGGCGACGTAGTTTGTACGTGAATACCTGTACTTTCTGCCAAAAGCATACGAATATCTCCCGGTTTCATATTCCCTTTTTCTCCCAACTCCTCACTTCCAATAAACTCAATACGTGTAGGAATATTTTGTATGCTTCTTGTACTTCGGGTAGATGTAATTACAACACCCTCTAATTCCTCTGAATTTTCTTTGAGCAGAATTTCAATAACATTGGTATCCTTTAGTGGAAATTCTATTTTTTCAATAAACTCTTCAAAGCCTACGTAGCTAAAATGTATCTCCTGTATTCCATCAGGAATATTCGATAATATAATCTGTCCTTTTTCGTTCGAGGTTCCTCCAATTGAGGTGCCTTTTATAGATGTTGTTACACCAATCAAGGGTTCTTTTGTTTCACTGTTTTTTACAACAATGTTTAATGTATTTTGTGCATATACACAAAGGTTGAGTGCCATAAAAAATGACACAATGAGTATTTTTTTCATTGTAAAAATGATACTTAATGTATATAAATAAGCTATGACGATGCAAAGACATCGCTTTTTAATTAATTTGTGCTGAAAGCATTATACATTAAGCAAGTTGCGGGGGACGCCAAATGGAAAATGGAAAATCAGAAACAGGTGGGGTCAGCATATTTCCTAACTTCCGTTGCGGTTCTTTTACTGAATGGACAATAGAGAAATGAAAAGTAGTTAAAACAAATCCTGTACAGGTGTTGCAACTAAAAAAAGGCGAGCAACATCCCTTATTACAATCTTGGTCATCCTGTCCGTTTTGTCCTTGTTCGGTAGTATGCTTCTGCATACATTTATCCTCAATAAAAGTCGGTACTGCTGATAAAAGCAATACATAGGCGGCTAATATTAAAGATATAAACTTCACCATACAAAGTTAAATAAAAATTAATTGCGTTAGCTCACAAATCTTGTGGAGGTAGTTAAAGCGAATAGTTTTTTTATCGAGATTGTTCGGTTTTTACTTCAGGCTGCTGTTTTTCCTTTTTCTCACGGGAATAAACCCACAGTGACAACAGACCGAAAATAATCAGTGCGTAAGCTATCCATTTACCAACCCTTTCAATCAATTTAATGAAAACCGAACTTTCATAAGATGAGAAACCCTCTGCTCCCATAGGGCTGCGCCTGTAAAACTTCCTGCGGTTAATCCAGTAACGAAGTCCCAAGCCTGCAACCAAAAATATGATACCTATAACCAATGATGCGACCATAACAAAAACACTTTATTTCCACTGTTTGAATTTACGAAAAATATTTGTTTCAGCCTGTAAACGATGTGAATTAAATGCGAAAGAGGCTTACCCCAAAAGGCAAGCCTCTTTCATTGTTTATGGAAATAAAACCTTACTCAACACTGAAATAGATTACAAGGATAAGAAATTATTTCTTTTGAAATACACTGCCCGGCTGAAAATTAAAAACGGCTTACCAATCAGATAAGCCGTTTTTTTTTGAATTGAAATACTGCTCTTAATCGCTGCTGTTAAACTGAAAAGTTATCTGCTTTTCATTCCCGAAGCTGTCCGAAATCCAAACGTCAAAAGACTGTGAAACGGCAGACGTTGAAGTGTAGTACAGCCTGAACTGCTCCGTTGGTAATTGGTACAGGTCATTGGGCTGATACGGCGGTTCGTTGTAGTATTGCAATGTTCCCTGCCCGTCAAATTGAAAGTAACGGAGGAAATACTGCGTATTGCTGTAATTGCCTGTACGCTGTATGGTAATGCGTATTTCTACGGTCTGCCCGTTTGCAACATCTTTAGGCACTGGCATTACATTGACCTCGAAAGGAAAATTGTTCTGTATTTCGAGGTCATCATCTTTGCTGCAAGATACCAACGTAACCGAAGCTGTGAGGATTGTCAGGAATACATATAGTGGCAGTAGCCCCGTTCTGAATTTATTGAATATTGCTATCATCGTTTTTACGTTTTAAAAGTTAAACCTTAATCCCACACCTGCTGACGGTCGGAACTGTTGTAAATCCGTACCCCAAAGGATTTTTGTACGCCCTTGCAGGACTAATACAAAACGGTCTGACAGGTACGTTTCAAAAGTGAGGCGACCGCCTGCACCGTAGATAAAATTATCTTCGCTCAATATCTTCGCACCGTCGTACAACATTGTTTCGCCCCGGTTGATGGTTTCGTAACCGACCACACCTGTTACGGCGAAATTCAGCGTGATGTTCTTACGGGCATCGCCCAACAAAAAGAAGCTGTAACCGCCCTCTGCGGAATAGGTTTCCTGCGGTATGCGGAGGTCTTTATACCCGTGGTACTGGTGGGTATATTCCAACGCCCAAAGCTGATAGTTACCATTCTTACCGTTTACCGTCATTGCTGCGCTGATGTAGTAATCATTGCCAATCTTATCATCGGACAATACACCTGCACTTATTTCCAATCCTTTCTGCTTCGGCAGCATTCTTTGCGCCTGTGCAGCCGTGATGCCTATCAGGACAAACAGCACGGTATAGATATACTTTTTCATATTCTTGCTTTAAAGGGTTATTAAAATTTCAGGTGCATATCGTCAATCAAACGGGCTTTGATTAAATCGGAATTTTCGACGTGCAATGTTTGATGCCTGCCACCGTTTTTCTCGAAAATCTCAATCAGCAGTACCTTATCATCGGCAATGGTAAACTGGTCTAACAGGAACACATTTTGTTCGGTCGATTTTCCGGAAATACCGTCCAATGGCTTGTAAGTTCTCAAAGGAGTTAAAGGGCGTTCCTGGACTACGGTGCGTTTAGCTACCTTTTTATCCACTACTTTGAAATTGATGAAATCAATCTCGAAAGGAACATTGGCACGGTTTCTCAATTCAGTATGGAAATAGTATTTGCCGTTATGTATGTAAATCCCTTTTAGGATAAACTGAATGCCGAAACTCTTAGCACCGATATGCTTTACAATGCGTTTGTCTTTCTTGTAAATGGTTTCCAAAAGCAAGCCTGCCAGTGACGGCGAATTGTTGCCCAGTTCTTCAAAAAGCACATCGTTACCTTTGGCTTTATCCACCGCTTTTTGCATCGTGAGCAGGTCATAGCTCATTGCCTCCGGGTAGGAACTGTAATACACGTTGAAACTATAAAAACGTCCGTCATTCGTAATAACGGAAAAATTCGTTTCCGGCTCAAAGTCCCTTACAGATGCTTTTACACGCAACACGTTTTCCGCATCTTCGGCTTTCCCTGCAATAAGGTATTCGCTGCCCAAATCCACGTAACGAATGGCAGTCGGGAAAATCAGGTGCGAGGTTTTATCGTAGGTAACTTCCATACGGTACGGCTCTATCTTGCCCAATGCAAGTGGTGTTCTGATGCTGTCCTGTGCATTAGATTGTGCAGCAAAGCCGAGTATAAGGGCAATAGCCCAAAAGGTTTTTAAATGATTTTTCATTGTTTTATTTATTTGAGTTCAACATTATTTTTTAGATACAAGAAAGACCTGATAGCCTGCTTTGAGTGCAACCTTTGGCGTTCTTACTTTCTTAGCGAAATAGCCCGAAATACCTTGCACTGCACTTTTACTTAGGTCAGAAGTAATTTGCTGTCCAGGAGTAGAACTCATACTGAAGCTCGAACCTGTGGCATTGCCCATATTGGCTACAATGTCCGTAACCGCATTTCTTTCAGGCGAATACGGAACATATAAACCTTGCTGTCCGTCCAAATCATAAATAGTAATATCTACCGGGATGATATTGCCCTCCAGTTCTACCGAAGTAACTTTTAATTGTAACCTGCCATTCTGAAATTTGGCATTAGCCGTTACAATTGTTCCTTTGGGGATGGTACGTTGCGGGGTTTTGGCAGGCTCTAACAGGCGTAAACGCACACCCGTTTCGCCAACTACCGTTTGGGCTTCGTGTACACAGGCTTTGATACTGTTTTTAGGCTGTACCACCTCTTCAGTAGAACCTGCGGTATAGAACCCCCTGTTTTTTGTTTGGCTCCAATCGGCTGCAAAGGCACTGTCCGACGGTTCACGGTACAAGGCTGATACAATGTTCTTTCTTGTTGGTGTGAACGATACAAATTGCTCTTTTTGGTTAGCACCCGCAGCAGCAGGAGTTGCACCGATGGCAGGAGCAGCGTTTCCGGTATTGGCATTTTGGGGAAGATACTTTGCTGCCATTTCATAGGATTTCTCCATTAATTTGAGTTGGTCGTCAACGGTGGCCACAGGTGGCACATCTTTTTCCGACAACTTTGCTTTCAGTTCGTCCACTTGCTTACGGAGTTCCATTGTTTCAGCATTGTCATTATTATAAAATGAACCCAGTGTGCTTTGTGCATTACGGTAGCTGTTCAATGCAGAATTTCCGTTTCGTCCCGAATTTCTGCCACCACCGCCAAAGCCGTTGCTTTCTTCATCTTCTTCAGGTAAGTTTTCTTCATTGTCAGCAGATGCACTGTCTTCAGTATTCCAATAATCAGAAAGCGTGGTTAGCGCATTCCGCTTTTCCTGCTCTTTGCGTTCGAGCATTTCCTGCTCATACGCCTTGCTTTTATCATCGGGCATCCCTGCTCCGGTAGCCTGCGGTACAGCATCGTTCAACCCGATATTTTCAACCGCTTTTTTATCTTTCGACGGTTTAAATATGAGGTACATACAGCCGAGAAATACCACGCCCATCAAAAGGAATATGATTGGCTTTTTGAGCTTATCCTTATTGCTCTTTTTATTATCCGGCAGATTTGATGCTCCGTTTTGGTCTTCTCCCTCAACGAGAAAGCTGACCCTTTTTTCATTTTCTTTCATAAATCTGATTTTTTAAAATTGTTGATACACTATCCTGCAACCTTGCAGGATTTTTACTTTTAAGGACAGGGTTCTCGATATGCTCTATGACCATACCGTTACCGGACTTTGAGGTATCGTACATCACTTTGCCAATGACCGCTACGGTAAGCAGCAGATAACCCACAAAGAAGTACAGCGTATATCGGTGCTGTTTGCGCAAGGGCAACGCCCGCCAACGTTCGTCCAACTTGTCAAAGTATCTGTCCATATTTGCTCTTAATTTTTTCATAGCCTTACTATTTCTGTGTTACAGCTTGAAACGCTTAGGACTTTTACCCGCCTGTTGCTTCGGCGCATCGTTAACCAGTGCGACCGCTTCCGTTAATTTGGGTGCGGACATTACGGACAGGTTTGCCAGTTCCGTTTTTTTGAGTAATTGCCCAAAGCCGTCTTTCTTGGCTATTTCCATTCGGCTAAGAGAGAATTTTCCATTCAGGTATTTTACCCACATATTGCATTCTACACAGGGCTTGTCATCGCCCGACCATTGTAGGTAGCCTGTCAGCAGTAAGTCCTGCTTAGGCAAACTGTCTGCACCTTTTTGGCAGCTTTCGAGGTATTCGCTGATGCTGTCTTTCAGCTTTCCGGCATACGCTCCCTGCGTATGGAAATACCCGTTATATCCTTTGTCGGTAAGGATTTTTGCGAACGTGCTTAAATCTGATAATGCTTCCATAAGATTGTTTTTTTAGCGTTCGATGACCTCTATATCCTTATTTTCCACGACTGCAAATTTTTCAATATTGAAGCCCTGCGGATTATTGTCGGAACGAACGGAGTTGACGAGATAGCAGGAAGTAATCAGGTTACGCCTGGTTACGTTGCTTGACCGGATAATGAACTGTTTGGCATAAGTACGCACTGCATAAGGGTAGTTGTCGAAATTGCACAAGACACTATCCACCTCGATGCGTTGCTGCACGTTCCCCGAAATGATACGGCTGTAATAGCCCTTTTCCGACAAGTCTTTGTAGTAATCAAAAGCACTTTTATCGGCAAGGTTGAATGCCCTGCTCATATTGCTTTCAATAGCGTTCTTGTCGGGCGCAAGCGTAAAGAACAGTTCGTGAAATCTCCTTACGTGTTCCCTTGCCTCAACCGGGCGGTTGATGCTCGCATCCTGCGATAAGGCAAGCATCAGGGATTTGCCGTTATCCAGTACATAGATTTTTTGGCGTTGTTCTTCTGCAAAGCGGTAGGAACGCCATACGGTGTAACCTACCACGCTAATGCAGAGAACCGCAAACACAATGGCATATAATCTTATCTGCCTAAAGCTGTTTTCGATATTTCTTAGCGTTTTAAATTCCATTTTTTAGAATGATTAATGATTATTTATTCATCAGTTTACCGCCGATGTTTCCAACTGTTGAACCTGCGCCTGCTCCGGCGATGTTTCCGGCTTTCATTGCTGTGGAGTTTACATTGCGGGTAAAGTTTCCTGCGCCTCCGGCTTGGATTACCCAACCTGTTACTGTCGGGATAGTGAAGTACCCGATGATGCCGATAATCATAAAGATGATGTACACGGTATTGCTTGTATCAGGTATATAGGTGGGGTCGGCAAGCATTGCTATATCCCTTTCTAAAATGAGGGATTGTATTCTTGCCAACATTGAGCTGAACAAATCCGAAACGGGAAGCCACAGGTAAACGCTGACGTACCTCGTGAGCCATTGCGTGAGCGTGGACTGAAAGCCATCCCATACGGAAATAGCAAAGGCTATTGGTCCGAGTATGGACAGGACTATCAGGAAAAACGTTCGTATGGTATCAATGACCAAAGCCGCCGCCTGAAAGAGTATTTCCAATAGATTGCGAAACCAATCTTTTAAGGCTTTCTCTATCTTGTAGGCTTGCCTGTCCATATACATACCCGCCATCGTACCAATGTCGGAGGGCGACCATCCCAGTTCGTCCAGTTTTTTATCAAACTCTTCGTCTGATACCATATAGGCGGTTTCGGGGTTCCTGACCATTGCCTCATATTCCAACTGGTCTTTCTGCTGTTGCAGCTTGTTGAGGTCAAGCACCTGGTCTTCGAGTATTTGGTGGGTTCCTACCACCACCGGGCTTAATACCGCATTTATGGTTCCCAGTACAATGGTTGGGAAGAACATAATACAAAGCCCCAAAGCAAACGGGCGCAGCAAAGGGAACATATCAATAGGTTCGGCACGGCTTAAAGCCTGCCAAACCTTTAATGCCACATAGAACAATGCTCCCAATCCCGCCAAACCCTTAGCAACTGCCGCCATATCGCCTGCAAGTGGCATCATATCATCATAAAGCGACCGCAGGAGTTCGTGAAGATTATCCCATTCCATAGTTTACCAGTATTTTTGGTTAGCAGTTCCGTAGAGTTCAAGCACTCTTTGGGCATCGTTTTTCTTTTTCGCTCTTAGGTAGCTTACAGAAATGTTTTTGTTGGTGTAGTAACGTACAAGGCTGTGGTAATCCTTTACCTCTTTGTACACACGGTCAATAACATCCATACGCTCTTTGTCATTGAGTGAAAGGTCTGTGGCGGTTATAATCTGCTTCAACTCTTTTAGCAGTTCGGTACTTTCATTAAGCAGTGCAGAATAACCGTTGCCGATAGCGACCAATTCCTGCGGTGTGAAATTTGGGTCGTTCATCATCTTGCCAAAATTCTGCACGTACATTTCGGACACATCCCCGACCAACAATACCGTTTGCTGCACCTTACGGGCATCTTTTACAAGGTTGTTGATGGCTTTCAGCTTGTCGTAGTATTCCTTGCCCTGCTCGTACACTTTCTTCACTTCGTTGAAGTTCTTTATCACGTTGCTTACGGTGGAAGAAGTCTGCACGATTTCGTTTGCAGAGTTGATAATGCCCGAAGCCAAATTAGCCGGGTCGGTTACAACCCACTGGGCTTTTGCTGACGGTGCTACGGCGAGCATCAGTGCCGTACACACCAGATACAATACTTTTTTCATTGTTTCTGAATTTTTAAATTGTTAATGACTATTGATTTGAATTGTCCCGCCTTTGCATTGCGATATGCTTAATGGCGAGTTCTACATTGCCGTCCAGTTCAGCAGCAAGCTGCATCACTTCCATTTTTTCGGTTTCTTCGGTCGTGTAGGCGAGGTATTCCTCCAAACTAACTTCGGTGGCATAGACTGCCGAGTGCGTACCACCTAAGCCAATCCAAACCTCTTTGTAAAGTCGGCTTGCATCGTTGTTCATATTGATGGAAAGTACCTGCCCTTTTTCTTTGTCAGTAAGCCCCAACATCGCCTGTATATCATCAAACTTGTTCATATACTTGCGTTGGTCAAGCAGGATTTTACAGTCGGAGTTGTTGATGATACTTTCCTTCACAATGGGCGACTGGATGATGTCGTCAACCTCCTGTGTTACGACAATCGCTTCTCCGAAGAATTTGCGGACGGTCTTAAACAAGTACTTGATGTATTCTGCCATCCCTTCTTTGGCTATTGCTTTCCAAGCCTCTTCTATCAGGATGAGCTTGCGAATACCTTTCAATCGGCGCATCTTGTTGATGAACACCTCCATAATGATGATGGTCACAATGGGAAAGAGGATTTTGTGGTCTTTAATCGCATCAATCTCAAACACGATAAAGCGTTTGGAAAGCAGGTCTAACTGCTTGTTGGAGTTCAGCAGGTAATCATATTCGCCACCCTTGTAATAGGGTTCGAGTACGTTCAGGAAGTTGGCAATGTCAAAGTCCTTTTCCCTGACCTGCTTTTCTTCCAGTACCTTGCGGTAGTCGCCTTTTACATACTCATAGAAACCGTTGAATGACGGATAAACATCTTCCGTTTTGATACGTTCGATATAACCGCTTACCGCATTGGAAAGGGCAACTTCTTCTGAACGGGTTGGCGGCTCATCGTCACGTTTCCATAAGGTCAGTATCAGGGTTTTGATACTTTCCCGCTTCTCAATGTCGAACACGCCATCATCGGTATAGAAAGGGTTAAAGGCAATCGGGTTATCTTCGGTATAAGTGAAGTAAACACCGTCTTCGCCTTTGGTCTTTCCTTTGATGAGTTCGCATAAGCCCTGATAAGAGTTGCCTGTATCTACGAGCAGTACGTGTGCGCCCTGTTCGTAATACTGCCGTACCATATGGTTCGTGAAGAACGACTTGCCCGAACCCGATGGACCAAGTATAAACTTGTTCCGGTTCGTAATGATACCACGCTTCATAGGCAGGTCGGAAATATCCAAATGGATAGGTTTTCCTGTAAGCCTGTCAGCCATCTTGATACCGAACGGTGAGGGCGAATTGTGGTAGTTGGTTTCTTCCGTAAAGAAGCACAGTGCAGGTTCGATAAAAGTGTAAAAACTTTCCTCACTGGGGAAGTCGCCCGCATTGCCGGGCATTCCTGCCCAATACAAAGTGGCTACATCCGTAGTGTTGTGCCGAGGCTTACACTCCATCAGTGCCAACGCACTACCGCAATCGTTCTTTAGCTGCTTCAGTTCCGCAGGGTCTTCCGACCACGCCATAATGTTGAAGTGCGCACGGATTGAGGACAGCCCGAAGCTGTGGGCTTCGTTCAGGTACTTTTCTATCCACTCTTTGTTGATTTGGTTGGCACGGCTGTACCTCGCCAGTGAGTGCATATTCCTTGCGGACTTCTCAAACTTTTGCAGGTTGTCTTCGCTGTTATCCAAAAAAATGTACTGGTTGTAAATGTGGTTACAGCTTAACAGCAAGCCCACGGGTGCGGCGAATGACAGGCGGCAGTCGCTACGGTCGGTAGATAGCTTTTCAAAACGGGTATCTGCCGATACCGTTCCGGGCAGGTCGTCCGTATCTGAAAGGGTATGCAGGCTTAACCTTTTGTTACCGATGCGCACCTCTTCGTTTCCGAGTGCGATGTCCTGCATTGGTGTTCCGGCTCCCCTCGATAAAGTGAGGTACTGTTCCAGTAATCCCTGTGTATCGTCCGTTCCGATAATGTCCTCTTCGGTCAAACGCCGCAGGCTCACAAAACCGCTATCGTTCACGATGCGCTCAAACTGGGCGACCGCCTCCATAAAGCGGTGTATCGTTTCCTTGTTCCTGATTTCCTTTGGTATCAGCGTACCCTTGCAAAGCGAACTGAAGTTGCTTTGCATCCGCATTCTTTCCTTTGTGGTCTTTGTCAGGAACAGGTAGCAATAGTGGTTCAGGAACGGTCGCTCGTTGAAATGGCGTTGATAGGACTTTGATAAAAAGCTCTGGTCTTCGATTGCCAAATCGGGCGCATAGCTTTCCTTGATGTACCAATCCTGTTTGTGAATGACCGTAAAATCAGGCAGGGTTTTGATAGCCTTGTGCCAGGCGGAGTGAATGGCTTCGTATTCCGCAGAAGCTACCGTGAACAGTTCCGGCAAACGCACTTCAAAGCAGGCGGTAATGTCCGCATCTTTGGATAAGATGCAGTTGTTCTCTACTGCCAACAAAGGAAATTTGTTTTCCAGTGTGGTGGTCTTTGCTACATTTCTCATACGGCATTCTGTTTAGGTGTGAATTTTAAATAGCGGTGTACAGGCTTGCGGCAGATGATGTAGCGGGGATGCCTTTTATTGGCTGCAATTTTCATCAGCCCGTGTTCGCCATACTTCCTGTTCAACGAAAAGGTCTGCCATATAATGAGCGAAGCACCGCCTGCTCCGAGGAATAGGCAGATGTAAGAGTTTACGCCTGCCATATACAGTATCATCACGAGGATAAGCGTACCAAGTAGCCCACCTGCGAAAATGAACAGGTATTGCGCTTTCAGCCCTTTAAATTCCACCGTCCTGCCGATGCCTTTGTTGATATTGTAATTCATAAGGCAACGGATTAAAGGAAGAATGAACGCAGGATAGTAGCGGCAACAATCAGGAAGATACACGCACCGAACCACGAAGCTGCGGTCTTGCTCGTATCAGGGTCGCCGGAACTGAATTTGTTGTACACCTTAACGCCCCCGATTAACCCGACTACCGCACCGATGGCGTAGATTAATTGCGTTGCGGGGTCGAAATAACTTGTTACCATTTGGGTAGCCTCGTTGATACCCGCAGAACCGTTTCCCTGTGCGAACGCACCAATTCCTGACAGCATTGCCACGGCTGCCAGCAAAATTTTTTTTCTCTGTTTTTCCATAATTGAAACACATTAATTTGTTACTGTTTATCCCGCACCTTGCGAGCTTTCGGGACAAATGTCTTGTGGAAAAAGAGGCGTTACCGTAAAGTGGCAGTCAGAGGAAGTGTTTGGCTGTGAGTGGCTTTATAGAAAGTCTAAAACCATATTTATTAAACTATTTTGTTTAAATTTGACATATTTAGACAAGTCTTAAAAAAGCAAAATGGCATTTGGAAAACACATAAAAAGACTAAGAGAAAGTAAAGGCTTATTCTTACGGGAAGTTGGGGCTGCATTGGAACTGGATAGTGCTTTTATTAGTAAGGTCGAAAATGAAGAAAGACCATTGCCAAGAAAACATATTGAAAAGCTTGCAGACTTTTTGAATACCCCAGTTGATGGGCTATTGATTTTATGGTTTTCAGATAAAATAATTGAATTGCTACAAAATGAGCCTGTAGCCGAACAAGTTTTAAAAATATCGAGGAAAAGATTAAAAAAAGAGTAGAATAAAAACTAATCAAATACTATAACCAGTCATTATGAAGATAAAAAAAATTGAAGTTGAAAATTTTCGATTATTGAAGACTTTCTCAATAGACCTTGAAAATGAACTTTCTCTTGTTATCGGGAAAAATAATACAGGAAAGACTTCTATTTTGTCAGTTCTTGATAAATTTATAAATGAGAAAAGTAAATTTTCTTATGATGATTTCAATATTGATTTTAAAAATGAATTAGAAGTTTTAATCAAGTCGGCTGATGTTCCTGAAGAATTTCCACCCAAAGGTATTAGACTGAAAATTTATATTGAATATAACGATACCGATGACTTATCTAATGTCAGTAGAGTATTAATGGATTTAGACCCTGACAATAACAATATTGTTTTAGGTTTTGAATACACGGTAATTTATGATGACTTTTTAAGAATAAAAGCTGATTATGCAGGCTTCGTCGCCAGTGAAAATGCTAAGAATGCTAAGAAGAATGAATATAAGCAAAGGGAATTAAAAGATTTTTTAAAGCAAAATTTAGAAGCTTATTTTAAAATTCATAAATTCTCTTTTGAATATAATACGGCTACAAACAAGATTACCGAAACTAACCCAATTGACCTTATTAGTGAGAACATTAATTTAAAAGATATCATCAGCTTCAAATACATTAGTGCAAGAAGAGATGTGACAAATAAAGAAAAGGAAAACACGCTCTCAAAACAAACTTCAAGCCTTTATAAAAAGAAAGAAGATAGTAGCGATAAGACGCAGGCTACAGAAGATTTTAAAGACCAGCTTTCAGAAACCGACAGTACATTAAGCGATATCTATAAAGACTTATTTAAAGACGTAATAAAAAAGGTTCAGGATTTTGGTGGCGTTAAGTTGAATGACACTGATATCGCAATTATTTCAACACTGCAACACCGAGAATTGCTTGAAGGAAACACTACTGTGGTGTACACTCACGATGACCACAGATTGCCGGAGCATTACAATGGTTTAGGCTATATGAACCTAATAAGTATGATTTTTGAAATTGAAATTTTAGTACAAGATTTCAAGAGAGATAAAGACAAAAAGCCAGCAGATATTAATTTACTTATTATAGAAGAACCGGAAGCACATACCCATCCCCAGATGCAGTATGTCTTTATAAAAAATATAAAGAAACTGCTTGGAGAGGGTATCAAAAGAGATGATGGAATAGAAAGACCGTTACAGTATATAATCACAACGCATTCATCACATATTGTTGCAGATAGCGATTTCGATGATATAAAATACTTAAAAACAATAACAAAGAATGACGTAACCGCTAAAAATCTGAAGGATTTAAGAGCCCAATATGATGCCGACCCAAAACAATATCAATTCCTAAAACAATATCTAACAATTAGCAGAGCGGAAATCTTTTTTGCCGATAAGGCTATACTTATTGAAGGAGATACCGAAAGAATTTTGATACCAACTTTTATGAGAAAGGTTGATTTGGAAGAAGCAGCACGTTTACAAGCAGCAGGTAATGCAGATACATTTTTGCCTCTTCTGTCACAAAATATATCAACTATCGAAGTTGGGGCATACTCACAAATCTTTGAAAAGTTTATTGACTTCCTGGGTATAAAGTCACTGATATTAACAGATATTGACGCTATAAAGGTAACAGGTCAAAATGCAAAAGGGCAAGACGAATGGGGAGCCTGCCCAGTAAATGAAGGGACTAAAACGAGTAATTCGGCAATTAATCATTTTTTGTCGGCTGTAACTTGGAATGATTTAAAAAATTTACCGGTTGGAAATAGAACAATTGTTGTAGGAAGTTCCACAATTTGTATATGTTACCAACAGGAAGAAAATACTTATCACGCAAGAAGTTTTGAAGATGCTTTTATACATCTGAATAGAACATTTGTAAAAGAAAATAAAGATACTTTCCAAGGGATAAAAAATGCTGCTGATTTTGATGATGATGCGAAAAGCCCTTATGTTTTAGCAGCGAATTGTGTTAAGAAGAAAACACATTTCGCTTTAGACATATTATATCATAGTGATGAAACATTTAGCAATTGGAATATTCCGGATTACATTAAAAATGGTTTGTTATGGTTGAAGGAAGATTAAATTTAGAACCGGAAGTACAGGAAATTTTTCAATCTATTGATAATGGCAGGAACTTTTTATTAAGCGGAGGTGCAGGAAGTGGAAAAACCTATTCCTTAGTAAATGTAATTCGACAGGCAATAGCTGAAAACCCGACGGCTAAGGTTGCTTGTATGACTTATACTAATGCAGCAGTCAAAGAAATTGAGGAAAGAGTAAACCACAAAAACCTTAATGTATCTACGATACACGATTTCTTATGGGATAGTATTAAACACTTTCAAAAAGAGCTTAAAGAAGCACTTGTTTCCTTAGCGAACAATGAGGAAGTAATCAAAATTTCTATTGAAGAAGTCAATCCCGTTCCGGATAATTATTATGCAGTTTTGCCTGATGGTGTACAGTACAAAGAGTTTGTTAGAATACGTGAAGGAATAATATCTCACGATGAATTGCTTATAGTAGCAAACTATCTTTTTGAAAAATATCCCAAACTTAGCAGTATTGTAAAAGATAAATACAAGTTCATTTTCATAGATGAGTACCAAGATACAAGCAAAGCTGTCGTAGAAACTTTTCTTATACATTTTAAGAAAAGTGAAAGAAAGAATATCATAGGTTTCTTTGGGGATGCAATGCAATCAATTTATGAAGATGGCATTGGCAACCTAAACGATTATAAAGGAGATGAACCCGAAAAAGTAAATGAAATTCCAAAGAAGCAAAATAGAAGAAATCCCCAATCTGTAATCAATTTGGCGAACAAACTTCGTACTGATGGTATAATTCAAGAACCATCCGCCGACCCGAAAGCTCCTAATATGGCTAATGGTGCAATAAAGCAAGGTACTGTTTTGTTTTTGCATTCCACTGATGGAGATGTCAATAAGGTTGAAGAATTTTTAGCCGCGAATTATGGCTGGGATTTTAATAATTCAAAGGAAACTAAGGAACTTAATCTCACTCACAATTTAATAGCAGGCAAAGCAGGTTTTAGAACCTTGATGGATATTTATGATAAAGACCACATATTAAGTTTTAGAGATAGAATTAAGAAATATATTAAAGATAACAATGTTGCAACTGACTTTTCAGAAAATACATTTGGAGAAGTAATTGAAGCATTACAGCAAGGAAAAAGTGGTAGAGAGTTAAACGCAGTGCGTCCTACAAACACAATGCAGGTTTTTATTGATGGTAATGCGGAATTATATAATTATGCTAAAGCAATAAAATATACTGAATTTTCCAAAATGTATATTGACAAAGACCAATTACTTGATGATAAAAAGCAAGACAAAGATGATGAAAACAAGAAAGGTTCAAAAAGAGATAATCTTGTAAAACACTTATTTAAAATTCAGAATAATATTTCTCTGTATCAAAATAAAAAGTACAATGAGTTTTTAAGAGCTACAGATTATCATTTTAAAATAACAAGTATCGCAAGTAAAAAAGCCTTAAAAGAAAATATTGAAAGCCTTGTGAATGTTGGAGATAATACAATCGAACAAGTCATTAATGATGCTAACGAAAAGAGAATTTATTTAATTGATGATAAGCTGATTGCTTTTAAAGAGAACAAGGAGTATTTGTATAATCGAGTGAAGGATGTTAAGTTTAGTGAATTTCAAAAGCTATATGAATACCTTGAAGGACAAACACCATTTTCAACACAGCACAAAACCAAAGGAACAGAATTTGATAATGTTTTAGTTATTCTTGATAACGGAGGTTGGAACAATTATAATTTCGGTAATCTCTTTTTAGAAACAGGTTCAGCAACTGTATTAGACAGAACACAAAAGATATTTTATGTCTGTTGCACAAGGGCTAAAGAAAATTTAGCAGTCTTCTTTCACAATCCTGATGCAGATGTAATAGCGAAAGCCAAAGTTTGGTTTGGAGAAGAAAATGTAATTGATATTGGTTAAACTTATTCATAAGAACATTGAGGAGCTATACAAACTCCCCAATGTCAAAATCACCCAAATCACTTTTCCGCAAGGTGGAAGAACCGTCGTCGCTTTCAGATGAAAGTGTGCTATCCAAAAGCTCGGCAATTTTTCGGGAAGCACCCTCAATGGAATTTTCCAGTAAGCTGAATAATTCGGTTCCCTGTAATTTCTGAACTATGGCTACCGCTGTTTCCTTTTGAGCCTGTTCCAAATTCTCTTTTTGGAGCAATGCCCCTACGGAGCTTAGTTCGTCGTAGGTAACCCCTTGGGCAAAACCGTTATCGCCACCGGATATTCCGTACCTGTTCCATTCTTCTTCCTCTTCTTCCAAATCAGGCATATTGCTGAAAACTTCGTCCAGTTCTTCCTGCGGAATTTGAATGCTGACGTTTTCGTTTTCGTCGTATTCGATGTCTAAATTATCAGGGTTTATCTCCGGTTCCGTTATTTGGCTTTCATTGGCAGTGTTTGGCAGGGAATGGCTTCTTACTCGCTTGGGCTGCCCCATAATATCGGGCAGGTTCGGGTTAACTTTTTCCTGTGTGGGCTTTTGCTCCGACCTTTTATGAATGACAATCTTATCCTGCAAAAGCAGGACAATGACTATCAGCAGGCAAATCACAATTACTATTTCCATAATCTGATGCTTTAAAAAATGGGTTTAAACTTTTCGTTGAAATCATCGGTAATGGCTTTTTCAAACATTTCAAAATGATGCTCCAGTATGTTATCAAGATAGGCATACAAGGGTATGGCATCTTTACCAATGACCTGTACAATGCGGGATAGGCGTTCGTGGTATTCCTGCCGGATATAAATGCTTTTATCGCCCCGCTTTGTCATCGAGTGGGTTTTCAAAAAGTGTTCGCCGTAGCTTCCGTCAAGGTTTTTCTTGGTGCGGTTCCTTTCCCGTTGTGCGGGTTTGCTTTGTGATAATTCTTCCTGCTGCACCTCGTCTTTTACAGCTTCCTTTACCTGCTCTTCGGCAGGTTCAGGCGGTAGCTGCAAACCATCCTTTTTAATACCATCCACCATCAGGTTCATCATCATTTCCTCGTTAATGTCCGGCGTTACTTTTCTTTTATTGTCTTTTTCCATAGCACTACAATTGAATGATGTTTAAAAATTCGCTGATGAACAGGTCTAACTGACAGGCTTTCATCAAACGCTCATCAGGTGGCATTACCGTAGAACGGAAAACCGTTTTGCTGTCCGCTTCGCTTTCCTTGCGAAAACGGGTGCTGTTCTTGATTTGACTTTGCATCAGGCTTAATCCCAGTTGCCCGATAAGCTGATTGTACACGTCATATAAGGGTGTGCTTTCCCTGCCGTCCACCTGGTTCCAAAACAGGTTAATGGTTTGTATGGAAGTTTCGCCCTTTTTCATAATCACATCCTGTAAAAGCTGCGTGAAGATGAGTGTACTTTCCATTACCACACGGTCTGCCGTAATGGGCGTAAAAATGTGGTGCATTCCCGCCAATGCTTTCAGGATGCCGGGCGTGTTCACGGTTCCGGGCAGGTCGAAGAACAGCACATCAAGCGGAACGGGAGAAGTGTTTACAAATTCGTGCGCCGCATCGAGTACGCTGTCCGCTTTGTGCTGCATAATGGGATAGGCTTTTTTGTTGATGGTGGTAAACTGCTTATACGCCAGTTTTTTCAAAGCCTCATTTTCCATTACCATTGCCAAATCACGGGTTTTCATTTTCATCAGGCTGTGCTGCGGAAAATCCGCATCAAATACGGCTACGTTGTAGCCCAACCGATAGTGCATCGTACTGGCGACAAGCGTAGTAAATGTGCTTTTGCCAACACCGCCTTTTTGAGAAGAAAAGGCAACGAACAGAGGTTTCTTTTTTGTGTCCATATTTTTAAAATTTAAAGTTTACATCTTCCAGTTTTCTGGCTTGCAGGCTATCAGCCGTGCAGTCCTGATTTCGTGCTGTCTTTCTTGCAGTATAGCCATCAGGCTTGCCTGCGGGAATTACTGATTGCCTGATTTCCTGCGGTACAGCAGCAATGCCTTCATTCAGGCATCTTATCAGGCAGGATTTCGGTCTTTCATTCGTTCCGTCCGCCATTCCATCCATCGGGCAGGCGTGATATGCTGATAGCACGCTTTCCGTCATTCCTGCGCTCTTGCTTTCTTGCATTCCTGCAATCTTGCAATCTTGCAGGCAGGATAACCCGCTATCTTGAATGTGTGTCGTCTGCTCGTCCTGAAGTACTGGCTGTCTGCCTGCCTGCCAACATTCAGGGGCAAAGAACTCATCAAAATCATTCGGTTGTATAGAGGTGGCAGTGTTTGGCGTTCAGAGGTTGCATTTGGCACAGTGGCACAGTGCAACGCTATCGTAAACAGGGCTTTACTTTGTATTGTGATTTTTATTAACGGATTTATGCAAAAGTCTTTTGACATATCAGGGGGTAACGGGAACGGCATCGAGCCGTTTTTCCTTGTTACATTCAATCCGTCCCGCAGGGCGGATTTTTGTGTTCACCGGAACACGGCAAGTTGTGTTTTGAGCATCTCGGAATGATTTCCGATGCTCAAAACAACTTGCCCTTTGCAGGGGGCAGAAAACACCTTCCGAAGTCAGGGTTTTGTATGGATTTTAAAATGGATTAGTGATGAACGATAACAACAAAAAGCAATTGAAAAAGACCGGACGCCGCCCCAAAGAAGACCCGGCGACAATACGGTACACCATTTCCTTTAACGAGCAGGAACACGCCCGTTTTCTTGCCCTGTTTGATAAATCAGGTATGCAGGTAAAGGCGCACTTTATAACGTCCTGCATCTTTAACAAGACCATAAAGACCATTCAGATTGACAAGGGAACGGTTGATTTTTATATGCGGCTGACCTCTTTTCATAGCCAGTTCCGTTCCATAGGTGTAAACTATAACCAAATTGTAAAGCTGCTGTACAAGAATTTTTCCGAGAAAAAAGCCGCAGCGTTTCTGTACAAACTGGAAAAGCAGACGGCTGAAATGGCAATGCTATGTCAGAAAATCATCCAAATAAGCGAGGAATTTGAAGCCAAACACCTGAAAAAATAGCGGTAGAAATGATAGCAAAAATCGGAAGAAGCGCAAATTTATACGGAGCATTGGCGTACAATCAGCTTAAAGTAGAGAATGAAAACGGGCAGATTTTGTTTGCCAATAAGATGATTGAAACCGCAAGCGGTCATTATTCCGTGGCACAATTAGCCCAGTCTTTTGCCCCTTACCTGATAGCGAACCGCAATACCGAGAAACATACGTTGCATATTTCGCTTAATCCTGACCCGAACGACAAGGTAAGCGATGATAAGTTTAGGGAAATGGCAGAACAGTATATGCGGGAAATGGGTTACGGCGAACAGCCTTTTGTGGTATTCAAACACACGGATATTGACCGCAGCCATATACACATTGTATCGGTTTGCGTGGACGAGCAGGGCAAAAAGATTTCGGACAAATTCGAGAAAATGCGGTCTATGAATGTGTGCCGTGAACTGGAAAGACAACACGGCTTGATACCCGCAACCGATAAAGAACACAAGCAGAACGACAAGATTTTCCGTCCGGTAGATTATCGGGCAGGCGATGTGAAAAGCCAAATCGCTTCGGTTGTCCGCCACCTACCGAATTATTATAAGTTTCAGACTTTGGGCGAATACAATGCCTTGCTTTCCCTGTTTAATGTTACCACCGAAAAAGTGGAGGGCGAATTGCAGGGAAAAATGCGGCAAGGCTTATTATATATTCCTTTAAACGAGAAAGGCGAAAGAGCCGGGCATCCGTTCAAGGCTTCGTTGTTTGGTAAAAATGCAGGGCTTCCGGCTTTGGAACTGCATTTTGCAAAATGCAAAGAGGATTTAAAAGACCACCCAAGTAAGCAGACCCTAAAAGCTGCAATTTCTATTGCTCTGAAATCCACAAATGATGAGCAGGCTTTTAAAAAGCAGTTGAGTGAACAGGGCATTAATGTAGTGGTCCGCCGGAACGATACAGGTCGTATTTATGGTATCACTTTCATAGACCACAATTCAAAGGCGGTTTGGAACGGTTCACGCTTAGCAAAGGAACTTTCTGCCAATACCTTTAATGATTATTGGAACAATAATATCAAACCGGAGATTAAAGAACCTGTCGTACAACTTCCAAAAACATCCACATCAAATGATGCAGATCTTCCTGCGGAAGAACCTCATCATTTGTTCGACTTCCTGAATACTACTGAAAAACACGAAGACGGTTTGATTGAGGCATTTGGCGGTTTGTTACCCGAAGCACAGGGCGATGATTACGAGGAACAGGATTTTGCTAACAAAATGAAGAAGAAAAAAAGAAGACTGTAAGAGGTCAGATTTTGGAATTAAAAATCTGTTTTTAAAAAGATTTATTGAGCTGTCACTTTATAATTCTGAAAGAATTTGAGTTGTATTTAAGTAATTGCTTAAATACAACTCAAATTGACTATCTTTGTGCTATGGACAATAATTCTTGCATACGACAACAAGCAGACATTAAACAAATAAACCGCTGTAAAGACCGAGTTTCAGAACTCAACGGTTCTTTTGACTATTTATCGAACGGACTTGAATTAGCGGGAAACAATGTAAGACTGAAAATACTCTTTCTACTTTATGAAGAAAAACGACTTTGTGTTTGTGATATAAGTGATATTCTTGGTATGACAATTTCAGCGGTTTCACAACACTTGCGGAAACTCAAAGACAGAAAACTTATTGAAACCGAACGAGAAGCTCAAACTATTTTTCACTCACTGACTAAAGAGTATGAAAAAATGCTGAAACCATTTTTCAAAATACTTGACGAAAACAAAATATTAGAAACAATATGAAAACTGACAAAAAATTAATTGGTGCAGGACTTTTGACTACAATTGCAGCTTCTCTTTGTTGCATCACACCAGTATTGGCTCTTATTGCAGGAACAAGCGGTCTTGCTTCCACTTTTTCTTGGCTTGAACCTTTTCGACCCTATTTTATCGGGTTGACAATTTTGGTTCTTGGTTTTGCTTGGTATCAAAAGTTGAAACCCAAAAAGCAGATAGATTGCAATTGTGAGACAGAAGAAAAACCAAAATTCATTCAGTCAAAAATGTTTTTAGGAATTGTAACAGCATTTGCAATCGTAATGCTTGCCTTTCCATACTACTCAAGCATTTTCTACCCAAAGACAGAAAAGCAAATTATAGCGGTGGACAAATCCAATATTCAAAAAGTAGAATTTACGATTAGCGGAATGACTTGTGCAAGTTGTGGCGAACACGTAAATCACGAAGTAAATAAATTGACAGGAATAATAAGTTCAAACGCCTCATACGAAAAAGGAAACGCAATCGTGGAATTTGACAACTCAAAAACGAATATTTCTGAGGTCGAAAAAGCAATTAACTCAACAGGATATTCTGTAACCGACAAAAAATAAAACCAAATGGAAATCATATTGCAATCAACAATTACTTGCCCCAACTGCGGACACAAGAAAGAAGAAACAATGCCGACAGACGCTTGCCAATATTTCTACGAATGTGAAAAATGCAAACAAGTTCTTAAACCAAAACAAGGAGACTGTTGTGTTTATTGTAGTTACGGAAGTGTTCCTTGTCCACCAATTCAGCAGGACAAAAAATGTTGCTGACGGACAGAAAACAGAAGAGCAACTAAAAGTATTTTTTATTTGGATGCTTCATAAATGTTACGATACAAAAGGATCATAGAAGCTACAACTCTTATCACTTCGCCAAACACTGCCACGCACCGCCATTGACTGCCACATTCTTATAGCCGCTGTGTAGAGCCTTTAAATTCACGCCCGAACATTAAAACTAAAAAAGAATGCAGGGAGAAGACGATTTAAGAGGTTTAGCCAAAATAATGGCTTTTATGCGGGCAGTCAGTATTCTTTTGGTGCTGATGCACCTTTATTGGTTCTGCTACGGGTTCTTTTTAGAACGTGGTTGGACGTTGGAAATAATCAACAAGATATTAGGCAATTTCGACCGGACGGCGGGCTTGTTTTCACATACCCTTTATACCAAGGCGTTCGCTTTGGTTTTGCTTGCTTTGAGTTGTTTGGGAACGAAAGGCGTAAAGAATGAGAAGATAACCTGGGCTAAAATCTACGTGGCTTTGGGCGTTGGTTTTGTGCTGTTCTTTCTGAACACGCCGTTGTTAAAGCTATCTCCGGTAATAGGCACATTTCTGTATATCCTTACTATCTCGTTAGGTTATATTGCTTTGCTGATGGCGGGCGTATGGATGAGCCGCTTGCTTCGTACCAACTTAATGGACGATGTTTTCAACAACGAGAACGAGAGCTTTCAACAGGAAACAAAGCTGATGGAAAATGAATATTCCGTTAACCTGCCCACCAAATTTTACTACAAAGGCAAATGGAACAACGGTTGGATAAACATTGTAAATCCTTTCAGGGCATCAATCGTGTTGGGTACTCCGGGTTCCGGTAAATCTTATGCCATCGTAAACAACTACATCAAGCAGCAGATTGAGAAAGGCTTTAGTATGTATATATATGATTTTAAATTTGACGACCTTTCCACCATTGCCTACAATCATTTATTGAAGCATCGGGATAAGTACAAAGTTCAACCAAAATTCTATGTGATAAATTTCGATGACCCACGCAAGAGCCATAGGTGCAATCCACTCAATCCCGATTTTATGACAGACATTTCCGACGCTTACGAAGCGGCTTACACCATAATGCTGAACCTCAACCGTAGCTGGATACAGAAGCAAGGGGATTTTTTCGTGGAAAGCCCAATTATCCTATTGGCTGCCATTATTTGGTATCTGAAAATCTATGAGGATGGTAAGTATTGTACATTCCCGCACGCCATTGAATTGCTGAATAAAAAGTATTCGGACGTATTTACCATTCTGACCTCATATTCCGATTTGGAAAACTATCTTTCTCCGTTTATGGATGCCTGGCAAGGTGGCGCACAAGACCAATTGCAGGGACAGATTGCATCGGCAAAAATCCCTTTGTCAAGAATGATAAGTCCGCAACTGTACTGGGTAATGACAGGCGATGACTTTACGCTTGACATCAACAACCCAAAAGAGCCGAAAATTTTGTGTGTAGGTAATAATCCCGACCGTCAAAATATCTATTCCGCAGCTTTGGGTTTATACAATTCGAGGATTGTAAAACTGATTAATAAAAAAGGACAGCTAAAGAGTTCCGTTATCATTGATGAGTTGCCCACAATTTATTTTAGGGGACTGGATAACCTTATCGCAACGGCGAGAAGTAATAAGGTGGCTGTATGCTTGGGCTTTCAAGACTTTTCGCAATTAACGAGGGATTACGGCGACAAAGAAAGTAAGGTAATACAGAATACCGTCGGCAATATATTCAGTGGTCAGGTGGTTGGAGAAACGGCAAAAAGCCTTTCGGAACGCTTCGGAAAAGTATTGCAGAAACGCCAGAGTATGACCATTAACCGCAACGATAAATCTACCTCAATTTCCACACAATTAGACAGCCTTATTCCGGCTTCCAAAATTTCAACTTTGACACAGGGTATGTTCGTAGGTTCTGTATCGGATAACTTTGATGAGCGCATCGAGCAAAAGATTTTCCACGCTGAAATCGTGGTGGATAATGACAAGGTAGCAGCAGAAACCAAAGCCTATAAGCAAATACCGCAAATCCTTTCTTTCGTAAACGAGCAGGGCGAGGATAAAATGAAACAGCAGATTGAAAGCAACTACCGTCAGATAAAACAAGACATTGTACAGATTATCGAAATGGAATTGGAGCGTATCAAAAATGACCCGGATTTGCAACATTTGGTGCAGCAAGAATAATAGCGTTTTAGGATATATCCATCAAAAACAGGGCTGTACTTTTTACAGCCCTGTTTTTTTGTACAGCACTATTACTAACCTTCTCGTTATCAAGTTTCAAGAATAATTTCGAAAACTAAATTTAATCAAATGATTAAAATATTTGGATAAATCAAGAATAAGTTTTTACATTTGTCACTGAAAAGAATTTTAATGTAAAATGGCTAAAAGTAAAGAAGTAAAGAAGTTAGACACTTCTACTGAAGAAAAGATAAAGAACGCTGCTCGTATCGTATTCCATAAAAAAGGGTTTGCGGCAACACGTACAAGGGACATTGCAGAGGAAGCAGACATTAACCTTGCTTTGCTCAATTATTATTTCCGCAGTAAAGAAAAGTTGTTTGATATTATAATGCTTGAAACCGTAACGGGTTTTATGCACACTATGGCAACGATATTGAATGACGAGAAAACCTCTTTAGAAAAGAAAGTAGAATTGGTTGCTTCCCATTATATAGACTTTATTACCCAAGAGCCGAATATCCCCATTTTTATGTTGAACGAAATCCGTAACAATTCGGGCGGTCTGTTAGAAAAATTACCAATCAAACAAATAGTAATGAGTTCTGCATTTGTCAAACAACATCAGGAAGCTGTTGCAAAAGGAAAAATTACCGAACCAAACCCATTGCATTTTTTGATGAATTTATTGAGCTTGGTTGTTTTTCCTTTTATCGGACAACCATTGTTACAGGGAATAAGCGGGTTGGATGAAACACAGTTTAACAAGCTGATGCAGGAGCGTAAAAGATTGATACCTGTTTGGATAAAAGCGATGATGAAAGCGAAATAAATTTTTTTGTCCATAAGTTAATCAAATGATTGAAACTAAAAATTAAATAAAATGATTAAAGTAATTCATAAACAAAAATCAAAATGGCTGATAGGCTTATTGCTGATGTGCAGCCATTGGGCAATGGCACAACAAAACAATTCATTGACCCTTGACCACTGCCTTGAAATGGCAAAACAGAATTATCCTTTGATAAAGCAGTACACGCTGATAGAAAAGACAAAGGAATATTCTATTGCCAACGCTCAAAAAGGGGTTTTACCTCAATTCAATATAGCAGGACAGGCAACCTATCAATCGGCTGTTACCCAAGTCCCGATTTCATTGCCCAATGTGGATATTCCTACAATGAGCAAAGACCAATACAGGTTATATGGCGAGGTATCGCAGTCCATTACCGACCTGTTTACCGTTAAAGACCAAAAGGAATATATCAATGCCAATTCGGAAATAGAAACACAAAAAACAGAAGTGGAACTATACAAGCTAAGGGAACGCATCAACAACCTTTATTTCGGAATATTATTGATTGATGCCCAAATCCAGCAGACCGAACTACTTAAAAAGGATATTAAAAGCGGCATCGAAAAAACCAATGTAGCCATTGCCAACGGCGTAGCATTGAAAAGCACAGCCGACAACCTGAAAGCCGAGTTGCTGAAAGCAGACCAGCGCACCATTGAACTGAAAGCCACACGCAAAGGCTATGCCGATATGCTGGCTTTGTTCATCGGCAAGTCGATTGATGAAAATACCGTTCTTGAAAAACCACATAGGCAAATGCTTACACCCACAATCAACCGCCCCGAACTGAAACTTTACGACTTACAGAAAAAATCCTTTGACGTACAGGAAAAGCTGATTACCGCTAAAAACCTGCCTCGTTTGAGTGCATTTTTTCAAGGCGGTTTTGGCAGACCTGGTTTGAATATGCTGGATAATGATTTTCAAGGTTACTATATCGGTGGTTTACGGTTGAGTTGGAACATTACAGGTTTCTATACTTATAAGAACGAAAAGAAAATGCTTGCTAACAATCAAAGTTTGATAGACATACAACGAGAAACTTTTTTGTTCAATACCAACCTCACATTGAAACAGCAAAACGCTGATATAACCAAAATGCAGGATTTGATTGAAACCGATAAGAGCATTGTTATACTTCGTGAAAGCGTAAAGAACACCACACAAAATCAACTTACTTATGGTACGGCAACCACAAACGATTACCTCATTGCGGTAAATGCCGAAGACCAGGCGAAGCAAAGTTTGATTTTACACGAAATACAGCTTTTAATGACAGAGTACAACGCTCAAACAACAGCAGGAAATTAGTAACAATAAAAAAAGTAGAACAATGTATAAAATAAAAACAATCGCATTGATAGCAAGCATCGCAACAGTGCTTACTGCTTGCAACAATAACAAAGTTTCATTTGATGCTTCGGGAAGTTTTGAGGCAGAAGAAACCATTATTTCATCGGAAGCCACAGGCACAATCAAGCAGTTCAGCATCGAAGAGGGGCAAACATTGGAAGCAGGACAAACCATTGGCTACATAGACAGCTTGCAGTTGTATCTGAAGAAAAAGCAGTTGGAAGCACAGGTTACAGCCATTTTGGGGAAAAAGCCCAATATACCTGTTCAGCTATCTGCCTTGCAGGAACAGCTTAGAACGGCTGAAAGAGAAAGGACAAGAGTTGCTAATTTGGTAAAAGGCGATGCAGCCACACCCAAACAGTTAGATGACATCAACGCACAGATTGAAGTATTGAAAAAACAAATCGAAGCACAAAAATCAACGTTGAGCATTTCAAGCGAGGGCTTAGGCAAAGACGTTGTGCCATTGCAGGTGCAGATTGAGCAACTGAACGACCAGCTTGCAAAATGCTATATCATAAATCCCGCAAGTGGAACGGTACTTTCCAAATATGCCGAAGCCAACGAAATGACGTCAGCGGGAAAACCGCTTTACAAAATCGCCAATTTATCCAACATTATTTTGAGGGTTTACATCACAGGCGACCAACTACCACAGGCAAAATTGAACCAAACAGTAAAAGTGCTTACCGATGACGGCAAAGGCGGTTACAAAGAAACCGCAGGTACAATCATTTGGATAAACGACAAAGCGGAGTTTACACCCAAAACCATTCAGACCAAAGACGAAAGGGCAAATATGGTATATGCCGTGAAGATAAAAGTTAAAAATGACGGTTTATACAAAGTAGGTATGTATGGCGAAATAAAATTCCAATAGCAATGGCAGACGTTGTATTAAATAACATTGTAAAGACCTACAATAAAGGCGAAGTAAAGGCAGTAAACGATGTTTCTTTTGAGGTAAACAAGGGCGAATTGTTTGGCTTGATTGGAGCAGACGGAGCAGGAAAAACAAGCATTTTCCGCATACTTACTACGCTATTGCTTCCCGATAGCGGTACGGCTTCCGTAAATGGTTTTGACGTAGTAAAAGACTATAAAGCCATTCGCAAAAATGTAGGTTATATGCCCGGCAAATTTTCATTGTATCAAGATTTATCAGTAGAGGAAAACCTCAACTTTTTTGCAACCGTATTCAATACCACCGTTGCGGAAAATTACGATTTGGTAAAGGATATTTATGTACAGTTAGAGCCGTTTAAAAATCGAAGAGCAGGAAAATTGTCTGGTGGTATGAAGCAGAAACTGGCTTTGTGTTGTGCTTTAATTCATCGCCCAACAGTATTGTTTTTAGACGAGCCGACCACAGGCGTAGATGTAGTTTCAAGAAAAGAATTTTGGGAAATGCTGAAAGGCTTAAAACAGCAGGGCATTACCATTTTGGTTTCAACCCCTTATATGGACGAAGCCACGCTTTGCGAACGCATCGCATTGATACAAAACGGCAGCATAATGTCTATTGATACGCCCGATACTATCATCAAACAGTTTCCCGACAAGTTGTTTGCAGTAAAGGCAAACGATATGGGTAAACTCTTGAATGCTTTGCGAAACAACACACAGATAAAAAGTTGTTTTTCATTTGGCGACTTTCATCACATCACGTTTCAAAATGATAATGAGCGTTCACAAAATGAACTGATACAAACCTTGCAGGAAGCCGATTTTCAAGACATTGAACTCAAACACATCACACCAAGCATTGAAGATTGCTTTATAAATCTGATGAACTGATATGACAAACGAAGTAGTAATAAAAACAGAGAAATTAACCAAGCGTTTTGGCGATTTCATCGCTACAAACGAAGTTACGTTTGAAGTGTACGAAGGGGAAATTTTCGGTTTCTTAGGTGCAAACGGTGCAGGAAAAACAACCGCAATGAAAATGCTTTGCGGGCTTTCCAAACCCTCATCGGGCAATGCTACCATTGCAGGTTTTGACATTTACAAGCAGACCGAAGAAATTAAAAAGAACATCGGTTATATGAGCCAAAAATTTTCATTGTACGAAGATTTAACGGTAATAGAAAATATTCAATTCTTTGGCGGTATTTATGGTTTATCCGATAAGCAACTAAACGCAAAAAGCAATGAACTGATTGAAACATTGGGATTGCAGAGCGAAGCAAAAAAATTAGTGGCTTCTTTGCCTTTGGGTTGGAAACAGAAATTAGCGTTTTCAGTTGCCGTAATACACGAACCTAAAATTGTGTTTTTAGATGAACCCACAGGAGGCGTTGACCCTGTAACAAGACGGCAGTTTTGGGATTTGATTTATTCGGCAGCCGATAGAGGTATTACCATTTTCGTAACTACCCACTATATGGACGAAGCCGAATACTGCAACCGTATTTCTATGATGGTGGACGGAGTAATAAAAGCATTGGACACACCTGCCAATTTAAAACAACAATATTCAGCCGCTTCAATGGACGATGTATTTTATGAATTGGCAAGAGGAGCAAAACGAAAATCAGATTAAAGATGAAACAGTTTTTATCATTTGTAAGAAAAGAATTTTATCACGTATTCCGTGATAGCAAAACGCTGTTAATGCTATTCGGCTTGCCCATTGTGCAGATTGTTTTATTTGGTTTTGCCCTCACAAACGAAATCAAAAATTCCAAAATCGTTATTTGCGATTATGCTAAAGATGAAGCCACGCAACAAATCATCAGCAAGATAGAAGCAAGCAGGAATTTTGAAATTCAGAAAACATTAATAAGCCACAAACAAATTGAAGAAGCATTTAAAGAGGGAAACATAAAATTGGCAATCATTTTCCCTGCCAATTTCAACAAAGACTTATTGCACCTGAACAAAGCACAGGTACAGATTATTGCCGATGCTTCCGACCCCAACACTGCCAACACATTAACCAATTACGCAACCAATATCATTATGGATTATCAGCAGGAGTTGATGAAAAACAAAGCAATGCCATTCCGTATAGTTCCCGAACTGCGAATGTTGTACAATCCCGAATTGAAAGGAGCAACCAACTTTGTACCGGGCGTAATGGCATTGGTGCTAATGCTGATTTGTGTAATGATGACCGCAGTTTCCGTTGTCAAGGAAAAAGAAACAGGTACAATGGAAGTGCTATTGGTTTCGCCTTTCAATCCATTTTTAGTTATTATTTCAAAAGCCATTCCGTATTTGTTTTTGTCGTTAATCAATCTTACGATAATTCTTGTATTAAGCGTTACACTTTTGGATATGCCTATAAATGGTAGCATTCTGTTACTGTTCGGAGCAAGTACTTTACTGATTATTACAGCACTTTCATTAGGCTTATTGATTTCAAACGTAACACAGTCGCAACAAACGGCAATGCTTATTTCTATGATGGGTATGATGTTGCCTACAATGCTGTTCACAGGTTTTATGTTTCCATTGGAAAATATGCCTTATCCGCTTCAGATAATTGCCAATGCAGTACCCTCAAAATGGTATTACATCATCGTAAAATCAATAATGATAAAAGGTTTGGGCTTTTCTGCCATTTGGAAAGAAACGCTTATCCTGTTTGGAATGACTTGCTTTTTGCTGATAGTGAGTATCAGAAAATTTAAAATAAGATTGGTATGAGAACATTAAAGTTTTTGCTACAAAAGGAATTTAAGCAAATATTCCGAAACAAGTCGTTGTTGCCGTTGATTTTGGCAGCACCGATAATTCAGTTATTGATACTTCCTTTGGCAGCAGATTACGAAGTGAAGAACATTAACATTTCAATCGTTGACCACGACCATTCTACCTACTCACAAAAGCTGATTTCAAAAATTACCGCTTCGGGATATTTCCAATTGGCAGATTACGGAAATTCATTTCAAAGTGCATTTAATCAGATTGAAAAAGATAAATCCGATTTGATTTTGGAAATACCGCAGGGGTTTGAAAAAAACTTAGTTCGTGAAAATGAGCAAAAATTATTTATTGCCGTTAATGCAATCAATGGCGTAAAAGCGGGTTTAGGCGGAGCTTATCTCGCACAGATTATTTCGGCATACAATAATGATATTCGCTTGCAATGGGTGCAACCCGATAAGTTTAATACTGCACCTATTATTACCGTTGCTTCATCAAATTGGTTCAATCCGTTTATGAACTATCGGTTTTTTATGGTTCCGGGTATTTTGGTTGTGTTGGTAACAATGGTAGGGGCTTATATGTGTGCATTGAACATTGTAAAAGAAAAAGAAGTCGGAACGATAGAACAAATCAACGTAACACCCATTAAGAAATATCAGTTTGTATTAGGCAAGCTCATTCCGTTTTGGGTAATCGGTATGTTTATTTTCAGTATCGGCTTGCTCATTGTAGCACGTTTTGTTTACGGCATTGTTCCTGTCGGAAGTTTGCTTTTGTTGTACAGCTACTTGGCAATTTATTTAGTGGCTTTATTAGGCTTAGGCTTGCTCATTTCCACATTTGCCGATACGCAGCAACAAGCAATGTCGGTAGCCTTTTTCTTCATTATGATTTTTATGCTGATGAGTGGGTTATTCACCCCACTTGACGGAATGCCGCAATGGGCTTACATCATAGCAAAGTGCAGCCCTGTAACATACTTTATTGATGTAGTGAGAATGATTGTGTTGAAAGGAAGCGGTTTTGCCGACATCAAATATCACTTTGTTATTATGATTGGCTTTGCCTTGTTCCTGAATGGCTTTGCGATTATGAATTACAAGAAAACAAGTTAGATGTAATGCTGATTTTCCTATTCAACAAATAGGAAAATGCCTAAATATTATGATTTAGGCATTTTTTTAATAACCGGAACATCATCCAATGTAAATTAAATGGACAAATTCTATAATGAAATATTACATAAATTAGAAACTGCAATTCAGGAACTGGAGATTGAAACCGACTGCCCGATAAAAAGAATAGAAGCGGTTATAGAGCTTATCATTCAAAGCCTTGCCGATTTAAAGGAATTTGTATTGAAGCACGACTTTAAAAATATGGAAGAGGAAATCCATTTTTTCAAGTATCAGAAACCTGTTATTGTTTCAAAGCTCATTTACTACAATTCCATCTATAAAATAGAAACGAGAAGACCGTATGGAAACAAGCGCACCAAGAAATATTTTACCAAAGAACTAAAAAAGCTAAAAAGGTTCTTTGAGAATAACCTTGATTTTTACAAGTATTACCGCAGTAACAATTCTTTCGTTGACGAGAAGTTTTTTGTACGTGGGAAGCACGATATAAGGTTATGGTTGGACACTTTTTATTTCGAGGCAGACCACCGCTTTTCTACTTCGCACGATTATAAGGTTGCCAAGATAATTGCCAATGACCTGATACAAGTTTATTTGGAAGACAGGCTGAATAACATCAATGTGAAAAAGGGTTCGGACAATTCATTGAAATGGACAGCAAGCAAAACAGCACTTACAGAATTGATTTATGCACTGTACTCCCACGGTGTATTTAACAATGGGAATGCAGACATAAAATTGATAGCTAAAACTTTTGAAGATGCCTTCAATATTGAATTAGGCGATTTTTACCACACATTTATGGAACTGAAAGCCCGTAAGATAAACCGGACGAAATTCCTTGACAGCCTGTGTGAAGCACTGATAAAGAAAATGGACGAACAGGACGAAAAGTAAACGACCATTACAATACGCCACGCGACAGATGAACACCTTTCGTCCGTATAATACTTTCCTGAACCTTTGGAGCTTCTTTCTGCTTTTCTACCTGCTCCGGGACTGCTTCCCCTTGCTTAACAGGTTCTATTGAAAGCTGTATCTTCCTTTCTACGGCTGCCAGTTCCGTTTTAAGTTCACTCAATCGACTTTCTTTAGACCACGTACCGTTAACCACTTCCTGAAGTATAGGTAGGTCTTTCTGTATTTCAGCGATTTTTTCCTGTTCCTGTTTTACAAAGCCCGGCAGCTTTTCCAAAGCCCTTAAAAAATTCATTGTGGCAGTTTCAGGGTCCTTTGCCATCAGACCGTTATTGTAGGTGTATTTGATATTTCCCTCGCCCTGTACCAAAAAGCGGTTTACCCGAATATCCGAACCCTCTTTTTCCGACATTTCTGTTTTGACCAACAGCGTAAAACCATACAAGCTGCCTATCTCTTCATACTGACCTGCGGTGCGGGCTTTGTCCGCAATCTCGTTCAGCTTCGCACCGATTTGTTTCGGATTTGCATTGGGCGGCAAACCATCCAACAGCACAGGGTTTTCGATTGTACCGTCCGAACGCTTTTGGAGGCGTTGCTGTAAGTTTTCCCAGTCTGTACTCATCCGGTTCAAACGGGATTGAGTGCTTTGCAGCATTTCCGTATAATCCTGCACCTTAAACTTAGCACTGGATTTTGAACGGTTGAAAGCCTGCTTTTCGCTTTCCAGTCCGGCAATTTGTTTTTCCAGTTTGGCTTTATCCAACAGGTCTGTATTTCCTGACAGGATTGCCACGTATTCTGAAAAGTTCATTCCCGATTTTTCGTCCATACTTCCCTCGTCAATCGTTCTTTTGGTCAGATTGTTGGTCTTTAACTGGTCGATGAAAAGCTGCTTGTTGTACAGCAGGTTGAACTTGTAACTATCCAACGATTTTTCAACGGCATAGATAATCACATCCACTTTATTATCGGCGAAGAATTTGGCAATCTCGTTGCCTTTCCGAATTGCCCGCCCGTCCCTTTGGGCAAGGTCAGACGGTCGCCACGGCGTATCTAAATGATGAACGGCAACGGCTCTTTTCTGTGCGTTAACGCCAGTTCCGAGCATACTCGTAGAACCGAACAGCACACGGATTTTGCCCTCGTTCATCCCGTTGATAAGTTCCCTACGTTGCTTATCATTTTTTGCTTCCTGAATAAACCTTACTTCGTGCGCAGGTATGCCGTGGTCTTCCACGAGCTTGCGTTTGATTTCGGAGTACACATTCCATTCGCCCGGCTTATAAGTTCCCAAATCAGAGAAAACGAACTGCGTTCCTTTCTGTGCGTTGAACTGGTTGTAATACTTGGCGATATTTGCCGCACAATGCGAAGCCTTGTTGTCGGGGTGGTCGTCGTAAATACCGCTTACCATACGCATATCGAGCGACATTTTACGGGCATAGTCCGTAGCAATGAGCATCTTTGCTTTTTCTTCGCTTTGCGATAGTGGTAATCTTCCGAGCAATGTTGCATCGCCTGTTTTGGCAAATTGCATCAGGCTTTGAATAAAGGCTTCTTGGTCGGGCGTTGGCGGTATGTTATAAAGGATTTCGTTTTTGTTCGGTCGGTCAATACCAATATCCTTTGCCGTTCTGTAATCCGTGATTTCAGAATAGAACTGCGCCAGTTCCGGCACTTTGATAAAGTAGCGGAAACGCTCTTTTGCGACAATATTGTTAGCTACCGAAAATTCATAATCGGTCGTTTTCCTTGCATAGATAGCTGCCCACGCATCAAAAGAATGAATGCCCTGTTTTTCCAATGCACGGGGACGCAGATATTTGAACAGTAGGTACAGCTCCGTTAATGAATTGCTGATGGTCGTACCCGAAAGAAAGGTTGCGCCCATATCCGCATTGGTACGCTCCTGAATGGTGCGGATTGCAAAAAGCAGGTTCAGTGCCTTTTGGCTGCCGTCCACGTTACCCAATCCGGCAACCCGTGTATGACGGGTGTTGAACATCAGGTTTTTGAATTGGTGGCTTTCGTCCACAAACAAATGGTCTATGCCCATCATCTTAAAGTCCACAATATCATCTTTGCGGTTTTCAATATCGTGTTGCAGCGTTTTCAGCTTTACTTCAAGATTTTCTTTTCGTTTGATTACCCCGGCGAGCATTCCCCTTGTCACTTCCTTGCCTTGCGATTTCAGGGCATCGAGGTTGCGCTCTACGCTGTCTAATTCTATTTCGAGGATTTCCTTTTGTATTTCGGGCGATTGAGGTATCATTCCGAACTGGTCGTGCGTGAGTATCACACAATCCCAATCGTTGTTTTTAATATCCCCGAAAATGCGCAGGCGTTTTTTAGGCGTAAAATCATCAATACCTGGATAAAGGATTTTTGCGTGTGGATAGGCTTTTCGGTAGTCTTCAGCAATAGCAGGTATATTGGCTTTCAGTCCGATTATCATCGGTTTATGGGCTAATCCCAAACGCTTCATTTCCTGCGCTGCGGTACACATTATCAGCGTTTTTCCTGCGCCTACTTCGTGGTCGCAGATAGCACCGTTGTTCAGTTTTATCATCCAAACCGTGTCCTTTTGGCTTGAATACAGGTCTTCAATGCCTGCACCCTTGCGGTCTAATCCCGGAAATTCCTGATGGCTTCCGTCATAGTTCGGGCGAACGAAACAGTTAAAGGTGTCGTTGTACTGGTCGGTCAGCCTGTTTTTAAACTCATCGTTCTGTGCGTGTAGCCAGTCGGTAAAAGCGGTACGGATTTCATCAATCTTGGTGTTCGCCATTTGTATGGCTTCCATATCCCGTACTTTGACCTCTTGGTCGCCAACCATCACTTTTTTGGTTATATCAGGCGTAGTATTGACAAGGGCGTGTTTGAGCAGGGCAATACCGTCAAATGTTCGGCTTTCCGCTTTGACAGCATATTTTTCCCAAATGTGCATATTGCCCCGATGACATTTCACAGAAAAGTCGTCGGAGCTTTCGGAATAATGAACCAATACATCCGCATCGAACAGGTGCGAAGCGAAACGGGCATAAATTCCGGTAGGTATCCACCGTTCGCCGAGATTAAAATCCAACTCCTCAAATTCAATCCGTTTTGGTCGGGCTTCCTCTAAAGCGGTAAGGCTTTCTTTGGCTTCGGTATCATCAGGATTGTTTTCAAGATAGGCTCTTACTTCATCGGCTTTCTCAACTACGTTGCCTGCAATCCACCGTTCGGCTATTTCGTATTCCTGTTGTAGCGGATTGTAGAACAACCGCCCGTGTAAGGCTTCTTTCAGGGTATCGGCAGGCAGGCTGCTGATTTCGGACATAAAGTCCAAATCCACGTTGCCGTATTTATTCAGCGAGGCGGCTAATGCCTCTTCGGGATTATCGGTTGCTAACGTGGTCGTAGAGAAACTAACAGGACGGCTGAATATATCCGCTTTATGGATTATGCCGCCAATGATACGCTCCAGATAAGGAATTTCTTTACCTGCGCTGTCTGTCTTTATCAGCTTGGCATTGTCGGCAGCATTGAGATTACCGTATTTTTTGACAAAGCCATCGTACAGGAGGTTCAGGGTTTCCCGTTCTGCCTTGTGTTCGGTCTGCTTTTCAGCTTCTTTTTGGTACAGGTTGATATAACTGTCCCTTACAGCTATGTAGGCTTCGGCTCTTGCTTTCTGTGCCGATGGTAATTGCAATGGATGAAAGATTGCTTTTGCATCTTCCTTTTCTACTTCTTGCAGATAACCTACCCAACCGTTATCCACCACAAGACAATCGTTACGATGGAATGATTGCAGTTCGCCACTATACGGGGCAGGTTCAGGAATAGCATTAATATTGATAGCGGTAATGGCTGTCTTATCAGACTGGCCATTTCCGTTTATTTGTGAAAACAGGTCGCTGATAGCTTCCTGTTTTTTGCCGTTAACCTGGTCGGTTCCGTTAATATCACCATTGGATTTTAGCGGTGTATAGGGCTGCTGCCTTGCACTGCTGAACAGGTCGGGCTGACGACCTATTGTACCTCTTCTTTTTTTAGTGCTTTGCCTTTTGGCTTGGGTAGTTCTTTTAGGTGGAGCAAGAACCATTACAGGTTCTCCCGCACTTTCAAACAAGTCAAAAATGCTTAGTTGCTTTAATTCCTGCGGGCTTTCCTGACGGACTACCGGAGTAGGTACAGGTTGCGGCTTTTGCTGAATGATTACAGGGTCTATGACCGGAGGTGTAACTTTTGGTTCAATAGGAATTTGTATAACAGGCTCGTCGTTCTGTTCGCCTTTGTATAAACTCAAATTCAGATGCTTTCCAAAATCTTCGGAAAGCATTTGCTTCAAATCTTTGGCAATGCCCTCAACACCGTCTTTATGCGTATAGATTAAGGCAGGTTGCCCGTATGGGTCGGTATCTAATTTTTGGTCGGTATGGATAATTCTTGTACTGTCCTGAAAGAGCGCATTGCCAGGCGTATTGTATTCAGATGGCTTGCTTTGGCAAAACAGATCTTCCCTGTCGGTCAGATTTTCTTTTGCCGTATTTTTTTGCAGGATAATCAGGTCGCTGCCGACTTCCGTACCTGCATATTCGGTAAACAGGTTGTTAGGCAATCTTACAACCGAAACCAAATTATTATCCTGCATCAACGCCCTGCGTATGGGTTCGTTCTTAGGGCTGTTCAGAATGCCCTGTGAAGTGATGTAAGCCAACAAACCGCCCTCACGGAGCATATCAGCACCTTTCAGAAAAAAGTAATTGTGTATGCTTCGGGCAGCTTGTTCCTTTGCGCTGTTTCTACTGCGTGAATAAGAAAGGTCAAATACGGAAGTATCGCCAAAAGGGATATTACTGGCGATTACATCATAGGTGTTTTGTTCCCTTTCGGGGATTTCCTCAAAGCCGTTTATACGGATATTGATTTCGGGGTAAAGCTGCTTTAAAATCTTGCCTGTAAGCAAGTCCTTTTCATAAGCGGTAACACTGGCTTTCTGATTTTCCGAAAAGGATTGGATGAATGAACCGATACCTGCGGAGGGTTCGAGGAATTTATCAATGTGCAGACCATTATCCCGCAAGGCAGATGAAATGGCATCTATAACTTTTGGTGGGGTATAAAAAGCCGTCAGTACGGAACTTTTCATACTATCCACATACTTGCGGTATTGCTTATCGTCTTCGGAATTTTCTTTGAGTAGTTGGTGGAGTTCCTGCGTGAGTGGAAAAAGGTCGTGTTCTGTTTTTCTCCAATGATTGATGTCTATTTCGTTTTCTACGGGGTTCAGAACGAATTTAAGACCGCCAAATCCGCTGTATCGCATCATTAGCAGTCTTTCGCCTACGGTGGCTTGCCGTTTCTCCTTTTCCAGTTTAAAAACAATTCGCAGGGCATCAATATTCTGTTGGATATGGAACCGCTTACTGAAGCCCATTTTCCTCAATCCATATTGAGATGGTTCCGGTCAGTTCGGTATAGAGTACATCAAACTCATTTCCGTTGGCGAAATCATCGGTTAATTCATATCCTGCGAAAACAGGCTCACAAACGGGGAACATTTTAAGGGCGAACGGTCGCAGCTCCTCGTCTGCCATTATGGCATCAAACTCATTGCATACCACTTTGAAAACCGTGTTGAACTTGGAGAAGTGCAAGCCCTCAAAAAGTATGTAGTTGGCTATTTCGTCGCATTGCTCAATGGCGTTTCCCGAACGGAAAGCACCCTCATAAGCATTGGCAGCCCACGAAGACCGTTGGTCAATAAATTTTTGGTCGTGCGCCTTTTCAGGAAAGCTGCTGTTTAATAATTCTTGCAGTCGTAATCTGAAATACGACAGGTCTTTTTGCTGTACATCCATACTTATTTTGTTTAGAATTTTACTTAAATCCTAAAATTATAGCAGTACATAAGCCCCTTTGCAGAAGTGGCAGGGTTTGGCTTTGAAAGGCGGGATTTGGCGTAGAATGGTATGATGCCAAAGATTAATTTGTACCTTTGTTAAGGTCGTAAAAAGGTATATATGAGTACACTCTTTATTAAAAATATGGTTTGCAACCGCTGTATTATGGTGGTGCAAAATGAATTGGATAAGTTAGGTCTGAACGTAAAAAAAATCAAACTTGGAGAGGTAGTATTGGATAAAGAGATTACATCCGAAGAAAAAAATAATGTAGATAAGGTTTTAATTCCATTAGGCTTTGAACTTATTGACGATAAAAAAAGCCGCATAATTGAAAAGATAAAAAATATAATTATTGACCTTGTGCATCATCAGGACAACCACGCCAAAACCAATCTTTCGGATGTGCTAAGTAGTCAACTGCACCACGATTATAATTATTTATCTAATCTCTTTTCGGAGGTAGAGGGTACTACCATTGAAAAATACTTTATTGCCCAAAAAGTAGAAAAGGTAAAAGAGCTATTGGTATATGATGAGCTTTCTTTGAGTGAAATTGCCTTTCGTTTAAACTATTCGAGTGTGTCCTACCTAAGCAACCAGTTCAAAAAAGTTACAGGGCTGACACCGAGCTATTTCAAACAGATAAAAGAAGATAAAAGGAAGCCATTGGATAGTTTGTAAATCTTACACATAAATTCCAAAATTTCACAATAGCACCCACCCATATAATAGCCAATTTTGTACTGTTAATTAAATCAGGCAAATATGGCAACGAATAATAAAGAAACTATTTATCTTCCCTTAGAAGATGTAGAAAGCGAACATTGTGCGTTAATCGTTGAAAAAGGATTGGCACAGGTCAAAGGCATCGAAACCCACAAAGTAGAGCTAAACAACCGCAGGGCAGCTATCACGGTAGATAACAGCGCAGCGATAGGCGCAGCGGTAAAAGCAATCAAAGATTTAGGTTACGGCGTTTCTACTGTAAAACATACATTCCCTGTATTGGGAATGACCTGCGCATCCTGTGCAGGCAGTGTAGAAAGTATTGTAAAGCATCAGGAGGGCGTTATAGAAGCATCCGTAAACTTTGCTACGGGAAATCTTACCGTGGAATACCTACTCAATATGACCGATGCCACCAAACTGCAAAAGGCGATACAGTCCATAGGTTACGATTTACTGGTAGAAGAAGAAAATAAGCAGCAGGAAACATTAGAAGCTATCCACGCTGAAAAGTTCCAAAAGCTAAAGACTAAAACCGTATGGGCTATTGCGCTGTCATTGCCTGTTGTATTGATAGCAATGTTCTTTATGGATATGCCCTATGCAACCCCTATAATGTGGCTGTTCTCTACTCCTGTTGTATTGTGGTTAGGCAGGGATTTTTTCATCAATGCCTGGAAGCAGACAAAACATCGTTCAGCCAATATGGATACACTGGTAGCATTGAGTACAGGTATCGCTTATCTGTTCAGCGTATTCAATATGTTGTTTGCAGATTTTTGGCATCAGAGAGGACTACACGCCCACGTATATTTTGAAGCAGCAGCCGTAATTGTCGCATTTATCCTGTTAGGGAAACTATTGGAAGAAAAAGCCAAAGGCAATACCTCTTCAGCCATTAAAAAACTGATGGGCTTACAACCCAAGACCGTTATTGTTATACAAGCGAATGGAACCGAAAAACAAACCGCTATTGAAGAGGTAAACGCAGGCGATGTTATTCTTGTAAAGCCGGGCGAAAAGATTGCGGTGGACGGTATGGTTACTTCGGGCAGTTCCTACGTTGATGAAAGTATGTTGAGTGGCGAGCCTGTACCTGTACAGAAAAAAGAAAACGAAAAAGTATTTGCGGGAACGATTAACCAAAAAGGAAGTTTCCAATTCAAAGCGGTTAAAGTCGGAAGGGAAACAATGCTTGCCCATTTCATCAAAATGGTTCAGGATGCGCAAGGCAGTAAAGCACCAGTACAAAAGTTGGTAGATAAGATTGCAGGAATTTTTGTTCCCGTTGTGATAGGGATTGCTATTCTCACATTTATCCTATGGTTTATTTTAGGCGGCAACAATGGCATAGTTCAGGGATTGTTAGCGGCTGTTACGGTATTGGTTATTGCCTGCCCTTGTGCTTTGGGATTGGCTACGCCTACCGCTATAATGGTTGGCGTTGGCAAAGGTGCTGAAAACGGTATTCTGATAAAGGATGCCGAAAGTTTGGAATTAGCCAAAAAAGTTGATGCCATTATTTTAGATAAAACAGGAACGATAACAGAGGGTAGACCAGAGGTAACAGGTATCGAATGGCTAAACAATGATGATGCAACGAAAGATATTTTATTAAGCATCGAAAAGCAATCCGAACACCCATTGGCAGAAGCGGTAGTGAAACATTTAGACGGTGTACAAACCACTACTTTATCACTGTTCGATAGTATTACAGGAAAAGGTGCAAAAGCCAATCACAACAACGAAACCTATTTTGTAGGCAATAAAAAGCTATTGGCAGAAAACAACATTACCATTGCGGAGCAACTGCAAAAGCAAGCGGATGAATGGGGAAAACAATCCAAAACAGTTATTTGGTTTGCCGACAGCAAACAGGCACTTTCCGTTATCGCCATTTCCGATAAAATCAAAGAAACATCCGTAGAAGCCATCCGGCAAATGCAGGATATGGGTATAGAATTGTATATGCTCACCGGCGATAATGAAGCCACTGCAAAAGCCATTGCACAGCAAACCGGAATTGGGCATTACAAGGCAGAAGTATTGCCACAGCACAAGGCCGATTTTGTAAAAGAGTTGCAAAGCAAAGGCAAAGTTGTAGCAATGGTTGGGGACGGCATCAATGACAGTACGGCTTTGGCAACAGCCGACGTGAGCATTGCAATGGGCAAAGGTTCGGACATTGCAATGGACGTTGCCAAAATGACCATCATTTCATCGGACCTTACCAAAATACCACAGGCAATAAAACTTTCAAAACAGACCGTAGACACCATCAAGCAAAACTTGTTCTGGGCGTTTATCTATAATCTAATCGGTATTCCCATTGCCGCAGGTATTTTATATCCGATAAACGGTTTCCTGCTAAACCCGATGATTGCAGGTGCGGCAATGGCATTGAGCAGCGTGAGCGTGGTAACTAACAGCCTGCGGTTGAAGTGGAAAAAGTAAAACATTAAATATCACAAATCAAATAAGAAATTCCACAATAATACAGAACGGTATAGTGCTGAAATTTGTGGTATCAAACAACAATCAAAATTTTAAGACGATGGAAAATAAAGAATATCAATTTAAGACGAACATTAATTGCGGGGGATGTGTGGCAAAAGTAACCCCGTTCCTGAATGAAGCCGAAGGCGTTTGCCATTGGGAGGTGGACACTACGAACAATGACAAAGTGCTGACCGTAAAATCCAAAGGAATTACCGAAGAACAGGTAATTGAAACAGTGCAAAAGGCAGGATTTAAAATAGAACCTTTGAACGTTTAAAGCAATGAATTTAAATGCCCTTTTCAAACCTGGTCTTTCATCTGATGAGGTTTTTGAAAAGGGCATTCTACCTCTATAAAATAGCAAAAAGAATACAGTTTTGACAGGTATTCTTAGTAAAATATCAAAAAATCGGAGAAATCCATCAAAAAAAAATAATCTTATTTGTAACTTTGCTGTGTTGAAAAATTTGAGAATACATATTGGCATTATAACATTAATCTGTTTGGGGTTCTTTTTAATCCCCACTCAGAGCTATGCTTGTTCAAAAAAATCAACAAGGACAGAGCAGGCTTCCTGCGAAAAAGAGCATTCCAAAAAATCAGAGCATAAAAGCAGTTGCAAGGATAAGTCCTGCAAAAAATGCAAGGATGGTCACGACTGCGGGGGCAATTGTAAGCACAGCTCTTGCAGATGCGGTGCTTCAACCACTTCTCTAAATTTACCAATCGTAATCGAATTAAAAGCAAAAAATCTATTTGCAGCAGCCAAAAAGCAAAAATTCGGTTTCAAACAAGCCTATTATTCTTCGGGCTTTTTCTCCATTTGGCTACCGCCTAAAATAAGCTAAAGCTATTGCTTGACAGCCACAGGTATGTCTTGTCGAAAACTAAATGCAGTTTTCGCAACCCCTCGTATATCTAATTAAATTAAAAATTTTCAAAATGAAATCATTATCAAAAATAATGATGGTAATCGCCGTATTACTATCATCAATAAACAGTTTCGCACAAATCAAGAATGCGAAAACAGAAACCGTAAAAATTTACGGCAATTGCGGTATGTGCGAAGCTACCATCGAAAAAGCGGGCAACGTGAATAAGGTAGCCAATGTGGAATGGAATAAAGACACTAAAATGGCTACGCTCACTTATGACAGCAGTAAGACCAATCAGGATGAAATACTGAAACGTATCGCTTTGGCAGGTTACGACAGCGAAAAATTCTTAGCACCGGACGACGTATATGCAAAGCTGCCCGGATGTTGCCAGTACAGTAGGGAATTAAAGCCAGTCGCAAAACCTAATGATGCGGGTATGGATATGAAAAACGGACACGCCAACCATAACCATAACGAAATGGCTGCAACGAATACTGCCGATGCACAAAATGCACCACAACTGAAAGCCGTTTTCGATACTTATTTTTCAGTGAAAGATGCTTTGGTAAAAACCGATGCAGGTACGTCATCCGCAAAAGCTACTGAATTGGTAAAAGCCATCAAAGCGGTAGAAATGACAAAACTTTCTACTGACGAACATACAGTTTGGATGAAGGTAATGAAAGACCTGACAGCAAATGCCGAAAAGATTGCCGCCTCCAAAGATGTTGCAAAACAAAGGGAAACATTCGCTTTGCTTTCTAAGAATATGTATGAATTAGCTAAGGTATCGAAACAGGAAACACCTGTTTACTATCAACACTGCCCAATGTACAATAATGGCAAAGGTGCAAATTGGTTAAGCAAGGAAGAAGCGGTCAAAAATCCATATTACGGTTCTCAAATGCTTACCTGCGGTAGTGTACAGCAAACCATTAATAATAAATAAATCAGGTTATGGAAAATATAGAGAACAAACACGATATGCAGCACCATACGGCAAATGAAGCGCATAATGCCAAACATTCTTTGGCAATGTACAAACGGTTTGCCATAATGGCTGTTGCGATGTTCGCAGCAATGTATTTCCTGATGTATGCTATGATTGACAGATTGGATAATCTTATCCCGAACATCAATAATTTGTATATGACCCTGCTGATGGTTTCGGCAATGTTGGTCATTGAATTATGGATAATGAAAGGAATGTACCAAAACAAAAAAATAAACTGGTCAATCATTGCATTTTCCCTTGCAATTGGCATCTTCTCCTGGTTTGGCATCAGGGAGCAGATAAATGTGGGCGACAAAGAATTTGTAAAAGGAATGATACCGCACCACGCAGCAGCAGTACTGATGTCTGAAAAAGCAACGCTAACCGACCCCGAACTGATAGCATTGCAAAAGAACATACTTGAAACACAGGCAAAGGAAATCGAATTTATGAAGCGAAAGCTGAAAGAATTTGAAAACAAGTAAACCACAAAAATTTCTTTAATAACATTAAATAGAATTAAAATGAAAAATATATTTTTCTTCATCATCGCACTGGCAACGGTTGCAACAATAACAGTTTCCTGCAATCAGTCTTCCAGTAAAAACAGCGACAAAACAGCCAATGATAGTACAGTGGTGTCTGACGCTCAAAATGTGCCATCATCAACACAAAATGATACGGCAACTTCTACTGCTCCAGTTGATACATTAGCTAAAGCTGCAGAAAAATCAGATGTAAAAAAGCAGGCGCAAAACTTCTCTATTGCACCCATAATTACCGATTATCTGTCATTAAAAAACGCCCTTGCTTCAGACAATGACAAAGCTGCTGCCAATGCAGGCAAACAGTTGTTCATTACCTTGAAAAATGTAGATATGAAAACCATACCTGCAAACAAACATAAGGAGTATATGGATATTGCAGAAAATGCAAAAGAAAACGCAGAGCATATTGGCGACAATGCCGGAAAGATAGACCACCAAAGAGAGCATTTAGCATCATTAAGCAAAGATGTTTCCGACCTTATAGCATTGTTCGGAACTACCCAAAAATTGTATCAAGATTATTGCCCGATGTACAATGATGGCAAAGGTGCTATTTGGATTAGTGAAGCAAAGACAATCAAAAATCCTTACTATGGTAGTAAGATGCTTACCTGCGGTTCTGTAAAAAAAGAATTTTAGAATGAAGAAAGTATTAAAGATAATTTTAGCAACAGTGCTGTTTATTTTTATTGCAATCCAATTTTATCAGCCTGCCCTTAATGTAGATAAAGGGCAGGTTTACACAACCGATTTTACACAAGTCTATAAAATGCCTATTGAAATAAAAGCGATGTTTCAAACGTCTTGCTACGATTGTCATAGCAACAATACCAATTATGTTTGGTACGACTATGTACAGCCTGCAAGAACATTGGTAGGAACCCATATCAAAAATGCAAAAGAAGATTTGAATTTCAATGAATGGGGTACATACTCAAATAGAAAGCAGGAAAGATTACTAAACTCAATTAAAGAACAAATAGAAACGAAGCAAATGCCTCTGTCCTCATATACACTGATGCACAAAAATGCAAAATTGAATAATGAGCAAATCAAAACATTAATCAATTGGCTAAAAGAACAGGAATGAGTTTCAAAAAAAAATATCAAAATGAATATACCCATAAATAGTAAAATAAGGTTGCTGCAAGCAGTATTTATACTGTTATGTTCGCAATCCCTATTTGCACAGAAAGTAGTGCATTACGACTTGTATGTAAAAGATACGCTTGTCAACTATGCAGGAAAAACAAAAAGAGCCATTGCCGTAAATGGGCAAATACCTATGCCCACGCTCACATTTACAGAGGGCGACACTGCCGAGATTGTAGTGCATAACCAGTTAAAAGAAAGTACATCACTGCATTGGCACGGCGTATTTTTGCCCAACAAAGAGGACGGTGTGCCCTGGCTTACACAAAAGCCTATTGAAGCCGGAGCAACATACACCTATCGTTTTCCAATTATCCAACACGGAACGCACTGGTATCATTCCCATTCAGGTTTGCAGGAACAGATTGGAATGTATGGCAGTTTTGTAATGAAAAAGCGGGATGACGACAAAACCTTTAGAAAGGGCATTGATGATTTGCCTACCGTACCCATTATTTTAAGCGAATGGACAAATTATAACCCCAACAACATTAACCGAATGTTGCACAACGCCAATGATTGGGCAGCTATCAAAAAAGGTGCAACACAATCTTATGCAGAAGCTATTAGAGAAGGGCATTTCAAAACCAAATTAACCAACGAATGGAAACGTATGTTGGCAATGGACGTAAGCGATGTGTATTATGACAAAATATTAATTAACGGAAATCATACTACCGATTTAAAAACCGTTGACGGCAAAATACTAAAAGCAGGTGATAAAGTAAGGTTAAGAGTTTCAAATGGTGGCGCATCCTCTTACTTTTGGTTACGGTATGCCGGAGGTAAAATTACCGTAGTAGCCAATGATGGTAACGATGTAGAACCTGTTGAAGTAGATAGGTTAATTATAGGAGTTTCTGAAACATACGATGTCGTTGTAACAATCCCCGAAGAAGGTGTTTCTTATGAATTTTTAGCCACTACTGAAGACCGAACACAATCAGCCAGTTATTTTTTAGGTAATGGTATCAAACAATTAATTTCCCCACTGCCCAAATTAAAATATTTTGAAGGGATGAAGATGATGAACGATATGATGAAGATGAATGGTGATTTGGACGATATGGGAATGAAAATGAGCCTGAACCAAATGGATATGAACGTGGTAATGTATCCCGAAATTACAGGAGAAGCCAATCAAAAGCAAGACCATAGCCAACACAATATGAATATGGATAACGACCCCAATCGTTACAATGCAAATGCTTTAGGAGAAATTAAAACCCTAAACTATGCAATGTTGCAATCGCCCTACAATACTTCACTTCCCAAAGATGCACCCGTAAAAGAACTAAAATTTACACTTACCGGAAATATGAACCGCTATGTGTGGAGTATGGATAACAAAATTCTTTCAGAAGTTGATAAAATTCCTGTAAAGAAAGGAGAAATTTTACGCATCACCATTTACAATAACTCAATGATGCGACACCCAATGCACCTGCACGGTTTCGACTTTAGAGTAATTAATAGAAAAGGCGAAAAATCACCACTGAAAAATGTGTTAGATATAATGCCAATGGAAACAGATACCATTGAATTTTTGGCAAACGAAGAAGGAGATTGGTTTTTCCATTGCCATATCCTATATCATATGATGTCGGGGATGAACAGGGTTTTTGCTGTGGATGACTATAAAAATCCAAACTTACCCAACAAGAAACAAGCATACAATAAATTACAGAGAGAGAGCAATATGCCACATTTTATGGCACAGAACGATTTTGCAACCAATGGTAATGATGGCGAGGCAATGTTTCAAAATGCAAGATGGAGTTTAGGCACAGAATGGCGTTTAGGTTACAATGATATGCACGGTTACGAAGTAGAAACACATTTAGGAAGATACATCGGAAAAATGCAGTGGTTTATGCCATTTATAGGCTTTGACTGGCGTTACCGTAAAATGGGAATAGATGAACACGAAACCAATTTATTCGGGCAGAAAAACGAAAAAGATACACGTAGAGCCTTTAGTTTAGGTTTTATGTACACCTTGCCAATGTTAGTCAATTTTCAGGCAGAAGTATATCACGATGGTATCGTTCGCCTGTCTTTAATGCGAGAAGATATACCAATTTCAAAAAGATTAAGAGCTGGTTTTATGGTCAATACCGATATGGAATATATGGCAGACTTGAAGTATATCATCAATAAGAATATAGGTATTCGTACACACTATGATAGTGATATGGGCTTGGGTATAGGGCTGTCACTAAATTATTAAGGATTATGCACCATTCCCCTCCGAAATATCGGAGGGGATTTTTTTACTTGTTTAAAATCTGCAAAACTCTACCAAGTTCAATATCCATTCTTGAAAAGGCAAACCAATTTTTGCCCAGGTCTTTGAGCGATGCCCCGATATGGTAGAGTTCTGAATGGTCAATAATCAAAAAACGGTCGTGGGCATCAGAAAACACTTCAATGTCTATCGGAGGATATTGGCTATTGTAGCGTTGTAAATCTAATCGTAGCTGATTACTGATGCTTTTGGTAAGGATTGTAGCGGTTACAGTAGTCTTACGCTTACCCAACAAAGTAAGCACCGTATCATCCACATAATTATCAAGCAAGATAATTGAGCTTTTGGCACTTCGGATAATATCGGAAACAAAGGCGTAGGCATCAAATACCTGCCCATTGTAGAAAATACCTTTCTCGCTGTACAGCTTGTCGCTTTCCAAAGCCTTAAAAATCTCTTCAAATTTTTGGTCGGCTTCCAGTTGCTTTAATTCGATATTATCCAAACGATGGAACAAAGAAGCGTTGCTAATGAGCATTTTTCGCATTTCAACAAAAGCATTCATTATTTCCACACTCATTTTAACGGCTATATCAGAACGGAGTATCGCAGAAGCCATTGCAACCCCCTGTTCAGTAAAAGCATAGGGCAAATAACGCCTGCCACCGTAGCTTAAACTTGAGGTTCCAAATTGGAACCTCAAGTTTTCAACTTCCGCTTCGGTCAGTTGAAAGCAAAACGAAGCAGGAAACCTTTCGATATTTCTTTTTACGGCTTTGTTCAGGTTCTTTGTTTCTACCTGATATAAAGCGGCAAGGTCGCTATCCAGCATCACTTGCTTATCACGTATGGTATAAATCAGGTTTCTGATTTCCATTGGGTTAACGGCAGGCTTATTTTCCATTACGTTTACTGCTTTTGTTTTTCTCAAACTCAAAGGAGCTTTCCGCATTTTCTTTCAGGATGATGTACGCATCGAATTTCTTTCCGGCTTTGCTTGTCATTCCTTTGATAAGAGAGGTTTTGCCTTTATTGACAAGGCTTGTTATGTTTTCGATACTGATTTGTACACCGCAGACGGTGCGGAACTGTACCCAGTTACAAGCCTCATCAGGGCATTTCACAATTTTGTCACGGATAATGAGTTGCTGACTTTTACATTTCGGGCAGGTCAGTTTCGGCTGATTGGTGCTTGCAATAGAGGTTTGCAGCAGTTCATCGGTAATGGATTTCGCATAGGTTTCCATTTCCTTTTGGAATGTTCCGGCATCCGCTTCGTTGTTCTCGATTTTCTGCAATGCCAGTTCCCATTCGGCGGTCATTGCCACATCCGCAATTTTCCGGTCTTTAACAAGCCCGTACACCTGTAATCCTTTTTCAGTAGGGATTAAAGAACGTTTATCCCGTTGGATATAATTGCGGGTAAACAGGGTTTCGATAATGGCGGCTCTTGTTGCAGGAGTACCGATACCGATATTTTTGAGGGCTTTTCGTTCTTCCTCGTTCTCGATTTCTTTCCCTGCGGTTTCCATAGCCGACAAAAGCCCGGCTTCGCTGTAAAGCACTGGCGGTTTGGTCTGCTTTTCCAAAACGGCGGCTTCCTTTATGGCAAGTTCGTCGCCTTTATGCAGTTCAGGTAATTCCTGCACTGGTTCTTCGCCATCGTCTGTAAAACTCCCTTTGATGGAACGCCAACCTGCTTCCTGAATTTTACAGCCTTTTGCCATAAAGTCGTAATGCAATACCTGTAATGATACATCGGTTATTTCTTTGACACAGGCTTGTGATATGGCTTCGAGCAATCGAAGCGCAATCATATTGTAAATCTTGTTTTCGTCTGCATTAAGTACCGACGGCACTTTGTCCGTAATCAACAAACCGTGATGGTCCGTTACACGGAGGTCATTCACGATACGTTTGTTGAACCGTCCCCATTTGATTTTGGTTAGAGCTTGCTTGCAATCTTCCCGGTTCTGCAAAGCCCGCACAAGGTTTGGAATTTCTGCCCACATATCTTCAGGGATGTATTTGCTTCCGGTACGTGGGTAAGTGATAAACTTCTTTTCGTACAGGCTTTGTGCGATATTGAGCGTTGCTTCAGCAGATAATTTCAGCCTTTTATTGGCTTCCTTTTGTAAGCCTGTCAGGTCGAAAAGCAAGGGCGGTTGTTCTGTAACGCTTTTGGTTGCTGCTGATGTAACTGTTGCCTTTGTACCACGCTGAATAGCTTTAAGGGTATCATCGGCAAGCTGCTTTTCTTCCCATTTGGTTACGGAAATGCTTTTGAAATCAACCTGCGCTTTATTGTGCGATAATTGTATCTGCCAGTATTTCTTTACCGTGAAATTCTTATTGTCGAGGTAGCGTTTACATATCAAAGCCAGTGTGGGCGTTTGTACTCTTCCGAGCGAATAGATACCATTGCCTGCGGCTATGCTCAATGCCTGTGTAGCATTGATGCCCACAAGCCAATCGGCTCGGCTTCTGCCTTGTGCCGCCTGATGCAATCCGTCAAATGCTGCCCCGTCTTTTAGATTATCAAAGCCTTGTTTTATGGCTTTTTCGGTAAGCGAACTTATCCAAAGGCGTTCAAAGGGTTTGTTGCATTTAAGGTATTCGTAGATATAGCGAAATATCAATTCGCCCTCACGTCCTGCATCGGTAGCAACAATAATGCTGTTGCTACGGCTAAAAAGCTGTTCGATAACTTTCAGTTGCTTTAATGCGCCAGTATCGGCAGTGTACTCTTTGTCTTTTTTGACCTTGCGGACGGTCAATAAAAAAGGGTTGGGCAATATCGGCAGGGATGCTTTATCAAATCCCGAAATGCCGTAGTCTTCGGGCATTCCCAGTCCTATTAAATGACCGAATGCCCACGTAACAAAATAGCCGTTACCTGTCAGGTAGCCGTACTTTTTATCGGATGCTCCCAACAAGCCGGCTATTTCCCTTGCTACGCTTGGTTTTTCTGCAATAATTGTTTTCATACTGTATTACATTTTTCTGCCTTTGGATTTTGCAGGCTTATTGTCCTGTTGTTCCTGCTGCTTTTCATTTTTCGGTCTTTGCTGCCCGGACTTTAAAGGCTCTTGGACGTTCTTGGTTGCTTCGTTGGTTTTGCCCTCTGAATTGACAGCAGTCTGTGTTTTATGGGCTTCGGTGGGTTTTACCCTTTCCTTATAGTGGTTAGGAAACTCAAAATTGGTCTTTCCTGTATCCTTATTGAAAGTGATATAGCCCTGATAAGGTTGCCCTTTTTTATCTTTTAATCCATCAATGTAGATAGTTTGACCTGCTTTGAAATCCTTATGTTGCTCATCGGTTAGTTCTTTACCACGGAATGTTTTCGGGGCTTCCTGTGGTTGGCTTTGTTGGGTGTTCTGTTGGTTCGTTTGCGCTTGCTGATTGTTATTGCTTCTGTCAAACAGGAACTCAACGTATCTTTTGTCAGCATTGAATTGTACCGTTGCCGAAAACTCCGTTCCCTTAGTGGAAGTCATACCCTCTAAATAGAGTGGTTTTCCCTCCATCAGCGTTTGCTTTTGTTCGTCATTCAGCTTTACGCCCTTAATTTCATCGGGAATTTTGATAAACTCCGTGCGCAATGCAATCACATCATTGGTCAGCCTGTCAATGCTGATAATGGACGGCATCAGTTCGCCCGTTTTGGAATTTACCAAATTGACGACACGCCCCATATTGCCCGTTTCGAGCAGGTTTTTCTTGTCTTCGTCCGTAAACTTGTGACCGAAAAACTCAAAATGCAGGTTAGGTTCTCTTTTGATACCGTGTATTGCCACGATAACATTGCCGTCTTCCGCTTGCTGCAAAGACAGGCGGGCATCCGTGCGGAGGATAGAACCACCGAGGTTAATTCCTATCGGTAAAAGTTCATTGGTTTTGTAACCACGTAACAAAGGGTCGAGCAGATTTCTTTTTTCAAGATACTCTTTGCTTAATCCGAGGTTTTTCATTGTGTCCCAATCAACCTGCTCCGGCTTGTAGCGGTATTCGCTTGCTTCCGTTGTTGTTTGTGCTGTTGCCATATTATTTTGATTTTCTTGTTTTTTATCCGGCTGGGGTTCTGCTTTCACTTCGTGTTCTTTCAGTACTTTTTCGCCCTGTGGAGTGGGCTTATTTAAGTGCTTTTGCAATTCCTGTGCTTTTTCAGCAGCAACAGGGGCAGGCACTTTGAAGAAAGTAAAGTTTGTAGGGTTCTTTAACTGGCTCAAAAAATTGGAAAAGAAGTTGGAAAAGAAATCGCCCCCCTTATCCACACGCATAAACTGGTTTTGGTTCTTTTTGGTGGGGTCAACGGTCTCCATTTTTCCGTTTTCGTCGATACTTTTTACCGCCTGGATTTTCATTTTCTCTTTATCCAGTACGAGTAATATGTCCGAAAACTGTTCGGGCATTTCCTGTTTATTTGTTGTTTCTTCGCTCATAGTCTGAAAATTTTAAAATTTCACGCTCGAATGTAAAGGAAGCCTTCACTGATTTGCTCTATGTGGCACTCAAAGGCAGTGTTTGTCACTTATTGGCATCCAGTTTGGGCAAGGGCGGGTTAAAACTTTCCCTGATGAACTGATGCACATCGGACAGTTTGTAATACAGTTTTCCGCTAATGGTATAATATGGGAGCTTGCCTATGGAGCGATACCGTTGCAGGGAACGGTTACTTATTTTCAGCATTTGCAATAAGTCCTGATTATCCAGTAATTCTTCGCCGTCTATGCTGTTGCGCTTCTTTTGTAAATCGTCTATGTGGTTGCCGAGAATGTCAAGCCTGTCCATTATGCGTTCCATCCACGCCACAAATTCCATTTTGTCGATATTCATACGGGTACGCTTTTAATTATTACCTGATTTCAGTTTTCTGCCTTTCTCGATATAGCTTTTGCCTTTCGCCATAAGCTGCTCCACATATTCATCGGTGGTCTGCACGGCGTTAGCGTTAAGCATTTCCTTAATCGCACCAATCGTATAGTAATACTGCCCGTACATTTTTGAAAAGGCTATCTGCCCGTTGGTACGCATACGCCACAATGTTTTTTCGCTGATGTGGAGATACTGGCAGACTTCGTGATTGTTGAGCCACAAACTATCGTAGCTTGTATCTTCCAGTTTGAGGATATATTCGCTAATGGCTTTCAACCGTTCATTGAGGTGCTTCCACACTTCTTCGTCAACTGTTATAATATTCATTGCACTGCTGTTTAATGTTCACAGGACAAAATTCAGAAGTGTGGCAGTGTTTGTCTGCCAATGCTTACCCATTGGTTTGGCACTTTTTTGAAAATTTTTACAATGAGAAAAACCCTTGTTTAATAAGGGTTTTAGCGGGGTTGGGATATTTTACGGTAGCCTTTTGCCAACATTTGCCAATTGGCATATATGGGCAAACAAAAAGCAGTACACAAAATGTACTGCTTTAAAACACCTATGCTGATACAGCTAAAGGTCTTTATCCATATATTCTTCGAGGGAAATTTTGAGTTGGTCTAAAAACGCTGTCCGGGAGCCTGCCCTTGTTTTCATTCGGTGGAAAGAATGATGTATATCGTTTAAGGGAGTTCGGAATAAGATTTGAAAAATCAATGCTAATTTTCTGATACCTATTTTACCGTATGCAATAGATTTGGAAGCATACAGGGCGTAAATCAATTCAATAAGCGCATTTTGTGAATTAGTCCACGAAATGTCTTTGTGTGTATCTCCGTTCATTAAAATGGTATCGGGATTTTTTTCGGGGTTAATTTTAGTAAGCATATAGGTGTAAAGTAATTCATTCGCTATAATGTGGGCTATTTTGTTATCAAAGTATGTGGAGAAACTTAGGTCGATTTCAAACACGCCACTCTTTAACCCATCGTGGTAATTGATTTGTCCGAGCCTGAAATAAATATGGTCACGGTCTGTTCTGTCAGCACGGTAGTATCTGTAAAAATCCTCATTGCAAATGCTTTCTTTATATTCTGATTTGAGGGCTTTTAATTGGTTCTCATAATAGCTTTGATGTATTTTGCCATTGCTGACAGGGCAGGTAGTTTCTATACGGAATACTTTGTTATAGTAAATGAGCTTCCCTAATATTTGCGGTTTAATATTCTTGAAAAAGTCAATCTCACGGTGTTCGTCTTTAAACCCATCTTGTAAGACGTTGGTCTTTATGGTACACAACATCTCCTTTAGGAATAAAGTCATTTGGTAAGCCTCATCCGCAGTTTGCATCATTTGAGAAGATAACTTGTCTTCTTGATGTCTAATTTCTGATAATATTTTACTCAACACGATTTCCATAGCATAGTCTTTTAGAGGGCATCACTACTTGTTTCGGAGTTGCGACTGTTGTTGTTATGCCAAAATTTGGAATTAATATTGAAACCAATCTCACAGTTTCCCCCATATTGGGAAAGATTTTTTTAAGGAAGTATATAAATTGAAAAGGTAAAAACAAAAAAAAAGGGATAAGTACAATAAGACTATACCCTTTATTTATTAAATTTGCTTCAATGATTTACAAGGTAATCAGATGAAAACGAGTGCAGTAAGCACCATTACTAAATCGTTACCGATAGCACTTCCGGTTCTTGTAAACTACTCTTTATTAGCCACTTTGGGCTATATTAATCTTTTTCAATAAAAACATTAACAATGAAGTTGTTCAGAATTCTTCTGTAATTTAAAATAAAAATAAAAAAGAGAATAAAGAATGCTAAAAATCCTAAACCGGTAGAAAAAATTCCGAGTGTAAATCCTAAAATAATGCCTGTAGAAGATAATAGTTTTTTCACACCTTCATCCAAATAGGCAAACTGCTCATCAATATTTACATTAAATGTCCTGGAAACCCATCTTTGCAGATCATTAAAAACATGCGTCGCCTGCTCGGTAAGCTGGGGAATGTCTTTGCTGAAACTTGAAATCTGGGAACCAAAGAAGAAGATGAGGCTGGTAACAACAATCAGCAAAATCATCACGGAAAAAATGGTAGAGAATGATCTTGGAAATTTTAATTTCTGCTCCAGGAAATTGGCAAACGGCAAAAAAATCATGGACATGAGGAATGCTAAAAAAAACGGGGCAAGAATACTTTCGCCCAAATCCAGAAGGTATCCGAGACCAATAATGGAAACCACAATAAGGGTAAGCTTTACAAGAAAAGGAAGCCGGAGTAAATTCATAATTTTTTCTGTTGTATAAAAATAATAAAACACTCTGAATTGAAGCGTTTTAATAAGTAATTTATTTTAATGGTTTTAGGATAAGAAAATTCCATGCCCATTTTTGTATTCAATAAAAAACACATCCCCTTTGAGATGTGTTGATATAAATATGTAAACCATTATTTACTTTTCAATAGCCAGTTCAAGCACTTCATTCATCCAGCTTACATAATGAACATTAAGGTTTCTCAGATAATCTTTTTTGATTTCTTCTACATCTTTTCTGTTGGCCTCACAGAGGATCACCTCCTTAATTCCTGCTCTTGTTGCCGCAAGCAGTTTCTCTTTGATTCCGCCTACGGGAAGCACTTTTCCTCTCAACGTAATCTCGCCGGTCATGGCAAGATGAGGTTTCACTTTTTTATTTTTGAATGAAGAAACCATTGAAGTCAGCATGGCAATACCGGCAGATGGGCCATCTTTGGGAGTTGCTCCTTCGGGAACGTGAACGTGAATATTCCTTTTTTCAATATCATCCTGCGAAATCCCCAGATCATCATGTTTAGCCTTGATATATTCTAAAGCAATTGTTGCAGATTCTTTCATTACCGTTCCCAGGTTTCCCGTCATGGTAAGCGAACCCTTTCCGTTGCTGATAATGCTTTCAATGAAAAGAATATCTCCGCCTACGCTTGTCCAGGCAAGTCCGGTTACAACGCCGGGAACATCAGTAAGTTCAGATAGGTTTTTTGGTCTTGGAACGCCCAGAATTTCATCAATTTTTTCGATGGAAATTTTAGGATCATATTCTTTCACCAGAGCTGTTTGCAGAGCTGCCCAACGTGCAATGGCGGCAAGCCTTTTTTCAAGGCTTCTTACGCCGCTTTCGGAAGTATGCGCCTCAATAATATGCTTCAATTCGTTATTTCCAAGCCTGAATGATTTGAAGTCCAATCCGTTTTCTTCCTGCTGTTTCTTGATTAAATGTCTTTTGGCAATCTCAATCTTTTCTTCCAGAGTGTATCCTGCGATCTGAATAATTTCCATTCTGTCGAGCAAAGGCGTCTGAATGGTGGAAAGAGAGTTTGCTGTCGCAATAAACATTACTTTGGACAAGTCGTAACCCATCTCCAGGAAATTGTCGTAAAATGATTTATTCTGTTCAGGATCAAGAACTTCCAAAAGTGCGGAGCTTGGATCTCCGTGCATTCCTTTTCCTACTTTGTCGATCTCATCCAGAACTATCACGGGATTGGATGTCCCTGACTTTTTAATAGACTGAAGAATTCTTCCTGCCATTGCTCCGATATAGGTTTTTCTGTGACCACGGATTTCACTTTCATCGTGCAATCCACCCAGGGAAACCCGTACGTATTTTCTTCCCAACGCATCGGCAACGGATTTTCCAAGAGAGGTTTTACCAACGCCCGGAGGGCCTACCAAAAGAAGGATAGGAGATTTCATGTTGTTTTTAAGCTTTAAAACAGCCATGTGTTCCAGGATTCTTTTTTTGATGTCTTCCAGTCCGAAATGGGCTTTTTCTAAAATTTTCTGGGCTTTTTCTATGTCAAAAGTATCTTTTGTATAGATATCCCACGGAAGATCCGTGAAAAAGTCAAGATAATTTCTCTGTACGTTATAATCCGGAGAATTAGGATTCTGACGCTGTAGCCTGTTGATTTCTTTTTGAAAATGCTCTTCAACCTCCTGGCTCCATGTTTTCTTTTTTGCTTTGGCAATAAGTTCTTCCACATCACTTTCGGGTCCGCCCCCAAGTTCCTCCTGGATGGTTCTGATCTGTTGATTCAGGAAATATTCCCGCTGCTGCTTATCAAGATCTTTTGAAGTTTTCTGGTGAATCTGATTTCTCAGTTCCAGTTTCCTGAAATCTTCGTGCATCATTTCATAGCATTTATTAGCCCTTTCCATAAGGTTTTTCTCTTCAAGCAGTTTTTGCTTTTCAGTGGAAGGAAAGTTGGCATTGGTGCAGATGAAATTCAGCAGATCATCATTATTGTTAATGTTTTTTATAGCAAAATTGGCAGCATTCGGAATATTCGGATCGAGTTCGATAATCTTTAAAGCAAGATCTTTCACATTTTCAAGCAATGCTTCATATTCTTCTTTGTTTTTTGGCTTTGCATCTTTCAGTTTTGAAATTTCAGCTTTAAAATAAGGCTGTGTTTCGACGATTTTTTTTATCTTAAATCGATGAAAACCTTTGGTAATAGCAGTGATGTTACCTTCCGGGAGTTTTATGATTTTAATAATTTTCGCCAGGGTGCCTACCTGAAAAATGTCTTTCTCAGAAGGCTGTTCAAGATCAGAATTTTTCTGGCTTACGATTCCTATAAAATCGCCGTTTTTTTGTGCCTCCTCAAGAAGCTGTATGGATGTTTTTCTTCCGGCTGTAATAGGGATGACCACATTCGGGAACATCACCATATTTCTTACGGGAAGAATGGGAAAGATCTTCTGTTCGGAATTTTTCTCTGTTTCGGAAAGATCAGAAAGGTTGATCTCTTCGGCTACAATATCAAATCCGTCGCTTATCATTTCTTCTAAACTTATATCTTCAAACTCTGTCATAGTAATCGAATGACAAATTGTCATTGTCGTTTTAATTCGTTAGCGTAAAACTTTATAATATATGCTGAAAATAGTATTGCATATAAAGTGCTGGTTAATGACACAAGAGCTATGCCATTTGTTTTTTGCTAAAAAATACGGTCAAAATTTCCTTTTTTAGAAAAATTAATTTTAAAAATTAAAATAAAGGACTTGGATTTCCGTAATTTCTTAAAAATGTGTATTTTCGCAACCTGATAAAAAACTATAATATATATAATGGCAATTTTAGGACAAATTAGGAGTAGACCTTGGCTATTGATGGGAATGATTGCACTGGCGCTTTTGGCGTTCCTTGTAAACCCGGAGAGTATTGAGAAGGTTTTCGGTAGAAATCCTGATGTTTTAGGAAAAGTAAATGGTGAGAAGATTACCCGTGAAGAGTTTAACGACCAGCTTTTCGTACTGCAGCAGCAGGCAGATCAGCAGAGACAGCCAAAGAACGGTCTTGAAGAGCAGGCTTGGCAGCTGCTGGTACAGTCTAAGCTTATCAAACAACAATTCGAAAAAATGGGCTTCGAAATGACGGAAGATTATTTCTGGAATCAGCTTCAGTATGATCAAATGTTTGCTCAGCAGAAACAGTTTTTCGATGAAAAAGGAAACTTCAAGACTCAGGAACTTAAAAAACAGATCGAAGATATGAAGGCCGGTTCTCCGGAAGGATACAACCAGTGGATGAAAACCAGAAAGTCAATCGAATACAGATTGATGGCAAGACAGGTTTTTGCTAATATTTCTCAGGGAATTACAACCGGTAAAAAAGAAGCTGAAACATTAATGAAGCAGAGAGATCAGCTGGCTGATATTGATTTCGTTAAAATTGATTATGCAACTTACCTTCAGAAAAACAATATTAAAGTTACTACTGAAGATCTTGCCAACTATATCAAGCAACATCCTGTGATGTTTAAAGCTGAAGAAAGCAGAAATATCGGAATCGTTTATTTCCCTTCCCAGCCAAGTGCCTCGGATGATGCAGCCACACAGAAAGAAATCAACAAATTGTTCTCTGCGGGAACTGATGCAAGCGGCGGTACCGAAAATTTCCAGAATACAAAGAACGACTCTATGTTCATTATGGCGAATTCTGATATGCCTTTCAATCCTCAGTATGTAAAACCAGATCAGTTGCCACAGACCATTCAGTCCCAGATTCCATCGGCAGCTATCGGGCAGACTTTCGGTCCTTATAAAGAACAGAATTTTTATGTAGTGTCTAAACTTTTAGATAAAAAGACTTCAGACTCTACCTTATCAAGACATATCCTCATTGCTTTTAAAGGAAGCCCTGCAGGAGAAGGTGTTACCAGATCAAAAGAGCAGGCTAAAAAACTCGCAGATTCTATTGGTGGCATTGTAAAAGCGAATCCGGGTAAATTTACAGAGTTCCTGAAATTATCAAATGACCCGAATTCTGCCGCCCAGGGAGGAAGCCTTGGATGGACAACTCCGGAAACTCCTTTCGTTCCTGAATTTCTTACCTATCTTGCCAATAATCCGAAAGGGGCAACAGGTGTGGTAGAAACTCAGTTCGGATATCATATCATCAATATTGAAGATAAAAAACCGGGAGCAATGAGCTACAAGGTTGCCAATCTTGTAAAAGCAGTGAAGCCTTCTGATGCTACGGAAGCTGAAGTAAACAAAAAAGCCAGCCGATTCGTTCAGCAGGTTCAGGGGAAATCTTTCAATGATTTCGTAAACATTGCTAAAAAGGCAAATTATCAATTCTCAAATCCAAAACAGGCTAAAAGATTTGACGGTCAGCTACAGGGCTTAGGAACAGAAAAGGATCCTGAAATCCTTGCATGGGCATTTGATAAAAAGAGAGAAAAAGGAGATACCGAGTTATTTACCGTAGACGGAACAGGAGATAAAATCGTAGTATACCTTAATGGCAAGCAGGAAAAAGGTACCGCAGATCCTGAATCTGTAAGAGATCAGATTGAAGTAGTAGTGAAAAACAAACTTGCTGCAAAACAGATTTCTGAGAAAATCGGAAAAGCAGGAAGCCTTGACCAGATTGCCAAGCAATTCGGAACTACAAAACAATCTGCACAGGTTAATCTGTTAAATCCTTCAGTAGGAGGTTCTATGGAGCCTAAAGTTGCAGGAGCAGCGTTCGGAGTAGTAAAAGGTAAAATTTCTAGTCCGGTTGAAGGAGGAACAGGAGTTTATGTTTTAGTGAAAAAGAGCGAAACAGTAAACAAACAACCCGGAGACCTTAAGCAATTTACAGAATCTGTTACACAGAGAAATTCAGGAATGTTCGGACAAGCTTGGTTAAAAAGCTTACAGGATAATGCTGATATCGAAGACTACAGAATTGAGATCTGGAATAAATTAGGTTCTCAGCAGCAATAGAATTATTTTCATAAAGATAAAAAGCGGCAAAGTTTTTGCCGCTTCTTTTGTGTCTAACGAGGAGCATTAAAGAAAAATATTCATTTAAATGTATTATATTTGCTCATAGAAAAAATTTAGCAAGTGAAGTTCAGTAAAGAATTAAAAGCTGGAATTATCGCACTGGTAGCCATTATTGGTTTTGTGGTGCTTTTCCAATTTATGAAAGGCAGAAGCCTTTTTACTACCGATAATATATTTTACGCAAAATATGACAACGTGGAAGGGCTCGCCCAGTCTGCACCTGTTTCCATAAACGGACTGAAAGTAGGGCAGGTAGATAAGATTATTCCCAACACTGCCAAAGACGGGAAAATTGACTTCCTTGTTAAAATTACAGTTGATAATAATTTTGAATTTTCAAAAAACTCAACGCTTGAGATTTTTGAACCGGGATTGATGTCCGGTAAAGAAATGAGAATCAATCTGATGTACGGAGGCCCAACAGCTAAAGATGGAGATACTTTGAAAGGTGCATTTAAATTAGGTACTTTAGGAAGCCTTTCTTCTCAGGTGGGTCCGGTAAAAGATCAATTGCAAACGGTTTTATATAGAGTAGATTCTTTAATGGCGAATGCAAACCAGGTAGTAAATGCCCAAAACAGGGAAGAAATCAGAGCATTGCTTAGTAATCTTAACAAAACAGTTGCTGCTCTGCAAACTACGGCCGGAAGTGTGAATAGTCTTGTTGGGAACAATGATCCTAAGCTTCAAAAAGTTTTGGATGATGCAAGCCTTACGATGCAAAGCGGTAAAGTTACTTTGGATAAATACGGAAATCTTGCTGAAAGCATTGATACAAAAAAACTGAATGCAACAATAGCTAATCTTGATGCTACCGTAGGAAAACTTAATGAAGTGGTTGCCGGCATAAATAACGGACAGGGAAGTTTAGGAAAACTGATGAAAGATGAGGAATTGTATAACAACCTGAATTCTGCATCCAATAACCTGAATTCCTTAATTGAAGATGTAAAGGCTAATCCTAAGAAATATGTTAATTTCTCAGTATTCGGAAAAAATAGTAAAGACTAATATTTAATCCATGGCATATATCGATAATATTATTTTTCTGATTTTATTAGTTATGGGTTTTTGGCTGTTTGCAAAAAGCCTGCAAAAGATATATAGAAATATCAGATTAGGACGCGAGATCAACCGTAACGACAGGATAGGAGAGCGCTGGGAAACCATGGCAAGAGTGGCGATGGGGCAAAGTAAAATGACCAAACGTCCTGTGGCAGGAATTTTACACCTTTTTGTTTATGTTGGTTTTATCATCATTAATATTGAACTGATAGAAATCATTGTAGACGGAATTTTCGGAACGCATAGATTTCTGGCAACAATACTAGGAAATACTTTATACGGATATTTCACAGCTACTTTGGAAGTATTGGCATTATTGGTTGTTATTGGAGTAGTACTCTTTTTCATACGAAGAAACTTTTACGGAGTTAAAAGGCTTACCATGAAAGAGCTTTTTGGGTGGCCCAAAGAAGATGCCAACTGGATTCTTATCATTGAATTTGCACTCATGATGGCATTCTTTACCATGAATGCATCAGACTTTATCCTTCAGACAAGAGGCTTCGATCATTTTTCGCGTGTCGGGTCTTTCCCGATCAGTGAAATTACTTTTGTTCCGTTTTTCGAAGTTTTCAGCTTTGATAACGGATTTTTATTCGGAATTGAAAGAGCCGCCTGGTGGTTTCACTTTGTAGGAATTCTGTTCTTCATGAATTACCTTTATTATTCAAAACATTTACATATTATCCTGGCTTTTCCAAGTACCTGGTACGCCAACCTGGAAAAGAAAGGGAAATTCAACAATCTGGATTCCGTTACCCAGGAAATTAAACTGATGATGGATCCTAATGCAGACCCGTATGCTGCTCCGGCAGGAGGTAACGCAGAAGCTCCTTCAAAATTTGGGGCAGAAGATGTTTTTGATCTGAACCAGGTACAGTTGTTAAATGCCTATTCCTGTACAGAATGCGGCCGTTGTACCGCTGTTTGTCCGGCAAATATTACGGGCAAAAAACTTTCTCCGAGATTGATTTTAATGAAAACCCGCGACCGTCTTGAAGAAGTGGGAAGAAACATCGATAAAAACGGAAAGTTTGAAGATGACGGGAAAAAATTACTGAACGACTATATTACCAAAGAAGAGCTTTGGGCATGTACAACATGCAATGCCTGTACAGAAGCCTGTCCGGTATTGCTTGATCCGCTTTCCATTATTTTTGATATGAGAAGATTCCTGGTGATGGAACAGTCTGCTGCACCTCAGGAACTGAACCTGATGATGGCCAACATAGAAAACAATGCCGCTCCTTGGCAATACAACCAGGCTGACCGTCTGAATTGGGCAAAAGATTAATTAATCAATTATACAATTTGAAAATTTGAAAATCAAATATCATATTACATTTTCAAATTTCCGAATTCTTACATTTTCAAATTGAAAGAGATGGATTTCAACATAAAAACAATGGCAGAATACGCTGCCGAAGGAAAATCACCGGAAGTTCTGTTCTGGGTGGGCTGTGCCGGAAGTTTTGACGACCGTGCCAAAAAAATCACGAAAGCATTTTGTAAAATTTTAAATAAAATCGGGGTAGAATTCGCTGTTTTAGGGCAGGAAGAAAGCTGTACCGGAGATCCCGCAAAACGTGCGGGAAACGAATTCGTTTTCCAGATGATGGCATTAACGAATATTGAAGTGCTGAATGCCTATGAAATAAAGAAAATTGTGACGGCTTGCCCGCACTGCTTTAATACCCTTAAAAATGAATATCCGGGATTAGGAGGTAAGTATGAAGTTATTCATCATACCCAATTCCTTAGAAACCTGATGGAAGAAGGCAGGCTTAAAATTGAAGGAGGCGCTTTCAGAGGGAAAAAAATTACCTTCCATGATCCGTGCTATCTCGGAAGGGCCAATAACGAATATGAAGCACCAAGAGCCTTGCTGGAAAAGCTGGATGCCGAGCTTGTAGAAATGAAGCGCTGCAAAACAAACGGGCTATGCTGCGGAGCAGGAGGTGCACAAATGTTCAAAGAGCCGGAGAAAGGAAATAAAGATATTAATATTGAACGTACCGAAGAAGCTTTATCTTTCGAGCCTAAAGTTATTGCGACAGGCTGTCCTTTCTGCAATACCATGATGACGGATGGAGTGAAGCATTTTAATAAAAATCACGAAGTTGCCGTAAAAGATATTGTAGAACTTTTAGCCGAAGCGGAAGATTTATAAATCAATTTAAACGAAAAGTATTCCATGAAATCAGGATGGAGAATTTCCTTTTTTTTCATAGTGATTATTATTGCTGCACTGAGCTTCTGGAATTATGAAAACAGGGTTTACGATTGGGATATGCCGGGTTATATAGGATGTCTTTATGCCCTTAAATTTCCGGATGCTCCGGATACAATTCGTACACTTACTTACCAGGAAATACAAAAAAGATCTCCCGAAAATCAGTTCCGGGACATTTTAGGAATAAAGCCTGCCGACAAAGCCCGACAGGCTTTTGCTCATCATACAAAGGCTTTTAATGAGCAACTGCCTTATTTTCAGATTAAAGTTGGATATAACCTCGGAATTCTTATTTTGTATGAATCAGGCTTATCTTCACCGGATGCAGTGACTTTTTTAAGCATCATTTCCTATTTTATTTCCGGGTTGCTTCTTTTCTCTATTTTAAAGATAATATTTCCTGAAAATTATATTCTGGCTGTTATTTTAACAATCGGAATAATGCTTTTGCCTCCAATGACTTATATGTCCAGAGTGGCAACACCTGATATGTTTATCATGCAGTTTCTGCTGGTTTTTATGATCGGTTTAATTAAGAAATGGAAAACATGGATAATGTTTCTGGTTCTTTTTGCGATTACCTTTACCAGACCGGATTATGCGCCTTTTACTCTGAGCTATCTGGCTGTAGCAGCAGGATATGAATATTTGAGAAATAAAAAAATAAATTTAAATTTTATCATTCAGGCAATCATTCTTTTCAGTTTATATTTTGCCATCATGAAAATGTTCGGTTACCCTGGCTGGAAGCATCTTTTCTATGATACTTTTATCCACAGGCGTGAATTTATTTCAGGTTCTCCGCCGAATTTCAGCTTTAATGAATATCTTTCCATCATTTATGAAAAAATTATTTATTTCAAAAAAGTTACTTTAACCTCGGTAGCTCTTGTTATACTTACATTTTATCTTTCAAAAGATGGATGGATCAGAACACTTGCTGTTTTTGTGCTGGCTAACATTTACATCAAGTTTATCTTTTTTCCACACTCATCGGGATTAAGGTTTTTCTTTGGGTATATTGTTTTACTGATTATCCTTTTTCTGTATGTATTAGGTAAAAAGTATAATGGTTTTAAACTCAGGAAAATTGCGTAATTTTGAACTTTAAAATGTATCTGACATGAAAATTGAAGAATCTAATATAGTAGAAACCAACGACTACAGAGTAATTATATATCCCGCCTCAAGACCTTTTGAAACAAAAGAAGCAAAGGCCATTACAGAAAAGCTTTTTGACTTTCTGGCAAGCTGGGCAGCACATGGGAAACCGCTTTCATCTTCTTTTAAGATTGAAAAAAATCAGTTCATTATCATTTGTGTAGACGAAGAGAAAGAGATGGCTTCCGGTTGCAGCATCGATGCGCTGGGTAAAATAATGAGGGAGATTGATGAAGAATATCAGCTGGGCCTTTTTGACAGGATGAAAGCAAGCTTCATCGAAAATGGTGAAGTGAAAACCTTAAAGCTAATTGATTTCAAATCGAAAATTAGAAGCGGAGAAATCTCTAAAGATATTCAGGTTTTTGACTTTTCAAAAAATACGTATCTGGAATTTTTAGGAAACTTCCTTTTACCTTTTGAAAGAAGCTGGGCAGCATCTGTTAAATAAATACTCTGTCAGTTAAATAATTTAAAAAGTGGAGCTCTCCACTTTTTTTGCTTTATTTATATTTGTAAAAATTCTGAAAATTTAATTCAGATTACATAACCCGGATGAAAATACCTAAAATCCTTTTTTTAACGACCGCCCACCGACATGATGATGACAGGATATTCTATCATCAGGCAAAAGCATTGCTGGAAGAAGGATATAAATTGAAAATCTGTAGTCTTTCATCAGAGTTTCAGGGAACTATTGACGGGATTCAGATAGAATCTTATGCCGTTCTGGAAAGGAGCTTTTCTGAAAAGAAGAAAATTCTGGAAAAGATAACCAGCGAATATCAGCCGGATGCTGTCATCTGCTCGGAACCTTTAGCGGTTATAGCAGCAAAAAGTATCAGAAAAAATAAAAAATTGAGTATTATTTACGATATCACGGAATGGTATCCGTCAATGAGAATGGTCGAACAATTTTCTTTTCCGTTGAATATTCTTCATGCGATAAAGTTTTTTCTCATTCAATTATATGCAGGATTCATCAGTACACAATATATTTTTGGAGAAGACACCAAAAAATTTCCGCTAGCGTATTTCTTCCCTTTAAAAAAATCGATCGTTTTGCCGTACTATCCTGATGATGTTTATATCAGCCAGAGAATTAATAAATTACATCAAAATAAAATAACACTCTGCTACACCGGACAGTTTTCTGAAGAAAAAGGGATCGGTAATTTTTTTGCAGCAGCAGACCGTTTAAGAAAAAAAGCACCACACCTTACAATCTCAATTCTTCTAATTGGTGGTTCAAGAAAAGAAAGAGACGGAAAATATTTTTCCGAACAGATAAAAAAATATCAATTTGAAAATATCAAAATCGAAAAACCGACTTCTTTTGAAACCTTTACGCAAGCGTATGCCGAAGCCGATATCTGTTTTGATCTAAGAACGCTGAATTACGAAAACCATCATTGCCTGCCGATTAAGATTTTTTATTATGCAGCCTCCGGAAAACCTGTCATTTACACCAATTTAAAAGCTACACGGCAGCATGTTGATGTTTCAAAATTTGGTTTTTTGGTTGATCCTGAAAATCCGGATGTAATTTCAGAATGTATTTTAAAATATGTGAATAATCCACAGTTCTATTCGGAACATGCCCGAAACGCCAGGAATGAGTATGAGAAAAAGTATAGCTGGAATGGCATTAAAGATAATTTTATCACCTTCATCAAAAAATCATTAGCATAAAATGAAGGAGGCTCTTTTTAAAACTTTTGTTTCCCGGTTTTTGATTCTGCTCCTGAATTTCGGATTGGTAATTTATTCCACAAACATGTGGGGCAGCAGCGGAAAAGGAGTGATATCCATAGTCATTGCAGATCTTACGATCATCAGTTTTTTTGCCAATATTTTTGTAGGCAGCAGCATGAGCTATTTTGCAAGGAAATTCAGGACGGAGGAAATACTGCCATTCGCTTACGTCTGGGCCATTCTGATAGGTATTCTTATTCCGCTAATATTCAGTTTTAGCCGTGCTGCTGAGTATTTCTACTTTCTTGTTGGGCTTTCTGTAACGTCTTCTCTACTAACGGCCAATATCAACCTTTTCGTAGGGCAGCAGAATATTAAACTGTTCAATCTATATACGGTTCTGCAGCAGGTTGTTCATATTCTATTTATTATCATTATTATTTATGTAATAAAATTCACTTCAGTTAAGGCCTATTTTGCCGCACAGATAAGCTGTTTTACAATTTTATTCATCACAAGTGCTTTCCAGATAACAAAATCTGCAGATTTTAAGAAAATATCTTTTACCAAAGGAACAGGATCAAAGCTGTTAAACTATGGATGGAAAACCCAGTCTAGCGCTTTTCTCCAATTTTTAAATAACAGGCTGTCATTTTATTTTCTTGAATATTTTAAAGGAATTGTAAGCGTAGGTATATTTTCCGTGGGAATTGCCTTTTCCGAGGCCGTCTGGACGGTAAGCCGGAGTCTTTCGGTAGTGCTCTATTCAGATGTTGTAAACAGTACGGATTCAAAGGATGCAATTGAAAAAACAAAAATTTCTGTGCGTATAAGCTTTCTCGTCACGCTTTTTTTTATTTTTATCATGCTGATGATTCCGGCAGAATGGTACGCCATGGTTTTCGGTAAAGATTTCAGACAGACTAAAGAAATTGTATTGTTGCTTTCACCCGGTATTTTAGCCATAGCCGTAAGCAATGTTATAGGATATTATTTTGCAGGAGTCAACAAATTAAGAATTTTGAATGTAAAATCACTCGCCGGACTTATATTTACCCTCGTCTCATCTTTTTATATCGTTCCTGAATGGGGAATGAAGGGAGCATGTTTGATAAATTCTGCCTCCTATTGTCTTTCGTCCGGAGTGCTATTCTGGAGGTTTTACCAGATCACTGAATTCCGTATTCGGGATTTTATTCTTTCTAAAAAAGAGATGGATATTCTGATAAGGAAAATGCTTAAAAATAAGGAATAAAAAACTTTGTCAAAAATTTAAACTTTGAAAAGTGAATTCTTATATTGTATTGCTGTTAAATATCCTGAAACCCCAAATAAAATCAGGATAATAATTGAAAATAAGTTTTTATCTTTGCTGTACATGAAGAATATTTTTTTCGGAATTCTGGTTATTTTTTTTGCTTTCCTCAGCTGCAGGACAGATGATGACGAATTGCAGAATATCGACCAGATCCTGAATATTTATATGAAAAATAAATCAGGAAGAGATCTTTTTAATAATAAGAAAGATTCTACTTATTTCACCTATTCTCTTAATGATATTGACGGCGGTGCAGATATTGCTCCTGTGAGCAGCAGTCTTCGGGCAACAGCAGACTCCACGCTTTTTATTGAATATATTGCGGGAGCAAGAAGAATTGGGATAGATACGCTGAATCCTGATAACAAAATCTATCAGTCCAGGATTACTGTTTCGCTTATAAAAAGACTTAACAACACAGTTTTAGATACTATTGAAGATGAGCTCAGAATCGAATACAGTATGAGACCCTCCGTGTTTGAGGTCTCGAAAGTCTATTATAACGATACCTTAAGATTTACAAAACAGCAGGGTTCCCCGAATGTTGTTACAATCGTAAAATAATTTTATACATTTGCAAAACTGTTGGCATTGTTGTGTTCAACATTCTAATAACTAACATCTAAATAAAATGTTACAAGTCAATTTTTTGCGCGACAGCAAAGAGCGCGTTTTAGAAGGTCTCAAAAAAAGACAATTCAGGAATCTTGAGTTGGTAGATGAAGCTATTGCTACCGATGATGAAAGAAGAAAAATTCAGTTTGAACTGGATTCCCAGCTTGCTGAAAGCAACAAAATCTCCAAAGAGATCGGGCTTTTAATGAAAGAAGGGAAAAAACAAGAAGCCGAATCTGCAAAATCTAAAACAGCACAGCTTAAAGAGTCGACGGCCGAATTGAAATCGCAATTAGATGTCAAAGAAAAGGAACTCATCAATATTTTATACCAGCTTCCTAATATTCCCCATGAAAAAGTGAAAAGCGGAGCTTCCGCAGATGACAATGAGATTATTTACCAGTCTCATGATGTAGAGGGTCTTGGTGAAGGGGCAATTCCTCACTGGGAACTCGCAAAAAAATACAACCTGATCGATTTTGAGCTGGGTGTGAAGATTGCCGGTGCAGGATTTCCGGTGTATCTGGGAAAAGGTGCGCGTTTACAAAGAGCTTTGGTTCAGTATTTTTTAGATAAAAATATTGAAAAAGGATATATGGAGGTTAATCCGCCTCATGTAGTAAACGAAGCTTCGGGATATGGGACAGGGCAGCTTCCGGATAAAGAAGGGCAGATGTATTTCATTAATGAGGATAATCTGTATTTAATTCCAACCGCAGAAGTTCCCGTAACCAATTTGTACAGGGATGTATTATTCGAAGAAAAGGATCTACCGGTAAAAAATACGGCTTTTTCTCAGTGTTACAGAAGAGAAGCGGGAAGTTACGGTGCCCATGTGAGAGGTTTAAACCGTCTCCACCAGTTTGAAAAAGTAGAAATAGTAAGAATTGAAAAACCTGAAAATTCTTATGCCGTTTTAGAAGAAATGGTGGAACATATTAAAGAAATTCTGAGTGATCTTGAACTTCCTTACAGAGTGTTAAGACTTTGTGGCGGAGACACTGGTTTTGCTTCTGCCATGACTTATGATTTCGAGGTTTGGAGTGCGGCACAGGAAAAATGGCTTGAGGTAAGTTCTGTTTCTAATTTTGAAACATTCCAGGCAAACAGATTGAAGTGCCGCTACAAAACAGAAGGCAAGTCTCAGCTGGTACATACCTTAAACGGATCGGCAATGGCATTACCGAGAATCATGGCTGCTTTGCTGGAAAATAATCAGACGGAAGAAGGAATTAAGCTTCCGAAGAAAGTTGCGGAATATGCGCGATTTGATGTGATTAATTAAAATTAAATAAAACATATTGCAAAAAACCACTGGCGACAGTGGTTTTTATTTTGCTTTACAGCTATTCAGTTAAGTCATTTTATTCTTTAATGAATCGGGTTGATGTTGAATTTCCGTTTTTATCAATGGTCTGAAGAATGTAATTTCCTGTAGTTAAAACTGAGATATTTATCTGCGGATTTTTAACTGAATTTTTTTGAGAAAGTACTTTTTGACCAGCCATGTTGTAAATATGAAGTTCTATAATCTCGTTAGGAGATTTTACATTAAGTTGATCTTTTGCAGGATTAGGATAAACAGATGCTCCGCCATTTATTTCCACTGATTTTACAGAAAGTGAACTGGTAGAATTTATTTTTACATAAGTGAAATTTCCCTGCATAACGCTACCTGTGCTGGCCCAACATCCAGTAAAAAGGGTACCATATCCTGAAGCGCTTGTTCCTACAGCAGCAATCGACGTAGAAGTACCATCGCTTCCGGTATGGCGAACTTCTATCACAAGATTGGTGCCTGTATACAGATATGGAGTGGTAAAGGTAATTTCAAAGGTGAAGTTACCGTTATTACTTACTGAACCGGCAGGGATTAAAAGACTACCCGAGCGAACCTGTGTTTGTGTTCCGACTATATTTGCTGCAAAATTAAGCTGTCGGTTTGCAGGCTCTACACCATCACTAAGATAAATCTGATAATCAGGATAGGTGGTATTTGCAGCAGGCCATGGATTAGAGGCTGTAGATGGAAGCCTGAAAGATATTGATGTCAGATACTGGCCGTTGAGAGCTGTAAGTTGTGAATCATCAATAATCATCTGGTATGTTCTGGTACTGTTGGCGAAAGGTCCTGTAAATGTAACTGCTGTTGTTAGATTGGGGACTGTTACTGTAGTTTGTGCTTTTGCAATAAAAAGGAGCAAAAACATGCACAACGTAAAACCTTTAAACGCAACTTTACGAAAATAATCTGATACCAGATAGTTTCTGGATTTTGAAAAATGTAGTTTTATAAGCATATTATAAATTTTAGATACTTATAAAAATATGAAAATATTATTATTTATCGAGTAATTATTTGAATTTAATAATGAATATATATCGTTTTTAAATATTATTCAATGATAGCAGTGAATTCATAAAGTAAAAAAACCTCCGGTTTGCCGGAGGTTTCAATTAATATATTAAAAAAAATTAATGACAATTTGTACCGGTATGGTTGTGTGTACTGTGATCTCCCGGCAAATGACAGTCACCCTGATTGTCTTTCGAAATAGTCATTGCTTCAGCTCTTGGTGATAGGTAAGGAATTCCAAGTTCAAGCCCTCTTACAATAAATAATCCTCCCAAAATAATCATCACCACCGGAATTGCTTTCAGTACTTTTAACCGGAATGCCTGATTCATGAGATTTCCGGCAAGAACTACTGCAAACATGAACGGAAGAGTGCCCAGACCAAATAGAGCCATATATAAAGCGCCCTGCCATATTCCTCCGCCTGCAAGACTTGCCGTTAAGGCCATATAAACCATTCCGCAGGGTAGGAAGCCATTCAGAATACCTGTCGTAAATCTTGAGCGGTAATCTGCCTTTTGAAGCAACCTTCCCAAATTCGATTTTACTTTAAATAAAAATTTAGAAAAAAATGGAATTTTTGAAGCAAAATCTTTACCTCCAAAAGAAAATACCGCCATTACAATTAATAATATTCCCACTGCAATGGTAAGATATTTCTGGATTCCTGCCATTTCAAAACCTTCGCCGATAATTCCCAGAATTGCTCCCAACAGAGAATAGGTAAAAATTCTTCCGAACTGATAGGTAAGATTCTGGAGATAATAGTTGGTCGCCTGTTTTTTTGTTAATCCCATCGACAAGGCAATAGGTCCGCACATTCCGATACAGTGAAAGCCGGAAGCGAATCCCAATGCTATAGCCGATATAAAAAGTGCTATTTCCATATCACATCATAATCCATTCTGTAGTCTGTTTTATCTTTAGTCCAGTTCAATCTTAAAGTATAATTCCCCAGTTTTAGTACTTGAGCAGGAATTAAAAATGATTTGTTGGCGTCAAGCTGTACAGATTTGTGTATATCTAAATTCTGATCGTCGGTTCTGTTTAAAACAAATTTTACCGTTGTGTTGGAGTTGTTATAATCTTGTGGAAAGGTAATGGTTATACCTGTTTTATCCTGTCTGTAAACCGGTTTTTCCTGTAAATTATCGGCTCTGTTTTTAGCATCGATAACATCCTGGTATTTCAGTTCTTCTTCATAATAGTTATCGGTTACCATTTCAGAATTTTTCTGCCCGTTAGGAAAAAGAAATAACATGGATAGTATGAATGCCATGAATGACAATAATGCGATTACTACACCGTGCCCCCAAGTGAATTTTTTCATTTTTGAAATTGATATTTTTTAAAACCTCAATATTCCCGAATCAATGGACACTATTGAGGTTTTCTGATATTAGAATTGTAATTTAAAAGGTCCCTCAAAATACGTTTCGTAAGAATCTACCAGATTTCCTTTCATATCATAAACACCAATGGTGATATTCTGTTTGGAAAGGTTCATTTCATTTTCCGGGAAGCTGATATTTACGGTTCCTTTGGCAATCTTGTCACGTTCAACAATAATCTTGCTGGATGCACTGTAGATAACCTCTCCGTGTTTCGGCTCAATAACCTTGATGGTTACGATTTTCTTCTCATTCGTTTTATTGAGGAAAGTATAATTGTAGGTATTGGTAATTTTTCCATCCCTTACGAAAAATGTACTTCCTGCAGGCTTGATGAACTTAGCTTCCATCTCGCCACGGTTATAAAGAAGATATCCAAGGAAGCCGGTCAGCAATACAAGAATTAAGGCAAAGCCTTTCATTCTCCCTGTAAATTTGAATTTGGTTTCTTTTTCAATCTCGTTTTCTGTTGCATAACGGATAAGTCCTTTAGGAAGTCCTACTTTTTCCATTACCTCATCACAGGCATCGATACATGCTGTACAGTTTACACATTCCAGCTGCTGTCCGTCTCTGATATCAATTCCGGTAGGGCACACTACCACACACTGATGGCAGTCGATACAATCTCCTTTTCCGGCAGCCCTCCGGTCTTCACCTTTTCTCCATTTCGCTCTGTTTTCACCTCTTTTAAAATCATAGAAAACATTTACGGTATCTTTATCGATCAGTACACCCTGTAATCTTCCATAAGGACAAACCAATGTACAAACCTGCTCCCTGAACCACGCAAATACAAAGTAAAACGCAGCCGTAAGCAAAATCATCACTATGAAATTGGTAGGGTTGGCAAACGGGCCTTCCGAAACAATCCTGAAAACTTCTTTATATCCAACGATATACATGAACATAAAATGGGTGATAATTAATGAGATAATAAGGTAAATGGTCCATTTCAGTCCTCTTTTCCATATCTTCTCGCTGTTCCATTCTTGCCTGTCGAGTTTCATCTGTTTGTTTCTGTCTCCTTCAATAGCATATTCTATTTTACGGAAAATCATTTCTAGGAAAATTGTCTGAGGACATATCCACCCGCAGAAAATTCTACCGAAAGCAATCGTAAATACAATAATAAAAATAAGAGATGCAATTGCACCAAGCGTAAGAATGAAAAAATCCTGAGGATAGAAAGGTTGTCCGAAAATGAAGAACTCCCTGTCAATCACATTAAATAAGAGCATCGGGTTCCCATTGATTTTAATGAATGGTACCGAGAAATAAATCAATAATAAAATAAAGCTTACAAGATACCTGTAATTGGTATATTTCCCTTTAGGCTTCCTGGGATACACCCATTTCCTTTTCCCGGACTGATCCATGGTGCCTATAGAATCTCTGTAAGTCTCAGGGTCCAGAACCTGTCCCTGTCCGCCGCGTACTTCTATTTCTTCTATGTCTGACATATGTACTGGTATTTAAAAAAGAAAAAACATAATTCGTTACTATTTTTAAGGTAATAACAAATTATGTTTTTCATATGTTTTAATTTTTTGTTAAAATTATTCTTTCTCCCAATGTGCTTCAGTTCCCTGCGGAGCAGCACCGCCCTGAGCTGGTGTTACCGGAGGCAATTCCTGGTTGATGTGATATACATACGCTGCAATCTTTTCAATTTCAGCACCGGAAACTTCTCCGTTTTTACCGAACGCTCTCATCGAAGGATTGGTAGGAGATCCGTTCCAGTCCATATGGAATACGTTTTTAAATAACGTTTTCTCCGGTTGGTTGATCCAATAGTTATCCGTAAGGTTCGGGCCAATACCTCCACTACCGTCTTCCTTGTGACAAGATGCGCAGTTTGTCTTAAAGAGCTCTTTACCTTCTGCAATATTATCCGCCGAATATTTAGCAGTTTCAATAGTTACAGGAGGCTGAGATTTCTGGTATTCTTCAATACTTGCAAGCTGCTCTTTATATTCTTGTTCATATTCCGTTAAAGGATGCGCAAAATCTGTAAAAGAGTATGCTGCAACATAAACAATACAAAAAGCGGTCCCAAAGTAGAACAAACCTACCCACCATTTCGGCAACTGGTTGTCAAGCTCCATAATTCCGTCGAAACCGTGGTCGATAAGTATGTCTTTTTCTTCAGCAGCAGATTGCTTTTTAAATGCCGCATTATATAATCTTGTGAAATAAGGCACTTTCTTTTCTGCAAGATAAGCTGCCTTTTCTTCAGGAGATAATTTTTTAAATTTATTGTTCTCAATAAGGTCTCCGATAGCACTGTGGATGTATGCCAATATACCGGCAATTACTACAGTTCCCCAGAAGTAAGGCGAGCCCAGAAACTCATAACTCTGTACAAACAGATAATAAAAAACTATTAAAAGTCCGATTATTATTAAGATGTTTACAAAAACCGGTGTTCTTTGTTTCATAATAAGTTGTTAATTTTTTAAATTAAAATCATCATCCTGATCGTCACTCAGAGGAGCTTCTTCTTCTTCTTTATAATATTTTTTAGGTCTGCTAAAAACATATACTACCAGCGCTATGAAGAACAGCATAAAGAAAATCAGAGCCAAGGTCTGGTAAAAGCCAGCATTGTCGGTATTGGATAATATATCTTTAAAGTTCTGAGGTATCATGATGGAACTTTTTAATGTTAGTTATTACTTGCTGTTTTAATTTCCGTTGTTTTGATATCGGTTCCTAATCTCTGAAGGTAAGAAATAAGAGCCACAATCTCTTTTTTCTCCAATTCACCTTTTGGTCTTTTTGCATACGCATCTTTGAGGTCGGATGCTTCAGAGAATATATCTCTTACAATCTTCGTAGCCTGGTTGTTTGCCCAAGAGTTTGCAGAATCAATTTCAGCTTTTGTATAAGGCACTTCAAATGCGCTCTTCATAAGCTTCATTTTGTCAACCATTTTAGATCTGTCCAGGTCGTTAGCAATTAACCAAGGATAACGAGGCATGATAGAACCCGCTGAGGTTGATCTTGGGTTATACATGTGCTTGTAATGCCACGAACTTGGGTTTTTACCACCCTCTCTGTGTAAATCAGGCCCGGTTCTCTTAGATCCCCAAAGGAACGGTCTGTCATAAACGAATTCTCCGGCTTTGGAATACTGTCCGTTTTTACCGTTGAATCTTACGATTTCATCTCTGAATGGTCTTACCATCTGAGAGTGACATGCATTACATCCTTCTCTGATATAAATATCTCTACCTTCTAATTCAAGCGGTGAATAAGGCTTCACTGCAGAAATCGTAGGTACACTTTTCTTAAGGGATAGGGTTGGGATAATTTCAACCATACTACCGATAGAAATCGTCAGTAAAGAAAGGATACCCATAAGTACAGGAGTTCTTTCCAGCCAAAGGTGAGTTCCTTCTCCTTCTTTACGCTTTCCGCTGATGTTTGCCAATGCAGGGGCTTCAGCAGGTACATCTTTCTGGAAAGATCCTTTTCTTACCGTAGCAATAAGGTTTACTACCATTAAGACAGCTCCTGAAAGATATAAGAACCCTCCAAAGAATCTCATTTTAAAATATGGGATAACCGCAGTTACCGTATCCAGCCAGTTTTTCCAAACTAAGGTTCCGTCCGGGTTGAACTGCTTCCACATTAATCCTTGTGTGAAACCAGAGATATACATTGGAACTGCGTAGAAAATAATCCCTAAAGTTCCCAACCAGAAATGCCAGTTAGCAAGTCTTGTTGAATATAATTTCGTTCTCCATAAGATTGGGATCAGGTAATAGATTACACCGAATGCCATGAAACCATTCCATCCCAATGCACCTAAGTGTACGTGCCCGATTACCCAGTCTGTAAAGTGCCCGATTTTGTTAATATTTTTAGTTGCCAATAATGGCCCTTCAAACGTTGCCATACCGTAACACGTTACCGCTACAACGAAGAATTTAAGAATAGGATTCTCTCTTACTTTATCCCACGCTCCTCTTAAAGTAAGAAGCCCGTTAAGCATACCTCCCCATGACGGAGCAATAAGCATAATTGAGAAACCTGTTCCCACCGCTTGTGCCCAAGCCGGCAGAGCTGTATACTGAAGGTGGTGAGGCCCGGCCCAGATATAAACGAAGATTAAAGACCAAAAGTGAATAATCGATAATTTATAAGAGAATACCGGTCTGTCTGCAGCTTTAGGCAGGAAATAATACATCAAACCTAAAACAGGAGTGGTCAGTACGAACGCAACCGCGTTGTGACCATACCACCATTGTACGATAGCATCTTTTACCCCGGCATAAGCTGAATAAGATTTCCATCCTGTGAAAGATAACGGAACCTCAAGGTTATTAAAGATGTGAAGCATCGCTACGGCAATCCATGTTCCGATGTAGAACCAGATAGCAACGTATAAATGTCTTACCCTTCTTTTAGCTATCGTTAAGAACATATTAGCCCCGAAAATCAACCATGAAATGGTAATTAAAATATCGATCGGCCATTCGTGTTCTGCATATTCCTTAGAGGTGTTGATCCCCATAAAGAAAGTAACATACGTTACAAGGATCATGATCTGCCATGTCCAGAAGTGGATCCATGACAGCGTATCACTGTACATTCTTGTTTTCAATAATCGCTGTAAAGAATAATATACTCCTACATAAACGACATTCATTACGAATGCAAAAATAACAGTAGTCGTGTGCAGCATTCTGATTCTTCCGAATCCGAAAGCGCCATTCGTGTTTATCAACCCATCGATGCCGCCACCTAAACTCTTAATGGTTGTATCATCTGTTCCAAATAAAAACTCCGGAAGCTCTGGGTAGAAAAGCATTAATGCAGCCGTAAGCCCAAACAAAAACCCTATGATCCCGAAAACGACGGTCGCATAAAGGAATGCCCGGACAATACTGTTGTCATAACTAAACTTTTGTGTTTCCATATCAACTATTCACTTTTTTCTTCAATTTTTTTACTTTCTCCCTTTTCATCATCGTTTTCTTTGTTGCCAGTTTCTTGTTTTTCCCTGATTTCATCAGAGTCGAAAAGAATTCTAACAGCCGGGGATTCATCATCCTCAAACTGTCCTTTTCTGGCGTATACTATAAACACGACCAGGAAAACTGCAGCCAAAGAAACACTGCATAGGATCATTAAATATAGAATATCCATTAGACAACAAAATTAACCTATTTTCGGGGTTCAAATTTAGTGAAAAATAATGATATTCGTCACGAAATATGGGTTTTGGCTAATTTAAAACCAGTCTAAATAAGGGCGTTTAAGCGGGGTTTTTAAAATATTTCCTGCCCAGTATCCAGGTGGAAAGTGTAGTGAAAGAAACAACCGTTATGGAACTTGCCGGCATAATCAAAGCGGCAAAAAGAGGATGCATATGTCCTGTAACTGCGTAACTTAAACCAACAACATTATAAAGAAAACTGATTATGAATGTCATCTTCACAATTGTCATGGATCCTTTGCATACATTCAGGTATTTGTCGAGATGTACCACTTTCTCACCATTCATAATAACATCGGAAGACGGGGTGAAACTATTGGTATCGTCCGCAATTGCTATTCCTACATTACTTTGCTTTAAAGCTCCGGCATCATTTAATCCGTCACCCAGCATGGCTACTTTAAAGTTTTGATCCTGAAGGTTTTTAATATAATTCAGCTTGTCTTCAGGGCTTTGGTTAAATGCCATTCCTTTGTATGAAGGAATCAGTTCTTTAAGCTGGTTTTCTTCCGAAGAATTGTCACCGCTAAGAATGAAAATGTGGTAGCCTGTAAGTTTTTTAAATAGATTTTTCAGATTTTCGCGGTACTCATTTTTAAAAATGAATTTACCGATAAACTCATTATTTTTGCTGATATAAACAGCAGTTTCAAGATTTTTTGAATCCTGGTTATTATATTTTGCCGAGCCAATTTTATATAGATTTCCTCTCACCATTGCTTCATAGCCTTTCCCTGAAATTTCCCTGAAATGTTCTACCTGGTAGTAATCATCATTCACTTCAATAAAATCATATAAGGATTTTGATAATGGATGATTGGAGTTCTTTAGAAGCGTTTTGATATTCAGGAGGTCAAATTCTTTAATCTCTGCTCCTTCGTAGGTGATATTGGATTTTTTTCTGTGGGTAATGGTTCCTGTTTTATCAAAAACAATCGTATCGAGTTTAGCAATTTTTTCAATGGTGATAGTGTCTTTTACATAAAACTTATTTCGGCCTAAAATCCTCATAATGTGTCCGAAAGTAAAGGGTGCAGACAATGCAAGAGCACAAGGGCAGGCGATAATCAGGATGGCGGAAATCACTTGGAACATTTTATCAAGATCAATAAAATACCAGTAAACTCCTGAGATTAAAGCAATACCTAAAATAATGAATGTGAAATATTTGCTGACGTTATTCGTCAGTGTATCAAGTCCGGTTTCATGTTTTTTGAAAGCTTCTTTATTCCAAAGCTGGGTAAGGTAGCTCTGGTCTACATTTTTGATTACCTCCAGTTCGAGTGAAGATCCGATCTGTTTTCCGCCGGCATAAATTTTATCTCCGGGCTGTTTGCTGATAGTGGCACTTTCACCTGTGATAAAACTGTTGTCTATATTCCCTTCACCGTTAATCAGAATTGCGTCAACCGGAATAATTTCCTGGTTTCTTACTAAAATTCTGTCTCCTATTTTAATTTCCGAAAGAAGAATATTATCCTGTTTTCCTTCAAAATCTACTTTTGTAACGGCGATAGGGTAAAATGATTTATAATCCCGGTCGTAAGAAAGCGCATTGTAAGTCCGTTTCTGGAAAATTTTCCCTAAAAGCATGAAAAACAGTAATCCGCACAACGTGTCAAAATATCCCGGACCGTAATCGGTGGCTACTTCATAGAGGCTTCTTCCGAAGAGTACGATAATTCCCAAGACGATGGGAACGTCTATGTTTACAATTTTATTTTTCAAACCGTACCAGGCTGATTTGTAATAATCTGAAGCTGAGTAAACTACTACGGGAATTGCCAGCAAACACATCAGCGCACGGAAAAGTCCTTTGTAATGCTCCATCCAGTAATCTTCACCGCCGATATATTCGGGGAAGGCCAGAAACATTCCGTTTCCAAAAGCAAAAGCAGCAATCACAAACTTCACCAGAAGCGATTTATCGAGGTGCTCAACATTTTTATCCGCGGTTTCAAGACTGATGACGGGCTTATAGCCCAAGTTGGTAAGGAAGTTGGCTAATTCACTTAGTTTTAATTCGTTATGGTTAAATGAAATCTGTAGTGTCTTTCTCGTGAAATTAACCTGTGAATATTTAATGTTTTTGTTCAATGTATGAAGGCTTTCCAATAGCCATATGCATGAAGAACAGTGGATCACGGGAATCTTGAAAGTGACGAGACTGGTATTTCCTTCCGAAAAATCGGTAACTTTTTCAAATATTTCCGGTGTATCCAGATAGTCAAATTGCCCGGAATTTTCATCACCGGGACGAATTCCCGCTCTTTTATTAAGCTCGTAAAAATTATTTAAATTATTAGCATTTAGAATTTCATAGACCGATTTACAACCGTTACAGCAGAAAGCCTTCTCATCAAATAAAATTCTTTCCTTTTCGATACCTTGGCCACAATGAAAACAGTTCTCGCTCACCTTCATAAATTATTGAACTACAAAATTATAACAATTTTTTTTGTTTATCGTGTTAAAAAGTTCTATTTTTGTGATAAATGTCATATAAAATGTCGCAGGAACAACAGATTGCCATCGAAGAAAGGTTCGCCAGAGTTTTTAATGATAAATCATTTAAAGAGAGACTTTCCAGCGCTGATTTTGAAAAATATGTCAACGCCAAGAAGAAGTTTACTTTCCAGAAACATGAAACGATTTTTGAGGATGGAGAAACTCCTAAAGGAGTATTCGTTTTAGAAAAAGGAGCAGCGAAATTATCAAAATCAGGAGCATTCGGAAAAGACCAGATCTTAAGATTTATTAAAGAAGGTGATATCATCGGTTATCGTTCTTTGCTGTGTGGAGAAAATTTCCAGGCAAAAGCGGAAGCCATGACCGATATTGAAGCTACTTTTCTGCCTGCAGATGTGTTTATGTATCTTCTTGAAATAGATCCTCAGTTGTCTTTCGTTATGCTTCAGAAGATTTCCTATGAGTTGGGAGAATCTTCCAATACCATTACTTTCCTCGCGCAGAAAACCGTTAGGGAAAGACTCGCAGAAATACTGCTTCTTCTGGAACAAAAGCTTGGGGTAGACCCGGAAGGCTTTATCAAAATATCGTTAACAAGAGAAGAAATTGCCAACATCATAGGGACGGCTACCGAAAGTGCCATTCGTCTTATCTCCGAATTTAAAGGAGACAATCTCATTGAAGTAGACGGGCGAAATATAAAAATTCTCAATCACGACAAATTAATGAAACTCGGTCACGTAGTTTTATAAAATCATACAAACTTTAAGTCGGCTCAGGGCCGACTTTTTAACTTTTAAATAGATACAATATGTCTGTTCATTCTGAAATTAAGAAAGTTACGACGGAAACCTTGCGCAAAATGAAATTTGACAAGGAAAAAATAACCATGCTTACCGCATACGATTATACTACCGCAAAAATGGTGGATGCCGGAGGAATTGATGCAGTGCTGATAGGAGATTCTGCAGCCAATGTAATGGCGGGATTTGAAACCACGCTTCCCATAACGCTGGATCAGATGATTTATCACTCTCAAAGTGTAGTAAGAGGAACAGACAGGGCATTGGTGGTTGCCGATCTGCCTTTCGGAACGTATCAGAGCAATCCGGAAAAAGCTTTGGAGTCTGCCGTGAGAATGATGAAAGAAGGCGGAGCGCATGCCGTGAAAATTGAAGGAGGAAAAGAAATCTCAAAATCCATCAAGAAAATTATCAATGCAGGAATTCCTGTAATGGGACATTTAGGTTTAACGCCACAATCCATTTATAAATTCGGAACCTATAAAGTAAGGGCTAAAGAAGAAGCTGAAGCCGAAAAATTAATTGCAGATGCACAGTTGCTCGAAGAATTAGGATGTTTCGCAGTGGTTTTAGAAAAAATTCCTGCAGATTTAGCCCAAAAAGTAACGGAATCAATCTCCATTCCGACCATCGGAATCGGGGCAGGAGCGCATTGCGATGGGCAGGTCCTTGTGTATCATGATATGGTTGGGATGAACAAAGGTTTCAGCCCGAAATTTTTAAGAAGATATCTTGATCTTTACACAGAAATTACCGGCGCTGTAGAACAATACGTGAAAGATGTTAAAAATCAGAATTTCCCTAACGAAAATGAAAGCTATTAATTTATGAATAACCAACAAACAACTCAGGGAATACTTTCAATTGCAGCAGTATTATGTCTTTTAGCAGGCTGGTTTAATCTGTTTTCTCCGGAAATCAATGTATTGCTTTCCAGAAAAGTCTTCTATGTGCTTATCGGAATAAGCTTTTTTCTTCAGGCCCCGATGATGACGACAAAGAATTTCATGTACGGCATGTATGCTGCAGCAGGATTATGTATCGTGGGAGCACTTTTCCCTTTAGACTGGAAAATATCAGGAATTAAAACGTTAGGTCTTCTCGGTGGAATTATCCTTTCATTTGCAAACAGGCCCAATTATCGTCAGTAAAAAATGCAGGAACAAATTGTGTATGAAGACAACCATCTTCTGGTGATTAACAAAAAGGTCGGCCAATTGGTACAGGGTGACAAAACCGGAGATGAGTCTTTGCTTGAATTAATAAAAAATTTTATCAAAAAAAGAGATGACAAGCCGGGAAATGTATTTCTTGGTTTGGTTCATCGTATAGACAGGCCAACTTCCGGACTGGTAATTTATGCTAAAACTTCCAAAGCGTTGTCCAGGCTCACGCAAATGGTGAAAAACCGTGAAATCAAAAAAACGTATTGGGCAGTTGTAGCTAAGGAAATGATTCCAGAAACCCAGCGATTAATTCATTTTTTAAAAAAAAACGAAAAAAATAATAAAGCGATTGTCTTCCCGAAAGCAACAGACGGCGCAAAAGAAGCGATTCTTACTTATCACGTTATCAAAAGCCTTGATAATTATCTCCTTCTGGAAATAGATCTTGAAACAGGACGCCACCATCAGATCAGAGCCCAGCTTTCTAAAATCGGTGTTCCGATTAAGGGCGATCTCAAATATGGGGCAGCACGTTCAAATCCGGACGGCGGAATAAACCTTCATGCCCGAAAACTGGAATTCATTCATCCCGTAACCAAAGAAAAAGTTGAAATTACCGCACCAGTACCTCAAAATGATGCAGTGTGGAAGGCATGTGAAGAATAAAATCCCGTAAAAATACGTACTGAAAAATCGTAAAACCCCTGTTATTTGTTTTGTTTTTTAGAGATAGTTTTACACCATCAACTAAAGAACAATAATCATGCTTACACTTGGACAACTCAAAGAAGCAACCTGCGCCAAATCTGCCTATGCCTCCAAATTCTTACCGTATGTAATAGCAACTTTCGACAGGTTTTCCATCAATACGCCTTCTAGAATGCTCAACTTTCTGGCACAGGTAGGCCACGAAAGCGGAGGTCTTTTCTACACGGAAGAGCTTGCGAGCGGCAGTGCTTACGAAGGCAGAAAAGACCTGGGAAATACCCAAAAAGGAGATGGTGTAAGATTTAAAGGAAGAGGCTTGATCCAGATTACAGGAAGAGCCAACTATAAATCCGTATCACTTGCTTTGGGAACCGATTTTATTACAAATCCTATATTGTTAGGCGGGAAAAATGTTACAAAATGTAATGATATCCAGTTAAAAAATGCTGCGGAAAGTGCCGGTTGGTTCTGGAGCAGCAGAAACCTGAATGCTTTGGCAGATCAGATAGACATTACCAAAAATATAGATTCCGGAACCAATCTGGTCGTTTTCAAAAAAATCACGAAAACAATCAACGGCGGCTACAACGGTTTGCCGGACAGGCTGAACCGGTACAAATCCGGATTGCAGTATTTTCTTTAATTGTATGAGACTATTTTTCAGACCGGAGATAGTCTTCATTTTTTAGGAATTTTGACTGCGTCAAAATGCATTTATAATTTTAAGAAACAGTTTGATTACATTGAAAAGTAATATTTTATTTTTATTTGAAGCTTTTTCCCGCTTTCGCTACTCGCTTTTTTGTAGTTTCGGGGGGGGGGGGGGGGGGGGGGGGGGG